>NZ_JAWOTW010000008.1:0-237509 GCF_033339075.1 Vibrio sp. 970
CTTTAAAATACAAAACGCCCGATGAAGTACATCGAGCGTTTTAGTTAAAAAGTGTCAACCCATATCAGGACGGGTCACATCTATCAATGTACAGGCTTGTTCGCATGCTGGAAGTTTGAATACAAGCCTACAGTCGACTTATTTATATGGTCTAGAATTAGCTGTACCCTTGCTCGCTTATCACTATCTGACTTTCTGTCTACATCTTCACAATCAATAGTTATCAGCTCTGCAAGCTTTGATAGATCTACTTCGCTTACATCAACTTTCCTATGCTCTAATTGCTCTAACCTGCTGTTCAAGGTCAATAGTTTTGCATTAAATAGTAAAGTAAACTCATCTGAATCGATTCTGTTTTTTCTGCCTGATAACCAATAGTCTACCGACAGACTCTCAATAGAATCGAAAATGCGGAACAAATCATCCATCAGAGACTTAGTTTCTGCTCTAGTTGCAATCTTGACTGCATTTCTGTAGATAACAGCCCAACCTATGATAACTAAGAGAACACTTATCAAACCGCTATATTTAAGAATGGCCTCCAACTTCCCTCCTAGGCACGAGCTTCTTGGATAAACTTCTTAACTTGCTTATCGTATATTCCTATGCGGTCTTTTACACGAATATGAGCTATGAGTTCTTTTTTATCGAAACCTTTTCGAACCAGTCCGCCAAAAGCTTCTTCTAGAAAGGAGGAACCTACACCTAGCGCCACTTTAGAGAAATCAACCTCAACGTCTTCGCCATGAGATCCCTGAATGGCTGGAATTAATACAGTATCTCGGAACTTTTCGGCACTAAAATCACTGTCTTGTGCATACCTACCAAATGGAGTCTGCGAGAATGTTGCAACATCAATTGTAATCATATCAACCACCTAAACAATCAGCACATAATGTCCATTGCACTAACGTACCGTGGAAAAACAACCCTAGAGGCACAACTTGCCCCTGACGAAAACTAGAATTATATTGGTATTTATACCCACTACTATAAATCAGAAGTTCCTCTTTTGCACTATCATCCACAGGTCTTTTCATATCCTCGGAGCCATTGCCTCTCCCCGAACCTATGAATCGGCTATTCCCACCAGTCAAAGCCTCTGACAATGCCTTTTGTAATGGGAGTGCGCTTCCAATAACACTCATGTCACGCAAGTAAGTTTGCGCAATACCAAGGCCAATATCACAAATAATAAATGTCCAAGATTCCTCACTTTCATCATACCAAGCACATTGCCACCACCTTTCTCCAAGACTATCAACAATGTCTATTTTTACAGGATCAATTTCTGTATTACTCCCTGATTTTTTATAGGCATGGTGAATCACGTTCAGCATTGCCTCACCAATACCAGAAATCAAAATGTCGGTTTGCTGACTCGGTAAATTTTTATTAAATAAATCGAGAGTAACCATAAGAAGCTTTAGTGGGTCTACTCCAGTCTGGTAGTAATTCTGAGACTCATTGAGGGCCTCTATTTTATCAAAGCTACCTGCTAATAGTGCTTTGGATAGTCCAGTTTTGACGATATAACGATGTCCAACAGGGTTTCTGTCTGCTTTAGGGAAAATACATTTCACTGTGTTTGGGTTACCGCTCATAAGCTGACAGGTGTTAATGGTTGCGAACAACAAGACCGACGCAGCCGCGGTAACATTGCCTACCTTACTTAAATCCAGAGTTATGTACTCCCCACGCTGCAAGCATGAATTATTTATCCGTTGGAGTAATTCATAAGTCTGCTTTGTTGTACTGTGGTTATATATACAGAGAGTGGAAGGAGCTTCAATTATGGTTCGGATCATTAACTATGAGGTATAATCTATTGTTTGCATAAAGTATTAATCTGCCATTTGTTGTAGGTAAATTCCACATTTTTAGAGGAAAATGAGAGCTAGGGTTGATTTGCTCTACAGCCTAGACCACCAGCGCTCTATTAATGTTCTCTTTCACACGCCAAACTCCATATCACTACTTAAACAAAAGGAGTCGCAAAAGACACCAAGAACAATGTGGTTTGGCTGTGAGTTTAAGTTCCAGTTTTCCTAAATTATCCCTTTAAAAGAGAGGTTCTTCTACTCAACGATGGCGAGCTTAGGCACTACAAGCTTAAGCCCGCTTATCGAAATGAAAGGAATAACTTAAATTGGTTGTAAGCAGATCGCCGTAGAATAAAGGTTAACGTCATATGGTGAATTGCGATTCAGACCTACCACAAACCAAGCGCGATTTAAGCCACTATTTGAGACATCGCCTCCCATAATCGCTGGTTTAGATTGTAATACGTCAATACTAGAAGTCGCTTCATATCCCCCACCAGTCATGATACTTCCCAATGGGCACTCAGCCATAGCATTTCCACCACTGTTTTTGGGGATGGTCGTAACACTAACGACTCTAAGTTGAAGGAATCCTCCAATTCCACCACTTCCACTGCCAACTTCACATACATATGAACCATCAACGTTCGTAGAGTGTAAGAACTCTCCAGGCTGACACTCTCTATTCATGTAGCTTGCGTATCGATCTATGCTAATAGATAGCGAATTGACCTGTGAAAGTAATCCAGAAATTAAAGCTTTATTGGCCTCAATTTGTGATTCTAGGAGACCGATTGAATTAATTTGACTTTGAAGGTTAACAATCAAGGTGTCGTTGGAATCAATTTGTGATTGAAGTGATAAGTCCCCTGCTTCCATCGCTAGTCGTAGGCTAGTATTTTCAGCTTTCAATGCGTCAATCTGCCCTTGGAGAGTATTGAATTCTGCAACCGCAAGCTGAAGGACTCCAATCAGAGCAAGGTTAGTATCGATTTTCGATTGCAGAATATCGTCACCGGTCGTCATATCAGTTCTGAGTTTATCTAACTCATCCTGAAGGCGCGTTATCTCACCCTGTAAATCAGTAATGTTCCCTGCATTTGCATCGATTAATGCTTGTAAAGCCGCATCTTTAGCTTGTAAAGCTTCAATGGCATCTTCCGTTGCGTCCAAATGCTCTTCTATGCTTGAAACGTCACCGACTAAATCATCGATTTGTTCTTGTAGAGAAAGTTGAACGGCTTCAATCACTTCAATTTGTTCACCAATATATACAAAAGGCTTGCCTTGTGGCGTTGTTCCTCCATTGGTTTTTTCATTACCTTTTGCAAAGGTTGGTGTAGCAATGATGCTCAGTGTTAAGAGACTTAACACACCGATGCCTAATTTACTATTCATACTCTATTCCCCTGATCGTGTTGTTTTGCCGCTATAGGGCACATATGCACCTGCTCCGTGTGCCACCAAGCCAGCATAGAAATATGAAACAACCGACACCTCTCACTATTGAGATAATTTCAGAGAATTTTGAGTAATAAGCCACGATAGCAAACTTATCACAATGATAAGAATGAACTTTATGAAATTAAATTAACTGGTCTTACCTGGTAATTTAAATCTAAAGAATGATATTTAGATCCCACCGTGCCGGCCACCAACGCTTTACTAATACTTTCTTTTAGACGCCACGGTCCATATCACCAATAAACTGATAGTAACCGTTAGATACTCAAGGGTTAAAAATGTGAGCTATGTATTTTGTTGAATATTCATATCTAATGTAAGTTGCATTTAGACCTAAGAATATGAGCTAGAGGACTATTAAAATGTATACCGAAACATTCACCGCAAATGTCCAATATGATGACTATATAGGTACAGCTGCTGCTGATGATTCAGATAACGATAGTCTCATCACATGGTTGATAGAAGGGGGACATGCTGAAGATTCTGAGCATTTAATCGGTGTCGAAATGTACGTCAGTGATCTTGCTGTAGATAGTGATGATGAGCCAGTTTGGGTAAGCATCTTATTAGAGGATGAGAATGACGACTCAATACGAAAGATAAGAGTCAATATGTCATTTGAGGACTTCTTCTCATCCTTCAAAAGATTCAATTTGAAAATATCTCGTGGTGGAGAGTTAACTGATGAAGAAGTGCAAATAGATAGCACCACTGAACTGGATTAGCGCATTTAAGTGTTTAAGATTGAATCCCAACGCTTGGCACTTTTCATTTCATAGTTGGGTTTTGAGTTTACGACGCAACGGGTTAGGTTTCGTGGTAACGATGCTCAAAACTTAATACGGCGTTCTGTACATAGGAGAGTGGAGTGAGTGGAGTAAAGATTCCATTTGGTTATGATTCTAATGGAAACCAAGTAACGATTTTGAATTATTTAGCTTTCGGTAGACCAAGTCCAATTTTTTGTGGCGGCAAGGACTGCATAGCGGAACTTGAGTATGTTTCAGCAAGCCAAAGAGTTGGAAAGTCAAGAACGACTCAAGTACCTGCTTATTTTCGACTAGCCAAATATGAACTTCACTCAGTGACCTGTTCTTTTGCGACTAAAGGCAAGCAAGTAATCAATGCAGCTGGCTCATCGAATGAAATATTGACAGCTTTGGCTAATGGAAGTCGAGTTTTCCGTATTCACCTAATGGATGACAAAGACCAAGCAAAAATGAAAGGTAAGGAAAATGACTTTCTAAAAAACCATAATCATGACACGGTAAAGCGTACATACAGAACCCGCGGTAAAAAACTTCCTTATGTAAATAATCTAAACGGTCTGTTTGACCTGTATGAATATGGGCGTAAAAACCCAACGAAACGTCAATCAATTTTCGTCGTGGTGGATAAAGAAAAGATAAGATGGGACGATTTCTTCTTTGATGTAAAACACTATGATGCTTTACATAAGAAAGTAGTTAAAAACGGACCTGTTAAAGCGGCAGTCATAGGTCAGATACGACAAGTCAGTTTTAGTACCCCAACAAGGCGCTTCCATTCAGCAGAATTTTTGCCAAAGCTACAGAGTACTGGAAACAATATTTACCCCGTTGCACGACTAAAGTTCGGTTTAAGTCATAGTTTTATTACACCTGGTAAGAAAGTGCTATGTTTTGGATCGTTTAAATTAGAAACTGATCCATATAAACGTGTTGTATCTGGCAATACGGGACACGAATTAGTTATGGGTTTAGCCGCACCATATCAATTGCTTGAAATATAAATATGACGTTTAAGTGGGATTTGGCTCGTAAGGCATTGCTGGTATGTATTGGGTTTGTACTCAAGGCTGTTTGCAGAAACTTATGTATTGCGTAAACCCTAACGCTGTGTTCGTGTGCTAGGAGAAATATGAGCGAAAATTCCTTTAAATCTATTAGAAACGGGGCAATAGCATCTATTGTAGCTGGAGTCGCCCTAACTTTTATCCCTGAGTTAAGAAATTACGGGATGGCAGTTATTGATTGGATCTGGTCTCTTGCCTCATGGTGTTGGAGAGCTTTAATTGATACCTATGCTTTACCTGGATGGGCTTGGATTCCAATCATACTTCTGACACTGGTTGGCATTTTTAATATCTATCGATCGTTAAGAACACCTCAAAAGCAACCTACTTATACAAACTATCAAGAAGACTACTTTTACTCGACCAAATGGCGATGGTCTTGGGATAACAACGAAATATCTAATTTATGGTGTTTCTGCCCATCTTGCGATGCAACATTAGTTTATGACGATAGCTCTTGTGGCACCTTTTATGAAGAGGATAAAACGCACTTCATATGCGAAAATTGCAACAATAGTGTTATTACGACCGTTAAAGGTGGCAATCACTATTATGCTCTTAGTGCTGCCGAGCGAGAAATTTTTAGAAGAATTAGAACAGGTGAGTACAACACACACTAAAAACTGTTCAAGAGGGATTCGCTACGCGTGGCAGTTTTACTACGCGTTGGTTTTAGTGATTAAATTGGTATGCGGCGGCATCGGCATTGCGTTGCTCACCCTAAACAAGGCGTTAGCCATTTAGGAGTATCTCTATGAGTACATGGAAATTATCTATAAAGCCCGATAGTGAATCGCATTTAAATGCATTCGATTTATGCAGAGAAAAATCTTTACTAGGCGTTGGGTGGTCTGCTGCATATTTAGAGTCTCAACCGAATACTTTGGAGGAAGCAAAGTCTTTGGTTATTAAAAGGTATAACAAATGGCCATATGCTGTGCGTAAATTACTCGAAGATGTAAAGTGTGGGGATCATGTTTGGTTGCACCAGCAAGGAGATTACTATCTATGTCGAGCTAAAGAGGAAATTGTAATAGGCTCTGAAATTGATGAACAGTTTTCTCGCTTTGATCTTGGTCATGCAAGGAAAGCACAGTGGGTTAAAGTTCCTGAGATCTTTGTTTCAGGTGCCGTTCAACGAGGAACCATTGCACAAAGAATAATTCAACGAATAAAAGTCAATTCTAAAGAAAGGAATTGCAATGACATTATTTTTGAACGGTTATCTGTCGACCCTAACTGGTGTCCCGAAATAGACACAAAAGTTCTATCTAGCAAACTTAAAGAAATCGATGTGTATGCACTTTTTTCTATCATGACACCAGATGAACTCGAAGATACGGTTGCAATGTATTTACAAACACAAGGTTGGTGTTTAGTTAAATCAACGTGCTTTAGAAGTAAGCCTACATTTGAATTTTCTATGGTCAACAAACGTTCTGAAGTTTGTAGTGTCCAAGTAAAATCGGGTAAATACCCTGACCCATTGCCACCTGAAAAATATGAAAAGTTTGTAACTGATACAACGAAAATTGTACTGTTTTCTACAAATCCGAATGCCTATCCTGGTGAGCCAAAAGATGGTGTTAGATGTATAGAGCATTCGGTGTTGTTTTCTTGGTTGGTTAATAACGTTTGGTCCATGACAGAATCCCTTAAATTGAAACTATGGATACACCTTTGTGAAGACGGCTAACAAATATGAACCTTCTGCCTCTCAATATGTTTGGCTGCGCTAGCAGCCAAACCTTCTCGAAATCGCACCTCACCCCAACGCCCCAACCACCAGCGCCTTATTAATCGTCTCCTTCACATGCCAGAGCTGATCGCCGTGTTGATGTTCCCAAGTGTTCATATCGCGGTGCAGTTCTTGATGGTGTTCATTACATAACGGGAAGGTAAACATGTCCGAAGCCTTACTTCCCATCTTCCCTTCTCCGTGGCCGATTAGGTGATGAGCGATACCTGCAGTCTTACCACATACGCGACAGGGTAACTTTCGCACGAATGAAAGGTATTTCTCACTCTCCCAACGGATTGGCTTCGGCTTTCTTAGGTACATCGCTGGTGGATCGTCATCGATGATTAATTTGAGAACTGGCTTAGCTAAACGTTGTAGTTGCTCACGCAGATCTTCGAATACATACCTGGCATCCGTATCCACGTTTCCCAGCACACCGACTCGCTTGCTGCCTTCTTCTCGCTTGAGCTGGCGATCGAGAACAGACTGTGGAAGTAATGAATACACGTCATTGCGAACGGCCCACCAGCACAAATCAACATCCGTGATGTGTCTTACTTCACCATGCAGCTGGCGAGAAACAACCATCAGACCGTGGCGAACCGTATTCTTTCGGGCTATCGAAAACGCCTGGTGACTGTCGTCGGCCATATTGTCGTGATGCCAACACAAACGAATCGCTCCCTCACCGGTTACCCGAGTTTTCAGATTATGATTGCAGTAGCCCTCATCCTTCAGCTGACACTCGGAAATCGTATCAACATACTTAGCTGTACTACCGATAAGCAGTTGCACGTCATCATGCGCGAAGAACGCCACCAAAGAGAGGTCATCCGAAGACAACCCTCCAGCGGTCTTTGTGGCCAAACGTTGATTGGGAGAAACTAATCCGATCTTACCGTCCACCAGCAGTGACTTTAACGATTGAGTATTGGGTGTCAGAGCGATCACCGCAGCGTTAAGAATGGGCACAATATCGATATCTACCTTAATCACTTAATGCCTCCTCAATCATCTGTATCGCCAACCCCTTTTTGATCATGTCTCCGGTAAAACGCAAAACAGTCCAACCTCTCAATGCTGCCGTGTTGTATTTCTCACAATCTGCTTCAAAACCTTTCGCTCGATTATGGCGACCATTACTCCAAGTCCCACCTTCTACTTCGATAGCCAGCTGCTGATCGGGATAGGCAAAATCAAAGCGCCATCTGCGTGTCTCGTGAAATCGATACTCAGACATAGGTACTTCCAACTTCAACGCTCTTATATGCTGCAACAACAACTTCTCTAACTGACTCACGCTGCCACCGCCTTAAGGTGACCTGTTTCCAACAGCTTTTTGCGCAGCCAGATTTCACCCTTTCCAGTAATCAAGGCCGTGTGGCTGATCCTAGTTTGGGAGTTAGTTTCGTAAGTACCCTGTTTCACCGTAAAGTAACCACGTTCTACAAACTCCTGATACGGCAAGTTGTAAGATTCACCACGGCTCATAAAGATCTTTAACTCTCGAAGTACACGGAAAATAGTGACAGGCCCCAAGCCTACTGTTTTAGCAAACTGACCAAGCTTCACACCTTTATCCGCTCCAGCAATAGCATCTGCAAACTCGGCTTTTGGCGCTGCGATAGCTAATGCCTGGTTCTTTTCTTCCAGTTCTTTGGCTTGATTGGCCGCAAGCAAAAGAGCATCAGCAAAAGTTTGAGGAACTTGTGGTTGAGACTGCTTTTCTAGCTCTTGCCATCGTTTGACAATTTTCGCGGTAAACTCTGGAGATAGTCTCGCCACGACGATGTAAGAGCCTTCTTCGTTAACATGATAAACCCTCGTTGGCTTCCCTCCGCCTACGGTCGGTTCCTCAAATTGAGTGACCGAAATTAAAGACAAGTCCCACAAACTTTCTATAGTGCGTCGAACATTGTCGTGACGCTTACCTGTCAGTTCCGCAATCTCTCGACTACTCATTGTCATCTCTGTTTGGGTGCTGATACTTAACACTCGACTCCCTCCGCTAACCAGTATTTACTCGAGAACCCCGTAAGTTCACTACTCTCATGCCGGACATCCACACCAGAACGGCGAGCCGCCTTAACCAATCTAACTAAGTCACAAACGTGAATACCTAATTCATCACACAGCTCGCTCGGAGACCAAAGCCGACGACGAGATTTCATTACCTCAACCAAATCCTTTTTACTTGCCATTCTCGCCCCCCTACACCGCCTCTAGGTTCGCAACACGCTCCAGTAACTCTCTGCGCTTGGCCGACAAATCTGCGATCTTTCGCTTTGATGGTTCCACTTCATGTTGAGGTCGCTTAGCGTCAATCAAGTACAACATGCGCTGATTTTCTGAGTTGATAGAGCTCTCTAGCAAAGCGACTTCTCGCTGAATCACGGTCACTTCGTCCTGAGTATCCACTGAGGAATCACCTTGCTGTGGTGGTAGATAACGCCCCTTGTCTTGCTCTCTGCCAAGCCAACCTTGAATAAACTTCTCAATACCCTGCTTGGTTTTCCGCTTACGAGGATTGGCATCGCACCAAGCGATCATTTTTTTCAGCTCAGCACGAACATTCACTGCACCAAACAAATCCGAATAGCGGTCGATGTCTGGTTGAGTTACTCCATGAAACTGCCCTTTCCTGTTCAAAGGAATTTCAAACAGTGCTGGTTCGGCTTCGAGCGGTTCGCTTGGAGCAAGATCTTTACTTGATGGTTCTATTGGTGGATCTATTGGTGGTTTATAGCCGGATTCCGACCTACCCCCAGTCGGAATTTGACCTACCCCCTCTGGTTGTTTCGTCTGTTCGAGTTTCGAACGTTCGACTTTTGAAAAGACGAAATTCGACTGTTCAAAATCTGTCTGTTCATCTGCTTTCTTCTTCAAAAGCATCACAGGCAACTGGTACTGATTATTCGAACGGACTAAACGGCCAGTGTCCGCCTTTTTGAATTGGTTCTTTTTGAATAACCATCCGGCAGCTTCCAGTTTCTTAAGTGTCGATTTTACAGTGGTAGGTGAAACACCAGACTTACGAGCAATAGTATCGATAGACGGCCAGCAAAGGCCGCTATCGTCCGCATGGTCAGCTAGGCAAAGCATCACCAACTTATCAGAACCTTTAAAACTCGGAATGTCCCAAACGTAGCTCATTACCTTTACTGACATACATCCCCCATTTCAGATACAACTTTGTCGATGTTCTGGTGAATAACTTCGAATTCGATTACCCAGACGTAAGGGTTTTCATCCCAATTCTGATAGATCGAATCCCATAAGGTTGGAAAGTGATCCTGAGGAGGTACCGCCAAATCAACTTCCCCACCACCAACTCCATACCAACAGCCTTCCGCTCTAGCTTGTTCGTCAGTGATGTCTTTGATTCGCTCGATGCGAACGTTGGTTACCCTAAGTGTTAATCGGCTAGCCCAGCGAGGCATATGGATTGACGGTGTCCATTTAAGATCTGGAAATCCTCCTGCTTTAAAGAGGCAATGTTCATTAGTTTTTAGAGCATCAGGCAAGAACGCAGCAGAACAGCCACAGTTATTCCATTCAAAAAAGCTAAGTTCATGGTCGTCCCATGAGTCATGGTCGCAATCTGGGTCTGTACAAAACGTCTCGCGAACCCAAATTAGATCACCAACCACAAACGGATATGGAAGCCATTCTTGATTTGGGTTTTGTTGATTTACAGCAAACCGCTGACGCCCAGATACAACTGTTTTGTTAAAAGTACGACAATCGATGGTTCCCGCTCTTACTTTGCTGACTGGCCGACGTGTAACTGTCTTGCGACCATCAAGAAGTGCTTTCACCATTTCAGTATTGAAGATCATTGGGATGACTTTCATGCTTCCACCTCTTCTTTCTTCAACGTCCAGAACGCAGGGCGCTTAATACGGTTTCCTCTATCCCAACAAATCCATGCATACTCAGAGTTATCGCTTCCACCATGAACAAAGCATGGTCTCGGTGTTAGGATCAGTAGGTTTGTCCAAGGGAAAGAACGCCAGAAATCTGCACGACCTTTGCTGCCCAACATAGAGAGGCGAAGCAAGAAGCACATGGTGCCGTCATGCCGTAGGTCGCGGGTCATAGCCGTTGCGATAAACTCCAACGCCAAACTAAAAGGTGGATTAGTAATGATCACATCTGCAGACATGTCTTTTTTAGGGTTTAGGTAATCAATACCTTCGGCCAGCTCCGCATACTTGATAGTGTGTCCACCTGGTAGCTCGTTCGTTACACGGCCATCACCACGGCAAGGCTCAGAGATAACATCACCCTCGCGAAACTCGATGCAGTCCAATAAGGCTTTCACACACCAAGAAGGTGTTGGATAGAAATCTCGTTCGATACGTTCTTTAACCACGGAGCATCCCCTTATAAACAGCAGTTACGTAAATGCGCTTTGCTTCAAACAAGTCTGCTAATTCATCATGGGTGAGAATGATGCTCTGCCCCTTCTCCACCTTGTAAAACTGGTTTTGGTGGTACCACAATGAATAATTGAGTGTTATTCTTTCCATCACTCCTCCGTGATCTTTGCTGGTGACTGAGTGAGCTGTGATTGTTCCTCGCAAGAATCATCACAACCCGGCTTTAAACCGTTGCCGCGGTTTAAAGCCACTTCCTCATCTATTACTCGTAATCGACGTTCGCACTTTGCTTTCAACAGCTGAATTTGCTCACGTTCGTAGACTTCTGACGATTGGCCTTGCGCCACCATTAGCTTTGCCGAGCTGCAGGTGATGTCTGCCATCTGTGAAACGGTTTGCCAAAATATTTCTGTTTTCATACAACCTCCGCATACAACGCATCGAGCTTCAGCATGAAGGCTTCGAAAGTTGCGTGATATTCCGCTTTTAATTGAGCGATGAGCGCACGTTCGCGAGCATCAAACACACCATCCGCTTTCGCTTCTTCAATGGTTTTATCCAAAAGCCCTTTCACAGCATTAAGGTGTAAATGGCAATCGAACATATCCACGGTATCCAGTTCTGCGACATCAGGTTGCTCTACCACCATGCAATGAACACGGTTAGCAAAGTACTCTGCTACATATGGGGTGTTGGTTAGCTCAGCCATTTCCACCAGCTCATCAACACTAAAAAAGCGAGAACCCTTCTTCTCGTATAGGTGATTGTTAAAACTGTCGATCGACATACCGAGAACAGCAGCAACCGCCTCTTTACCACCAGTGACGCCTGCAATGGTTTTATTCACCATCTCTTTCTTATTCACCATTTGCTCCTTTGATTGGTGGTTTAACTTCTTGCCCTTCTGTTCCACAATCTTCTTGCGGGTCTGGGAATACGTCATCGAACGTACATTCAGCACCAAGCTGATTAAGTGCTTTAACTATCTTCCAGCACATCTCGACATTGATGTTACGGATACCCGACTCGTAATTGCCGATCGTTGATGGTGTTACGCCGATAGTTTTTGCTAAGCCTGCTTGGCTGACCTTTGCTTTGTTTCGATATTCTGAAATTTTGTTCATGTTGTTCCCTCCACCAGCAAAAGTACACGATTCGTGTTTGCAAGTAAACACAAAAAGTGTGCATACAACACACACGGAGCGTGTTAAATTTTTTCTTATGACAAAAAAAATTGAGATAGGACTGCGACTTAAGCAGTTCCGAGAAGAGAAAGGCCTTAGCCAGAGAGCCCTAGCCACTAAGTGTGGGTGGGGGCCTTCGCGTATCAGTAATTATGAATCGGGAATAAGAAGCATCAGTTTGGACGACGCCGAAACAATTTCCAACGCTCTAAACATTTCACCAAAAGCTCTACTGTTTGGTGATAGCTCTAATATCGAGAAACAGCCTCAAGCAAATGCAGAAATTCTCGGTAATATGCAGGTTTGGGATAGCAAGACTCCTATTGGGGATGACGAAGTAGCAGTGCCATTCTTATCTGAAATAAAACTTTCTGCAGGAAATGGATTCGTAAACGACTTAGAGCACGACAACGGTTTCCGCTTACGTTTTGCTAAATCCACCCTTCGTCGCTACAACGTAGCACCCGAGAACGCTGTCTGCGTAGCTGTCCATGGAAACAGTATGGAACCTGTTCTACCTGATGGCTCTACTGTGGGTATTGATTGTGGTAACAAAACACTCATGGAAGGAAAAATTTTTGCCATCAACCACAATGGTGAGCTTTTTATCAAGAAGTTATACCGACTACCCGGGGGTGGCCTCAGAATATACAGCTTCAATGAGTTAGAATATCCAGCTCGTGAATACACCGAAGCGCAAGTGTTAGAACAAAAAATCACTATTGTCGGACGGGTATTCTGGTATTCAGTAATGCTATAAGGACATACAAATGAAGTATTTAAAAATGATGGCCGCTTCTTTGGCGATGCTATCATTTACTGGCTGCGTTAGTACGCCAGAAACTAATGCTAACGCTCAGTCAGAAGTTACTCCAATAAATAACCCGATATATAGCGATCAAGATTTTTTGGACTTAGTGACCAAGTTAAACACAGCAGGACAAGGGAGTATCACTAACTGCACATTAACCTCGACTTCCAGTGTAATAAAGACTGGCTATTCTAATTCTTTCGACCGAGAGAAGCTTTTTGTGACAGTAAGCGATGAATATGGTGTTAACTATATTTTACTTCACCTATACCCAGATGATCTTAAGGTATTTAGAGAAACCCTAATAACAGCATCTGATAAGGCAAAAAGTAATGAGTCGTTAGAAAACCTAACTCTCGGTCGTTACAGTAGTTTTCGTACTGAAGTAACCTTTATTTCGCGTTACGGTAAGTTATTCGGTTTTTGGACGAGGTCTCCTGACCGAGTGTTAACTCCTATCAACGCAAATAACCTATTGCAATGCATCAACCAAGTATCTAAACAGCTTTAATTTATTCATACCGCCGCCCGGCGGTTTCTTGTCCATTTAAATACAACTATCTCCTCATATTTCTTTGCTTTTTAACTCGCCGCTTGGCGTTTTTTTTTGGCCCAAACAAAACAAGTACACAAAACGTGTTGACACAATAAACACAATTTGTGTACTTTATTGATACACAAAACGTGGATCGCGAGGAAATCACATGTCTAACCAAGAAGCAGGAAACCTCAGTCTTGAGGACCGCACCACTAACTTCCCAAAACTGATGCAGGAACTGGACGGCGGCGTTGTCTCCAATGTCGTCGGTTTGGCGTTATCTAACGTAGCCCGAGCTGTGTCCTACAGCGATAAGCAGGGAAACGTGAAGATGGATCTAAAGCTCAAACCAATGGGTACCAACAACGAAATGGTCGAAATCACCGTTAACATGTCGGTAAAAGAGCCAAAAGCCGGATTCGGTACCAAGTCAGAAGACTTCCAATACACCTCAATCGCGTACGTAGGCAAAGGCGGCAAACTTACCTACGACCGACCAAAAGAAGATATTCACGGCCAAGCCGTTATTGAAGAAGGCATGCTGCGCGAAGTACGCGGCTAACCCACTCCACCAGCAACTCACTCAAAGAGAGAATAGATAAATGGATAAATCAGCAATCCAGCAGATCCAAGAATCAGCGAATACACCGCAGTTTTTAAAGCAGTTAGAACAGGCAGGCTTCCCTGTTGCGGCTCTGCCTCAGTCTTTCAATCTGCATGATTTAGAAGAGTACATGCCAAACCGCAATTATTTCCGCGGCACAATGAAGACGGCAAATATCGACGAGTTTGTGCATTACCACGAAGAGTATCAAACCGAAGGTAATCAGTGCTTTATCAATGCGGAACGTATGGCTGCAGTAACTATTTTTGACCTTGGTACTCATAACTTCCCTGGGCACTGCAAACACCAAGCAAACTTGATTCTGCGCCGTACCGCAGCATTTAACGCCCTGCTAAACATTAACGAAGAACGCCTTGGCCAAAAGAAACTGGCTGAGTGGGTCGAAGACTACAGCGAGTTCGTTCAGGTCTTCTCCACCACTGGGGAAGTTATCGAAAACTCCGTCGCGTCTGCCGCTATTCGCAATATGAAGTTTGAAGCGAAAGCAGGGCGTGAATCCAATGTAGATGACTTCAGCCACCATCAATCTGAATACGAGTCTGTTGCGGTTCGCACTAAGGAAGAGTTCCCAATGCCTGCGGTGTTTAAGTTCACGTGTGTGCCTTACTTAGGTTTGGCTGAACGCACCTTTGAACTGCGCATGAGCACGATAGGTAATGAAACTCTAGTCCTTCGTATCAAGAAGCTGGAACAACACGAAGAAGAGATGGGCGAAGAGTTCCAAACCAAGCTTCAAGCGTGCTTTAAAAACGGTGAGATCGAAATTGATACCTTCATTGGCTCATTCAGCTCTTAACTAATATTGGCGCCCTCTTCTTAAAGGGGGTGTATCTTGCGAGGAAATATCTATGGCGGCAACCATCGATACTCAATTCGGGCAGGTCACGACATCGGCCCCTTACTTTAGTCACCAACTAGGTTGTGAAGTGATCAACCTAACTCTGATTAAACCAGAGAACGAGAGCAACGGCTGGGGCATCAGCAAAGAATGTCCTTCTAATGTCTCGCTCACCAATCAATTTCTAAACATGTTCGCCAGAGATGCAGCACAAGTAATGTAAGGATTTCGCGATGAGCATGACACAAGAAGAGATCAATAGAGCGGTTGATGGTGTGATGGAACTTCGCCCAACTGATGCGCGTTTACCAAAAGAGCAACCCAAGGACTCAGCCGTTAAACAACGAATGAATGATGTGCTGTTTGAGCAGGAACTAGCAGCAATTATGGAAAATGAACCCGTGTTAGGTTCCGCTTTCTATTTTTGTAATCAGGACGTAACGAAAGGTGGTCGTAAGAACCTGAACTTCAATCGATATCCTGGTGGAGTGAAGTAATGGCCCTCATTAACTTACATTATCTGTCACTACTTCGCTGCTATTAACACATCAACCACCAAATTAAGAAGAGTAAGGTGGTTGCCCTGCTCTTCTCTCAATTCAACTATATAGGAGTTTACCGATGAGAACATTTACGGTGATTCAATTAGAACCTAGCCGTTGGGTGAAAGAGGACCTTTTAATTGATTTAACAGGCATGTCGACCAATGAAATCAAAGACTATCGTCAGTTTCGTTGGATTGAAGGCGTTCACTTCAAAAAAGCATCCGGTAAGAGTAGTGGTGGTGGCAAAAGTTTTAAGTATGACCGTGTTGCCATCGATGAGTTTTCAGCAAGAGAAAGGGTTGCATAATGAACACACCAGAAGGTGTAGAAATCCGCGGTAAGTCTATCCGCATTAGTTTTACTTACCGCGAGATGCGTTGTCGAGAGACCCTAAAAGGCTGGGAAGTCACCAAAGGTAATTTAAAAAAAGCTAGCCATCTACGCGCTTCTATACTTTCTGAAATTTCATTAGGCACATTTGATTACTTATCTCGATTTCCAACATCAAAGAAAGCTCAACTCTTTGCGACTCCAGAACAGCGTGGTAAGAACCTTACTGTTCGCGAGTTGTTTGATGACTATATTCAATTGAAGAAAACGACTATGGCTTCGCAGTCACTCTACGTATTGAGTACTACCGCAAGAGCATGCTGCTTGTTTGTTGGTGAGGAACGTACTATCTCCACCATCACGATTATGGATGCACTAAAGTGCCAAAAGTTAATGGTCGACTCCCCTACTCGCAATGGAAGACCACGAAGCGCAAAGACGATCAATAATATGATCAAACTAATGCGCCGATGTTTTGATTTAGCAGTTAAATCAAAATTTATCGATGACAACCCATTTCTGCATGTTGAGTTACTAAGTGGTGGCTCTGGTGAACCAGATCCACTAGAACTAGAAGACTTCCACCAGCTAATAGAGTCAACGACAAACTTACAGCAGCGGAATATGTTCACCTTAGCCATTTACACTGGCATGCGAACTGGTGAACTTTGTGCGTTAGCCTGGGAAGATGTTGATCTAGATAAAGGGACAATCGAGGTTACTCGTAACGTCACGATTGAACGAAAGTTCACAACACCGAAGAATAAGAAGTCAGAGCGGACAATTCACCTACTTGAGCCTGCGCTACTCGCCCTTAAGTCTCAAAGAGAACTAACCATGTTTAGCCCGGTAAGAGATATTTTTGTGGAAGTAAAAGGTTCAAACACCTTTCGCCAGGAAAGCGTTCGATTCGTGTTTATCCCAGAACGTCGTAACGGCCAAGAACCTAGCGAGACTTATAAGACGACAACCTACAATCGACTATGGTCACGCGCACTTAAGCGAGCGGAGGTTCGCCACCGATGCTCATATCAATCTCGACACACCTACGCTTGTTGGCTGATCACCAAAGGCGCAAACCTATCTTTTATTGCGGAGCAGATGGGTCACAAGAGCACGATGATGTTGGAACGTGTTTACGGCCGATTCATGAAATCCCACTCGCACGAACAGATCGAGTATTTAAATGGGCTTATGGCTTCAAATAAATAAGGCCATTCAATCAAAATAAAAACAATGACATAATAACCTGATTGTGAATACCTCTGGAGGATTATATGTCTGCGCTACTAGAAGCCACACCCAAAAAAGATAAAGTTAAAATACTTAAGTCTTTAAGTGAAACGCATCATGATTGTTTGTATCGCTTTTTCCCAAAAAAGAGTGAAGCGGAAGCGTTGGTATCAGGAAAAGTTTGGGTTAGCACATTAGAGGCATGTCGAGGCTATGATGATCCTGCTAGAGGTGATGCTGGAGAAGGTACCATTGAGTACAATTCAGGCGCAATATCAGGTAACGGTTCTGATCCAAGGCTTCAAATGATAGCTGCAAGATCTGGTATTGGAGGAATAGGTCCGGGGGTGAAAAACATAAGTATTAGTAATGTAACACACTCGATGAGAATCCCTGATGCCTTTGTTCTATGCACAACGGAAAAGTATGCCCCTGATGATATGAAAGACGGCATCGGTAGTTATTGTGTCAAGATTACTGACCCTAATAGGTTCTTCAAGAAAGTAACTCGGAGACTGGCAGAGGAGTATCATCTGAATTTAGCTAAGATAAACAAGGTGTCATACTCTAAGCGTCATTACACAGGTACTGAGCCAATGTTTATTTCTCACATTGGCTTTGTTAAACCAAATATAGATATTTATACCTCTCAAAATGAAGTAAGAATGCTCTGGGAGTTAAAGAAACACATTAACATTAAACCATTCCTTCTTGATTGCCCCGAAATAAAGAAATTTTGTACTTTAGCTTAGTATCTTTTCAAAACTTGGATACAGACTATTTTGTTGGTTTATGAGTTTTAGAGTGGTACTTTCCTTTGTTTTTATCGGTGAGGGAGTGATTTTAGCCTGCTGTTTGTAGGCAACCGCGTCATTTGGAATAGAAAAAGTTATCTGAAATAAAAGGCTTTCTAACTCACCATAACACAGTAGTGTGCAGTTCTGCAGTACGATCTAATCGTGACTAACCAGCGGACGTGTAAGATCGGGTATGAGTTGCTAAAAGTAATGTTCAAATCTTCACACGCGAACTTTAATCCGTATAACCATTAATAATTCTGAATTGTCCCACCAGCGCCCCACTTTAGTCGGGGCGTGATAGCCACCAATAAAAACAATCACTTATAGCGTGGGTGTATATACCACGCAAATCTATACTCACGTTATCGAGCGCGGGGCTGGCGGTGTGTTGAGTCCATTATCCAGCCTTTAGAAAAACAAAGCCACCTCGAAAGGTGGCTTTGCTTTACAACTCGTTATTGACGAACACCGAGTTTCACATTGCCTTTTGAATCAAACCAAAGTGCTTGCGAACGGCGACGTCCTATTAGTATCGGACCATCGTCATAAAAGAGAAAGTTCTTCCAGTGCTTTTTAAAAATAGACCATTTCGTTTCGATGACATTGTACTTCTCGTAGCAAAAGTAAACGGTTACATCGTCTTGCCAATCGATATGTGCCTCAGCTTCCGCTGGCATGTCAGGATCATCCGACTCCCACGCAGCCATCCAATCCACAGTTTCAGACCAATTCGCCTCGTTCATTGGCCAGTCTTGGGAACTTAGTCTATCCATATCAGGGCTTTGAGCACTGATATTTTCTTTCCAAAATTGTGCTGAGCGGGCTTGGCTCATCGGCTTAATAAAAGCCAAATCTTCTTCTGGCACAGGCATCGACTGATGCGTAAAAATCCATTTTCTTTGGTATTCGTCCAAAGGCAAATAAGACATTCAGTCTCCTTTATTACGATTTCAGCCAACCTTTCTCTGTGGCTTCTTCAATCAACTCTTTCGCTTTGTCCCATAAGGTAACAGAGCCAAATTCAATTCGTTTATTAATGGTAAGTGCTTGTTCGCGTGAGACACCATGTTCCTTCCAACTCTGACCATTATTATGGTAGTTCAAGAGCATTGGAATTAACCGATCGAGTGCTTTTGCATACTTAGCATCATCGGTCTGCGCGGCTTCAAATTCATGCCAAAGCGCCAATAGCTCTTGCTCCTGATCGCTGGGTAACATACCAAACAAGCGCTCTGCAGCTCTAATTTCTTTTTCTGCTTGCTCTTGAGACGCAGCAGTATCATAAACAAAGGTATCGCCCGCGTCGATCTCTACTACGTCATGTATCAATAACATTTTCATCACTCGGCAAATATCAACAGGTGCATTCGCATGCTCTTCCATCAATATTGCCATCAGTGCGACATGCCAACTATGCTCACCACTATTTTCGAGGCGCCCTTCAGCACTTTTAACTCGAGTTCGGCGCAAAATGCTTTTGAGTTTATCGAGCTCGATTACAAGTGCTAACTGCTTTTCCAATCGTTCCATACTATCGCCCTTCTTGCTGCCAATTCGGATTAATAAGCGACGTTAGAACGTGGTCTTGCCACTCACCATTAATCAAAAGGTAATCTTTTGCATACCCTTCTCGGTTGAACCCTACATGCTCTAGCACAGATTCACTGCGTTTATTGTGAGGCATGTAGCCAGCTTGAATACGATGTAGTTTCTGAACGTTAAACATGTAGTCGCAAGCCATGGTTAATCCACGACGCATATAACCATGCCCTTGCGCTTTTTCAGCGAGAGAATATCCGACGTTACAAGAATAAAAAGGAAAACGACTCAAACTACTAAAGGATATCGTACCTAGCATTTCACCCGAAGAGGCTCTGACTAAAAGGCAATAATACCCCAATCCCATTCGATGCAGCTCATTGAGCTTGATAAGCTTTTGCAACCAACCGTTCACTGAGAAAAAAGCCTCTTCACGTTTCGGTTCAAACGGTTTCAGGTATTCTCGGTTCGCTTGAAAATATTCGGCAATCATATCTGCGTCACCGATTTCAGCGGTACGAAGAAGCAAGTCACCGTCCAACATATGAACGGCGATAGATGAGCTGTTATCTTCCATTACAAATGATTAATTCCGTCTTTTCGTTCAATTCGATTAATTCTTACGGATACCGTAATCACGCAGTTTATTAGCGATTGAGGTATGCGATACATTTAAGCGCTTAGCAAGCTTACGGCTTGATGGGAATGACAGATACAAACGTTCCAGAACTTGAGATTCATAATCACGCATGATCTCATCCAAAGAACCGTCGATGTTAAGCGTTGCACTACCAGCGCCGACTGACTGAGGCTGAGGTAAATTGAAGTGACCCGCGTTTAGTATATCACCATCCATTTCCGTGAGCGCTCGAAGAACCATGTTATCCAGCTGGCGCATGTTTCCTGGCCACTGATAATTTGCAAGGGCATCAACTAGACCATCATCAAACTCTGGCTTATCAATCCCAAGCTGTTGAGCATGTTTCGCCACAAACAACTCAAGCAATGGTGCAACGTCGTTTGAGCGCTTACGTAACGGAGGAATGCTGAGCGTAAGTACGTTGAGACGATAATACAAATCTTCACGGAACATTCCTGCTTCAGAAAGCTCGGCAAGGTTATGTTTTGTTGAAGCGATGATACGAACATCGACATGCATCTCATCTTCTGCACCGACACGACGGAAATTACCATCTTGTAGAAAACGTAACAGCTTGATTTGAAGATGCGAACTCATTTCACCGATTTCATCAAGAAATACCGTCCCGCCATTTGCTTGCTCAAAGATGCCTTTGTGGCCTTGTTCATGATTAAATGAACCCGGCGCATGACCAAAAAGTTCGGTTTCTGCTACATCGTCAGGCATCGAAGCACAACTCAAAACTAGGAATGGCTTGCTCGCGCGGCTAGAACGGCTGTGGCAAGCTTTAGCAAGCATTTCTTTACCGGTCCCCGTTTCGCCCTCAATCAACAATGGTTGGTCAAGCACAGACAGCTTCTTAGCTTGGTTCATTAGTGCTTTATGACGGTTCGATATACCAACAAAGTGCTCAAAACCCAGAGGGTTATGCAGCGGTAGCGCTTCTTCAATTCTGGCAACTTGCTGACTAGAGCGAATCGTCATTAGAGTACTCGCTAGAGTCGAGTTTTGCGCTTCGTCTCGGATATAAACGGGCATCAACTCTAGAACATAGTCCAAGCCCTCAATCACAAGGTTTTCCCGTGTTCGGCCATTCACACCCTCAGACCAACGAGAGAAACGAACACTTGGTAACAAAGCACCGATTTGAGTACCAATCACTTCTTGCTTGTGAAGGCCAAGCAATGAAAGTGCAGACATGTTTGCCATGTCTACGGCACCTTTAAGATCAATGGCAAAAACAGGATCGGGCAAGTTATCAACTAACGAGAGCAGCTCCGTATTGTGGCGCTCCATCGGCATAAACTGGATTTTACGTACGTCTTTCACCCCCGGAATACGGCGGATTTCAGCCATCAGCTCACTAAACGTATCAAAATCAATATCCGGGCAATTCAAATAGATAATACCGCTAATATCGATTTCGATACCACGCAAGTCGATGCTTTTAGACGCTAAAATATCGAGCAGTTCTCGGGTCAAGCCGAGTCGATCTTCACATAAGACTTCAAGACGCACTTAAAATATCCCAATTCACAACTGTCAGGAAAAGTTGACAGTAGTTTCTATCATGCTTGGAATGGCGTCAAGCAATCCTATCCATCAAAGTTGATATTCGTTACGGTTTCATCGTAATTGATGCAACTTTCGCCGCCACTGCCTTGCGTATGGTGCCCAACTTAACCTGACGGTCAGGATACCAGGGTAGTGGACGCAATAAGGTCATCGCTTTCAAGCCCAAACGTGCCGTTAGAATACCAACACCTAGCCCCTGCCCCGCACGAGCAGAAACTTTGCCAGCAAGATCCATCGACATCAAATCCATACTGGCATCAATAGCGAGCTCACTGGCACCAGCCGCCGCCATATTGACAAATACCGCTTTTAGTAACTTGATGCGAGATGCATAACCTAGCTCTACCCCATATACCTTGGAGAGGTTGTCGATCATTTTGAAATTTCGCCAAGCCACCAGCAACATATCAGCGGCAGCCAGAGGGCTCACGGCGACTAGGGCCGCACACTCGGTTGCGTGCTGTGATACGATTTTCGTTGCCAACTTGTCTTGTTGGCTCACCACCATCGAGTCATACATATCAAGAATTTCAGCGTCACTATGAGCAGGGTTAATACTGTTCTGCCAACGATCAAAGCCCGGATTCTCTGCCATCACACCACTTTGTTCTGCTACGGTTTCGCAAAAGGCTTTCCCTTTCCCAACGCTCTCACTATTAACAAGTGCTTCTGCTTCTTCTTGAACACTAAAATGATTTCGTAGTTTTCGCAGTTTCCAAAGCTCTTTACCCATAGCTCCTAAACCAAGCGAAGCGATCGCAGCAATAAACCCCGTCCAGCTTAAGGCCAGCCAATCAGAAGCCTGAATTGCGGTTATAACCGAGTCCACCGCTTGCCAGCCAACCAAACCAGCAAAAGTTGCAAATGCGCCAGTCGCGAGCCATTTTCTGCCCGATTTTGGACGAATGACATGCTCGAGTTGCAATTCCTGTTCGGTCTCCTGGTGCGCTTCTTTAACTTCAACAGGTACAAATGTTTCTTTTTCGCCGAATGTTTGCTGCGCCGTCAATTCCGGTTGATTCGATTGCTGCTCTTTTTCCATTGCCTTTTCAGAGAAAACTTGTTTTTGCTTCAACTCACTCATTTCAATTTATCTCCAATCAGGTAATCCAGTGCTTTGTCTAAGCGTATGTGCTTCACTGGCTCATCATTCGGTGAGGGCATCGGACGAAACGACGTAAAATCAAACCCGTTGTTTTGCCAATAAGCTGCATTTGGTAGCTTTTTCGGCACCTCTCCGGGAAACATAGTCATCGGCTCACCACCCAATGTTGTTCCTTGTAACGCCGGGATGGTCTTATCTCCAGAGGAAATAAACCCCGTCGTGGTTGCTTGGATGGAAGCGATACTCATGCAGCTCATCTCAATATTCTCGTAGGCTGCCGTTTGCCATGCTGGATGCACCATTTGTTGGAGCAGAGACACCAAATTTGGGTGCTGATCGGGCGTGATATGATCCGCTTTTGTAGCAGCAAACAACACTTTGTCGATTTTTGGTGAGAACAAACGACGCAAAAAGCTACTACGACCATAGCGGAAGCTATGCATGATCTGTTCTAGCGCTTGGCGCATGTCGTAAAACGCTTCATCACCGGCATTGAGAGGCTGCAAACAATCCACCAGTACAATCTGGCGATCGAAGGTCGCAAAATGATGCTTATAAAACGCTTTCACTACTTTCTGTTGGTATTCCTGAAAACGGGCTTCTAGCATCGCTAAGTTACTGCCCTTGGGCGCTTTGCTTTCCGAATCAGCACGACACGGAAAAAACTGTAGCACCGGCGCGCCTGCTAGCTCACCAGGTAATACAAAGCGGCCAGGCTGAACCCAATGAAGGCCAGAGTCTTTACAAGCATGAAGGTACTCTGTGTATGTGTGTGCAACTTTCTCAAGTAGTTTCTCATTCACTTCTGCAAAGAGATCCACTTTCTCCAGTTCAGAAAGCCAAGCTTTGGCTAAATCGCCACGCTGGCCTTTAAGTGCATCAAACTGAGTTTGCGACCACGTTGCAAAGTCCATGTCCAATAAAGGCAGGTCGAGCAACCACTCTCCTGGATAGTCGATAATATCAACATTTAAAATTGCGGTTTTACTCAACAGCTTTTTCGTAGTTTTATTTGGTTTGTACTTGAGCGCTAAGCGAATCTCACTCACATCACGTGTCGGTACTGGCCACTGAGGTGGAGTGGCATGAATTTGGCTCATCGCCTCATCGTAAGCAAAGCGTGGCACCATCATATTCGATTGAGGCTCACGCTTCGCTCCAATAAGGCGCTTATCTCTAGCCGCAGTCAAAAGAGGCAAATTGTCATGGGTTGCAGTATGAAGAAGCTGATTCACTAATGACGTGATGAATGCCGTCTTACCGGCACGAGAAAGTCCGGTGACAGCAATTCGAACATTAGAGTCCATACCTCTGTTGATAAAGTCATTAACTTCTTTCTTTATTCTCTTCATTACGCTTCTTTATCTTACTCCACTTTAAAACAACGTTGTCAGCGACTTCGAATTTCGAGCTATGAATACTGTTCTATCCCGAATTCTATGAGTTTAACTTTATATACCTTAATAAAAGATGAACAAAACATCCGGCTTAATGCTGTATCAAAAAAGAAAAGCCCCTGAGTGGTTCAGAGGCTTACTTAATCTACAGCATTAGTTACTCTATATGCGCTGATTACTATGTTAAACAGGAACCCGCTTTCTTTAAGCCTAGTCGTCTTCGATCAACTTATAGATAACAAATAGAGCGATTTCTAAAATCAGCCACAACACACATGTGATGGTCACGTACTTTTCATCAAAGATGCTGATACCGTGAAGAATCAAGTCATAGCCAACAAAGCCACCTATCACTACAGCAAGAATAATTTGTAGAATCTGAATAAAACGAGGCATGCCGTCTCCTAATTATTGTTCGCATAACGTTTGATTGCTATGCCTAAAGGTTTATATCCTTAATTATATAGACAAAAAGTGCAGGTTTCGCTGCACTTTTGTCAATTGTTTGCTAGGTAAATCAGCACCTTGTCACATTCTCTCTACTGAGACGCAGCAAGATTGCCCTTTGCCTTATGCTTCCATCTCTTGAATTTTCACTTTCCAAGTGTCTGGACCAATTTGGTGCGCGTTAACACCATTTGAGTCGACAGCCACTGTTACTGGCATATCTTCAACTTCAAATTCGTAAATCGCTTCCATACCTAAATCTTCAAATGCGACAACGCGAGCTTTCTTGATCGCTTTCGCCACCAAGTACGCAGCGCCACCGACAGCCATTAGGTAAACCGCTTTGTGATTCTTGATAGATTCAACCGTTGCAGGGCCACGCTCAGCTTTACCGATCATGCCCATGATGCCTGTTTTTTCTAGCATCATATCGGTGAATTTATCCATACGCGTTGATGTTGTTGGGCCAGCAGGACCAACGACTTCATCACCAACTGCATCAACAGGGCCTACGTAGTAAATGAACTTACCGTTTAGATCTACACCTTCAGGCAGACCTTCGCCATTATCTAGCATGCCTTGAATACGTTTATGCGCAGCATCACGACCAGTCAGAATTTTACCTGATAGAAGAACCGTTTCGCCTGTCTTCCACTCTTGTACTTCTTCTTTAGTAATTGTATCTAAGTTTACGCGACGCGTATTTTCGCCCGCTTCCCAAGTGATGTCTGGCCAATCTTCTAGTTTAGGTGGTGTTAGCTCTGCTGGGCCGCTACCATCAAGCGTGAAGTGCACGTGACGAGTCGCCGCACAGTTCGGGATCAAACAAACAGGCTTAGAAGCCGCGTGCGTTGGCGCAGTTTTGATTTTAACGTCGACAACAGTCGTCAAACCGCCAAGACCTTGCGCACCGATACCAAGTTTGTTCACGCGATTGAAGATATCCAAACGAAGCTCTTCTTCTGCGTTTTGTGGGCCACGGTCAATAAGCTCTTGAATATCGATGTGTTCCATTAGAGATTCTTTTGCCAATACCGCTGCTTTTTCAGCCGTACCGCCGATACCAATGCCAAGCATGCCAGGAGGACACCAGCCCGCCCCCATTGTTGGTAGCGTTTTTTCTACCCACTCAGCAATATCGTCAGATGGGTTTAGCATCACCATCTTAGTTTTGTTTTCGCTACCGCCGCCCTTCGCAGCGATCTGAATTTCAACTTTATCGCCCGGAACCATGTTGATATGTACGACGGCAGGCGTGTTGTCTTTGGTATTAATACGTTTACCAGCAGGGTCCATAAGTACTGACGCACGCAACGGGTTATCAGGGTTCGTGTACGCTTGTCGAACACCTTCATCTACCATCTGCTGAACCGTCATGTCGGTCGAATCCCATTGCACGCCCATACCGATGTTGACGAAACACGTCACAATACCAGTATCCTGACAAATTGGACGGTGACCTTCTGCGGACATTCGGGAGTTAATTAGGATCTGAGCAATCGCGTCTTTCGCGGCTTGACTCTCTTCGCGGTGATAGGCTTTTTCAAGAGCTTGAACAAAGTCTAGCGGGTGGTAGTAAGAAATATACTGTAGCGCATCAGCGACACTGCTGATCACATCCTGCTTGCGTATTACCGTCATTACATGCCTCGTTATAGTTATGCTTCCATTATTGGCTTGGCTTCAATCGTGTTTGTTAAGCTTATTGCTCTTTTGAGCTTCGTTTTTTATAAACAATTGTCGAACGGCTGATATCGACACACGAAATGCTGAAGTTGCCTACTTGTAAACCATCTCAAAACCCTATGAATAGAGGGAGTTTGGCTACACAGAGGAATATGATACTCTTGCTGCCCATGACATGCCATGCAGTGAACGATCTCTTTGTCACAAATTACACAAATGAACAACATGGACAATCAATTCATTGATTTTAAAGCGTTGGAATACGCACCAGAGTTTGCTCTTCACCTTTTTTCTCGCATTCAACACCAGCCTTGGGCGATGTTGCTGCGTTCTGCATCAAAAACGCATATCGATAGCCGCTTCGATGTATTGGTTGCCAACCCAATTGCAACGTTAGAAACCACTGCCGACAACACACAAGTTGAAACGCCATCGAATGCCTATTCAACTCAAGATGACCCATTTGCGCTGCTTCATCAGATGCAAGAACAGTGGCTTCCTCACGTAGAGTTAAATAAAGAATTGGATTTGCCTTTTGTCGGCGGTGCGCTAGGTTACTTCAGTTACGATTTAGGTCGCCGCGTAGAAACGATGCCAGAAGTGGCAGAAAAAGATCTCAACACGCCGGATATGGCGGTAGGTCTGTATGAATGGGCCGTCGTTGTTGACCACAAGCTTAAAAAAGCATGCTTAGTCGGTCAGAACATCGAGCAAGCTTGGCAATGGTTAAACGAGCAAAAAGCAGAACAAACCGTTGACTTCGCTTTGTCTGGTGCTTGGCAGTCAAACATGACAAAAGAGAGCTACGCCACTCGCTTTGACAAGGTGCAAGAATACTTGTTGAGCGGTGACTGTTATCAGATCAATTTGGCGCAACGCTTTAACGCACCGTATCAAGGCAGTGAGTGGCAAGCGTATCTAAAATTAGAGTCCGCCAACCAAGCGCCATTTTCCGCTTTTATCCGTATGCCTGAGTCTTCGATTTTGAGTATCTCTCCAGAGCGCTTTTTAGAGCTCAAAGATCGCGTCATTGAAACAAAACCAATCAAAGGTACTCGCCCACGCAGCGAAGATCCAAAGAAAGATAACGCTAATGCCCATGACTTGCAGACAGCGGAAAAAGATCAGGCAGAAAACCTGATGATTGTCGATTTGCTGCGTAATGATATTGGTCGGGTTGCATCACCGGGTAGCGTTCACGTGCCAAAGTTGTTCGATATTGAAAGCTTCCCTGCCGTGCATCATTTGGTGAGCACCATTCGTGCAAATTTGGATGAACAATACGCTCCTGCGGATTTGCTGCGAGCGTGTTTTCCAGGCGGTTCAATTACGGGAGCACCTAAAGTTCGCGCAATGCAGATTATTGAAGAACTGGAGCCGCATCGACGCAGCGCGTATTGCGGCAGTATTGGCTACATTTCACGCCATGGTCGTATGGACACCAGCATTACTATCCGAACTCTTGTAGCGGAAAAAAACAAACTTTACGCTTGGGCTGGCGGCGGCGTCGTGGCAGATAGCGATTGCGCCTCTGAGTATCAAGAAACGTTGGATAAGCTTTCAAAGATTTTGCCAGCGCTGCAATCGTAGGTTTCAACAGCACACAACGCCGCTTTAATGCTATTGACGAAAACAATCTAAAACGCCTCCAGAACGGATAATGCCGCTCATTTAACAGCGAGTGGCATATTTCTGTATCTCATCACCCTGCACAGCGACGAAAGAGCGTGATACAGGTTCTTCTATTCAAGCACTTTGTGGTCAAATTTGTTTCATTATCCGCTCGGCGTGCTGCTACTAGATTCTTAGTCTCGCCAAGGCTCGCTAGAATGACCCAAAAAACATCGTTAAATGATCGGCATTATCCGGTGTGGTGCGTTTTTTTGTGTGTTTTATTTGCATGTACTTTAGCTTTTAGCCGTTGGCCAACAAACATACTTTTTAAGAGGCAGCGTCTACTGCTCAAGCCACTTACACATAATCTGTTCGATATCGGTTGCGGTGTACGGCTTAGTGAGGATGTCGTCCATGCCTGAATCAATGCACTTTTGACGCTCTTCGATGGTAGTGCCAGCGGTTAATGCAATAATAGGATGAGTAAAGCCACGCTCTCTCAGATACATCGTCGCCTCATAACCATCCATTTCAGGCATTCGGCAGTCCATGAATATCAGTTCGTAGTCTTTACTTTTCACCGCTTCTAATGCTTCTTTTCCGTTGGCTTTTAAATCAGGTGTAATGTCGAGTTTTTTCAGCATTTGAGTAACAATGACTTGATTCATTCTGATGTCATCAACCACTAATATTGAGCGTCCTGCTAAATCGCTTCGCTCTATAGTGACCAATTCCCCCTCTGCTGTGCCTTGTGCTTGCCCTTCCTCAAGAGGAATAGCAACTTTAAAAGTTGTCCCTTTGCGCTCTTCACTCTCAAAGCTAATTTGACCTTGCATCAAATCCACGAGGTTTTTACAAATCGCGAGACCTAAACCTGAGCCTTCAAAGCTGCGTTTCGCCGAGCGATCAACTTGGACAAATGGGTCAAAGAGTGACGGCTGTGCTTTTATTGGGATGCCAATACCAGTGTCTTCAACCTCAAAATAAGCCGTGCCGTTAAGCCATTCCACACGTAACACGACACCACCCAAGTGAGTAAACTTAATCGCGTTTCCCACCAAGTTAACCAAAATTTGTGTAATGCGCTCTAAGTCACCGACTAAAAATTCAGGGATCCCCAGCTTTTTGTCGATAGAGAAATGGATGCGTTTTTCCGCAGCCTTAGCTGCAAATACACCCATGATGGCTTTTTCAAGCTCCTCCCAGGCAAAAACTTTATGTATGATTTCCATCATACCGGCATTCATCTTACTGAAATCAAGAAGATCATTAATGATAACTCTCAATAAGTCCCCTGATTGAGTCAAATTGCTCAAGTATTGACGCTGCTCTTCTTCTAATTGGGTTCGACTCAATAACTCCGCACTACCCAATACGCCATTGAGAGGAGTTCGCAGCTCATGGTTAATCATGGCGACAAACTCCTTCGTCGCTTTTTCTGATTCCTCAGCCCGCTTTCTCAGCTCGACCTCTCGCTCTAAACTTAAGTGTCGACCAATAACACCATGAACTAAGTCAGACACGAGCTCCATCTGTTTGGAAATAAAAGACTGATCGATTTGATCTTGCAACACGGAGAAAATCAACTCCCCAACCGTTTCCCCATCAATGATAACTGGCAAATGCAAATTCTCTCCCTGCCAATTAGGAGTGGTGAAAATCTCGTTGTTATGACGAAGCTGTAAGTGACCAAAGTGATGACGACGCAATGAGCTCAGCTTTGTAGCGTCAAGAAACAAGTAAGCCGCAGAAATGATCGAGTTAGAAGTGAGCTGCTCAATAAAGCTCGCTATCATTGCTTCATCGAACGTGCTCGATAAAAAAGTACGACCGAACTTAATCAACGTCGCATCAATTTGCTCTTCAAACTCAAACTTACGAAGATCCTTTTTAGATTTCAGCTCCAGCTTTTTCAATGCAACACTGAGTTGCTGGTTGGATTCATATAACTCTAAGCTTTTCTGTTCCAACAGCTGCTCAGCTGCTTTTCTTGATGCAACTTCTCGTTTGAGTTTCCTTTCTAATGAGGAACTTCCCGTCATATCGTTCTTATTGAGCCTCTAACCAAAAACGTACTTTGCTACCATCTTCTGACTGATTTTGATGTTTGATATGAACTACCTCACCAAAATGCGCAGCACAGCCTTTTATCAATCCTAAGCATACGTGAGACATACATCTTGCGCTGTGGTAGTCAAATACCAATTGGGATTGATTTTCACTAATGAAATCAAATTGCGGAGGGTTAGCATCAGGATAGAGCTTCTTAACTTCGACATGAATAAAGTCTTCAACATGGCGAACAAATTGAAACGTCGTTTCACACTGTTGCAAACTGGCGTGACTAGGAATGGAGCGAAGTAAATTCAAAAAGACGCACTCTCCAAACACTTCTTGCAGTTGCTCGGGGGGAACACCAGATACTTTACTGAGATTCACGATCAACTTAACCAAGTCTTTGTGATCGTAACTACCAACAGCGGTGTAAACACCTTCATCGTTAGAAAGATCGAGAACTTGGTCTAACACATCAAGACCGAATTTCTCTTCTACTAACTCCATGAACTCGGTGAAAATAATCCCTTTCATTGGCCAATACTTGTCCTATAGTGACGTCCTAAAATAAAGAATGGTGTATAACCTTATAAGTTTCAAATTAATATGTTCAAGCAGAGTGAGACACGCAACACAAAGAGGGAAAGTGCTGGCGAGTGCTTTAATGCGAATGTTTTATTTGGTAACCAGTAACGATAACGCCATACGCTTTGCCGTCTTTGAGTATAATAAATAATGGTTAGGCACGATAAATAAGGACTCAGTTTGGTTATCGACAAAACTCATTTACTACAGAACTTTCAATTTCGGCTTCCAACGGGCTACCACAAAGAGTCCCTTGCACGACTGAAATGGATGAAAGAAAAGTCCCTGAGAGATGCGGCAGTCTTAATCGGTTTTGTGGAACGCGATGACGGGTTACAAGTCATTCTGACTAAGCGTGCAGCCCACTTACGCCATCATCCGGGACAAATCAGCTTTCCCGGTGGCAAATATGAGCAGGAAGATATTCAGCTCGTGAATACCGCTTTAAGGGAAACCAAAGAAGAAGTTGGGATAGAAGATGAGCATATTCATGTGTTTGGTCAACTGCCTACACTACCAACGATTAGTCAATTTAATGTGACACCTTTTTTGGCTTTTGTTTCTCCGGAATATAAAACGCATATTGACCCAAATGAAGTAGAGTCAGTTTTTGAGGTTCCTGCCAACCATATTCTGAACCCCAAAAAATTGTATAGCACCAAATTTGACCTAAAAAGAAGCAGTCATCGTGTATTTGCTATCCCATATAGACAGCATTTCATCTGGGGCATGACGGCACAAATTATCGAATCAATGCAAAAACATATTATTTCACATTAAACAGTTGTTGATATCGGTGCTTTTATAGGCGCGATCATTATGCGCATCAATATTAATAAAACGTTGCTTCATAAACATTCATTCACATTAGATTAATTTTCCATTTTCACCGCAAACGCTTGCGGTGAAATAAATTTATACAAACAGCCCTATTGATAAGTTTTTCTAATTTTACTCATTAGCAGAAATCACGAGTAGCACATCATTTTCGTGATAAAAAGCAGGTTTTTGACATATCATTCAATAAGCGTAAGCAATAAATGATTTAGATCTAATTTTCCTAGTGTAAAATCTTGCAAAATTACTCCCGACTTATTTCCTGTTCCCAAAATGAGTAACTAAAAAATGAATACAACTACTTCTGCGGTTTCTACCGCACAATCGTCTAGTAAGTTTTCTTACAAAGACTTTACCTGGTGTCTGTCCCTTTTTGGTACGGCAGTAGGTGCAGGTGTACTGTTCCTTCCTATTAAAGCAGGTGCAGGTGGCTTCTGGCCATTAGTAATCCTAGCCCTAATCGCAGCACCAATGACTTGGTTCGCACACAAATCTTTAGCTCGTTTCGTTCTTTCTGCGAAAAACCCTGAAGCGGACATCACCGACACAGTAGAAGAGCACTTTGGTAAGACTGGCGCAAACCTTATTACGTTCGCTTACTTCTTCGCTATCTACCCAATCGTACTTATCTACGGTGTTGGTATCACAAACACAGTTGACTCTTTCCTAGTTAACCAAATGGGCATGGAATCTATTCCTCGCTGGCTACTTTCTGGTGCACTTATTGCTGCAATGACAGCAGGCGTAGTATTCGGTAAAGAGCTTATGCTGAAAGCAACTTCAGCAATGGTTTACCCTCTCGTGTTCATCCTACTAGCACTGTCTGTATACCTAATTCCTGGTTGGAACACTTCAATGATGGAAGTGTCACCTGACTGGGGTGCAATGCCAGCTATCGTTTGGCTAGCAATCCCTGTTATTGTGTTCTCTTTCAACCACAGCCCAATCATTTCTCAGTTCTCTAAAGAGCAACGTCGTGTATACGGTGATGACGCAGTTAAGAAAACTGACGCTATCACCGGTGGCGCAGCAATGATGCTGATGGGCTTTGTTATGTTCTTCGTTTTCTCTGTTGTACTTTCTCTGTCTCCAGAGCAACTAGCAACGGCGCAAGAGCAAAACATCTCTGTTCTCTCTTACCTAGCAAACGTGCATGAATCTCCACTGATCTCTTACATGGGTCCATTGGTTGCTTTCGCAGCGATCACCTCTAGCTACTTTGGCCACTTCTTAGGTGCGCACGAAGGTCTAGTTGGTCTAGTGAAATCTCGTTCAAAATCACCAGTAAGCAAGATCGAGAAGATGTCTCTAATCTTCATTGTAATCACAACTTGGATCGTTGCTATCGTTAACCCAAGCATCCTAGGTATGATTGAAACAATGGGTGCACCAATGATTGCGGCAATCCTATTCTTGATGCCAATCTTCGCAATGCAAAAAGTTCCTGCGATGGCTAAGTACAAAACTTCAGCACCTGTGCAAATTTTCACAGCAATCTGTGGTCTTGCTGCAATTAGTTCTGTAATCTACGGCGCTCTTTAATCATCTCTGCCCAGTGCAGTATGATTAATCCAAAAATATAACGATAAAATTAAGCCTCCCAACTCCCCTTGGGAGGCTTTCTTCTGAGGTAATCGATATGATTAGTGTTTTTGATATCTATAAAATCGGTGTTGGACCTTCAAGCTCACACACTGTAGGCCCAATGAAAGCGGGTAAAGAGTTTATTGATGATCTTCGTGCAATGGGAAAACTGCGCGACATCACTAAAATCACCGTTGACGTTTATGGATCACTATCACTGACAGGGAAAGGTCACCACACAGATATTGCTATCATCATGGGTCTTGCAGGCAACACTCCTGAGAAAGTTGATATCGATTCTATCCCGGGCTTTATCGCTCGTGTAGAAGAAACTGAACGCCTTCCTGTTGGCATGCACTGTCACACAGTATCGTTCCCACGTGAAGGTGGAATGAACTTCCACAAAACAAACCTAGAGCTACACGAAAACGGCATGCAGATCCACGCGTGGATCGAAGACGAAAAAGTGTACTCAAAGACTTACTACTCTATCGGCGGTGGTTTCATCGTTGATGAAGAAAATTTCGGTAAAGAAGCTGAGAACCCAGTAAAAGTACCTTACCCGTTTACAACGGCAGAGGAACTGGTTAACCAATGCCACGAAAGTGGATTGTCCATCAGCGCACTAACCATGAAGAATGAGCATGCGCTTCATTCAGATGAAGAAACTCGTACTTATTTCGCGAACATCTGGCGCACAATGCGCGAGTGTATGGATCGCGGTATGAATGAAGAAGGTATTTTGCCTGGTCCACTACGCGTGCCTCGTCGTGCAGCAGCACTTCGCCAGCAGCTACTTACTTCAGAAAAGACGACAAACGACCCAATGTCTGTTGTTGATTGGGTAAACATGTTTGCTTTCGCAGTAAACGAAGAGAACGCAGCAGGTGGCCGCGTTGTTACAGCACCAACTAACGGTGCGTGTGGCATCATCCCTGCGGTACTGGCTTACTACGATAAGTTCATCCAAACTGTGACTGAAAAAGATTACATCCGTTACTTTGCGGCTTCTGGCGCAATCGGTGGTCTTTACAAGCGCAACGCGTCTATCTCTGGTGCAGAGGTTGGCTGTCAGGGTGAAGTTGGCGTGGCATGTTCTATGGCAGCAGCAGGCCTTGCTGAGCTTATGGGTGGTAGCCCAGAGCAAGTATGTATGGCAGCAGAAATCGCGATGGAGCACAACTTAGGTCTAACGTGTGACCCAGTTGCAGGTCAGGTTCAGGTTCCATGTATCGAGCGTAACGGTATTGCGGCAGTAAAAGCAATCAACTCAACTCGCATGGCACTACGTCGCTCTTCAGCTCCAACTGTTTCTCTAGATAAGGTTATCGAAACCATGCTAGAAACAGGTAAAGACATGAACGCGAAATACCGCGAAACATCTCAAGGTGGTCTAGCAATCAAAGTGATTTGCTAATACGACTTTCTGAATACCAATCAAAACCCGAGTTTATGCTCGGGTTTTTTTATACCCCAAAAACCTAGGAGAATACGTTATCAGGACAAGTAAAAAAAAACCTAAAACGTTGAATATATCCAAATATTATGGATATCTCAGTAAAAAATCACATCTCTTCCCTAGCTTTATTGATAACGTAGCCAAAAATTAAACTTGGAGCACATCAACACATGATTAGGTTTGAAATTGGAAACCAAATCTGCGTTTGCTTGTCCGAAAACGAAATATCTCTAGAGCTCAATCAGTCACTCCACCACTCCATTCCTGTCAACCCAAATGAGTACGCCATTCTGTCAACTATCGCCACATACGGCAGTTTAAATACGCCGATTAGTCAGCGGTTAATAGAAAGCAAAATCACTCAACAATACAAAATGACACTGCCTGAAAATGGCTTTAAAAACGCGGTGGCCGCTCTAAGAAAGAAATTTCGCAAGCTCACGGAAGAACATTTAACCACTAACAAAAACATTATCGAAAACATTCACCGGACCGGATACTTCATTCCTTTTACTATGCAAAATAACCATCAGAATGGCATCGAACATCAACAGAAGATCAATCAATACACAACCAATAGTCTTCGCAAAGCGCTTCGTATTTGCCTGCGTAATAAAAAGATCTATTCAGAAGCAATGTGGGTTGTGTTGATCACTGCGATCATTTTCTTTGCTATCTGTTACTACGCGATAAACAGCATCGTTAAACATAATTATCTGGATAACGCCTTCGAAATTGCAGAGAACCTTTCCCGCAGGAGTTGCTTTGCTAATGAAAGCGAACTGAAGTCACTATTTGATAATGTGAAGTTGGTGGAGTCGAGCATGATGCTAGATCGTTTCAATATTCGATGCTTAGTCACTCCAGAAACCGTTGTCCCTGTCAGCAAAAAAGCGTTTGAAGAGTGGAGTAACAATAGCAATTACACTACCCAATCATTTGACTTAAATAACGCAACTGTTTTGGTTCGTGTTAAAAACATTAACTTATCCGACAATGTTGAAAATCATATTTCACGTTTTTTTCTTTCCGGTATGAAGCTATCAACGAATACCGGAACGTCGTTAGAGATTGGTAACACCAATGAACGCTTTTTCAATTATCACGTAAAGAATAGTGGCTATAAAGAGGTGTATTACATCTCTGGGCCGTTTCAAAGTATCATTCTACTGAGCTTACTTTTTCTCATTATACTGCGTCACCGCTCCCTACAAGCCTTTATGGCTTACTTGTGCGCAATTCGACAGTTCAAAATAAAACTGGAGCCGATTTATAACACTTCGGCACAAAAGATTGTGCACTACGAAGCCCTCTCCCGGTTTAAGGTAAAAAATACGCAACGGTTTATTGAAACACTGATCCGCAATGGATTGCTGCTAACTCATACCTTACTGGTGATTGATTCCATCTACACCAAACAAAAAGCGTTGCCCATCCCTATCAGCATTAACGTTTGTCCTTCTTTGCTGCGAGGGCGTAACTTTTCAATCCTATATAGAGAGCTATCTAATCGGGATTGCCGTTTGCTGACAATCGAAATCACAGAAAATGCATCGATGTACTATACCTCTGAGATTTATGACAATGTCGCGAAACTAAAAGCTCTGGATTGTAAAATCAGTATTGATGACTTTGGCACCGGCAATAATAATGTGGCGCTTATCAGCAAGCTGAATCCGGACTACCTCAAAATCGACCGAGAATTTGTTATTGGCCTAAAATCTGATGATAAAAAGATAGAAACCTTGCGTCAGTTAATTGCTATGGGCAATACGTATCGCTGCACGGTCATTGTTGAAGGCGTAGAAACGGCAGACAGTGCTCACTTACTCACAACATTGGGCGCCTATATTCACCAAGGTTATTATTACCCTCTTCATTGCTAGCTTTTCTTCACTCGGTTAGTTACTTAAAATAGATCTAATACTCTATAAAAACTCGTGGTGGCATAAAGGTATGCCGCCAATTTGTGATTGAGCGATGATTGCGATTAAACCCACCAAACTGAAAGATTTTTCAAGTTTGATGCAATTGGATGTGCAAGAAGAGCAAAAAGGATTTTTTACACCGTTTGAAATGGCTTATCAAAAACGTAGTAAGTCAGAGGCGTTCTTTACGATTTATTCTGATGATCTATTAGTAGGCTATCTTGTTATCGATAAAGGTTTCTCCCAACATGCGCCGTTTGCTAAACGATACGAACTGGAGCTTAAGTACTTGATGATTGATCAACGTTTCCAACGTCAAGGGGTTGGGAGTGAGGCATTGCGTAAACTGTTCCTTTATGCGTATACCATTAACCCTAAAAGCACCTCTCTTTGCGCCACTGTTCCACAAAGTCAGCAATACGCTATCAGTTTTTTTGATGCGTGCGGATTCATTAATACAGAGGAAACAACATTGGGTGATAATGAAAAAGAATGGATTCTACGACACCCATTAAGCTAACTGGTGAAGCATAATCAAAATTGGGCCATTCAGATACAACAAAGGCAAGCTTCTCGCTTGCCTTTGTTTAATGCTCAATAGAAAGTGACTTATTCGCCTTTGTAAATACAACCCGCTGTGCACGTTTCTTTGATTTCTACTTTACTTAGCAGTGGTAAGCTTGGCTTAAGCTGCTGCCAAATCCATTTTGCTAACACTTCGCTAGTCGGGTTCTCTAACCCTTCAATGTCGTTTAGGTAGTAATGGTCTAAGCGATTGTAAATTGGTTTAAACGCAGCTTTGATCTCTGCAAAATCCACTACCCAACCTGTATGTGGATCAACTTCACCTTCTACATAAAGACGAACAAGGAAAGAGTGTCCGTGCAAACGACCACACTTGTGACCTTCTGGTACGTGTGGCAAATGGTGTGCTGCTTCGAACATAAACTCTTTGTATAATTCTGTTTTCATCTTGATTCTCAGGCTTTAAAAAGACAGGCAATACTAAGGAATTCGCTGCCAAGAGACAAGCGTTACCCCATACAAGCGTAGCAAAAACTTCCGCTAGTTCCCGGCCTCTTTGCTATCACTCACACCAAAGCGCCGTATTTCTGTCACGCGCCAAACATTTGATTACACAGCACTCACATCACAATTACATATCCCCAACATGTGTGGGGTCACAATCATTCATTTCGTTGTTCGCAGTGCGCATTTGTGCACATTAATATTGTGCAGTTCGTTCCAATTACACTTATAAATTTATGCGCTCAACTATCACTTTTAAGCTCTTACTGGCGTTAATTGCTGTCTTCAGCTGCGTCCTAGCTGCCTCTACGGCTTACCAATACCATCAACAAAAAACCTTAATCAATGATGTTCTTAGTGAACAACTCCATGATAAGGCTAGTAATTATTTCGATAGCCTAAATATGATGATGCTTACGGGCACCATGTCGCAAAAAGAGACCTTACGTCAAAAATCCCTGGCCCAAGAAGGCATTGAAGCAGTTCGCGTGTTGCGAGCTGATACTGTGACCAAACTTTACGGACCTGGGCAACAAAACCAGCAGCCTGTCGATGATATTGATCAACGAGCGTTGAATGGTGAACTGGTGATTGAACCAATCTCAGCCGATTGGGGCAAAGGGTTAGTAGTCGCGCTACCAATGAAATCGAGCGAAAATTACCGTGGCACCAACTGCGTTTCTTGCCACGTTGCACCAGCAGGAGAAGTGTTGGGCGCGATTCGCTTGGAATACAACATGAATCATGTCAATTCAATGATCAGTAAACAGGCAATGTTTGCGATGGGAATAATGGCCGTAATCGCATTTGTGGGCTTCATCATAACGATGAGTTTGATTCAAAAAATCATTGTACGACCAATTCAAAGAACGTCGAAATTCATGTCGAATGTGAGCCATAGTAAAGATCTATCTCAACGACTGATGCATCACCAACAGGATGAAGTGGGCCAACTTTCTACAGCCATCAATTCATTCATGGACACGGTCTCCGAAAGCTTAGAACGTGTGCAAGACACCTCTCACTCACTTGCCGACTCCGCGAGTAAACTAACTGCTGTCGCGCAGTCCACAGATAAAGCGGCCAATAACCAACAGCTAGAGACCAGCGAAGTACAAAGCAATATCACCGATATGCTGCAGCAACAAACTGCTGTTGAGGACTCGACTAACAACGCTACTGTTTTGGTCAATCACACCGTTGATGTCGCCACTCATAGTGCAAGCCAAGCACACAATGTAAGTGAAGACATCAAACAACTAGTAAGTAACATTGATACCGTACGGGAAAAAATCAGCTCTCTAAACCAAAGAACCGAAGAAGTGTCGTCCATTCTTGTGGTTATTAAGGGTATTGCAGAACAAACCAATCTGCTCGCGTTGAATGCTGCTATTGAAGCCGCCCGAGCCGGAGAGCAAGGACGCGGTTTTGCGGTCGTCGCGGAAGAAGTGCGTAACCTGGCTTCTAGGACGGCTGAAGCCACTGGTAATATTGAACATATCATTTCTCAATTCCAGCAAGGAAGTGAAGAGTCATTAACTTCTGTTGATACCGTCTGCCAGTTTGCTCATCAACGCTCTGTCGATGTCGAGGCACTATCAGCCACAATGCATAACGTTGTTGACGAAATGCGCCAAGTGCTCAGACATGCAGAAGATATCCAAAACCAGACGCAAACCACATCTGATGTAAGTCAGCATATTCAATCTAAAATAGATGTGATCACACTGCATGCTAACGACACATCGCAATCAGCATCACACACGCGTGATATTAGTGTTGATTTAGAGCATCTATCCGAACGTTTAGAGCAATTACTAAACCAATTCACACTTTCAGAGCACCAAAGAGTGAATAAATAGAGAGATTCTCCCCATCAAAACGAATATAAAGGTTGATGCGAGCGAATTGACAGGTAATATGTCTCGTTGAATCTGTAAAATGCTACCCAACTCAGCGCTTAGCTTGTTTTTTGAACAAAAATGTTATTAGACAAGTACTTTAAGTAAGCGTTGAGTTGAATTTTTACCTCAATGGAGAATATTGAAAACATGACTTACGCGCCTGTATCAGACGTATTGAAAGGTCAGCTAGCAGTAGACAGCGAAGTGACTGTTCGTGGCTGGATCCGTTCACGTCGTGATTCCAAAGCTGGAATCTCTTTCCTTGCCATATATGACGGCTCTTGTTTCGACCCGATTCAGGCCGTGGTCCCAAATAATCTTAATAATTACGAAGAGGAAGTATTAAAGCTAACGACTGGCTGCTCTGTTGAAGTAACTGGTAAGATTGTTGAATCTCCTGCAAAGGGTCAAGACTTCGAACTTGCTGCCACTGACGTTAAAGTGGTTGGTTGGGTTGAAGATGCTGAAACTTACCCAATGGCAAAAACTCGTCACTCAATCGAGTACCTACGTGAAGTTGCGCACCTACGTCCGCGCACAAACGTAATCGGTGCAGTAGCACGTGTACGTAACTGCCTATCTCAAGCAATCCACCGCTTCTACCACGAGCAAGGTTACTTCTGGGTATCTGCGCCGTTGATCACGGCTTCAGATGCTGAAGGCGCTGGTGAAATGTTCCGCGTATCTACGCTAGACATGGAAAACCTTCCTCGCACTGACGCTGGTAAAGTGGACTACAACGAAGACTTCTTCGGTAAAGAGACGTTCCTAACAGTATCTGGTCAGCTAAACGCAGAAGCTTACGCTTGTGCACTAAGCAAAGTTTACACTTTCGGCCCTACTTTCCGTGCTGAAAACTCAAACACAAGCCGCCACCTAGCAGAATTCTGGATGGTTGAGCCTGAAGTTGCGTTCGCAGAACTGGATGATGTAGCGAAACTGGCTGAAGACATGCTCAAGTACGTGTTTAAAGCGGTGCTTGCAGAGTGTCGTGATGACCTTGAGTTCTTCGCTCAACGCATCGATAAAGAAGCAATCACTCGTCTAGAGCAGTTCGTTTCTTCTGACTTCGCGCAAGTTGACTACACTGACGCAATCCAGATCCTTCTTGATTCAGGTCGTGAGTTCGAGTTCCCAGTTGAATGGGGTATCGATATGTCTTCTGAGCACGAGCGTTTCCTTGCTGAAGAACACTTTAAAGCACCTGTAATCGTTAAGAACTACCCGAAAGACATTAAAGCATTCTACATGCGTGCTAACGATGACGGTAAAACAGTTGCAGCGATGGACGTTCTAGCACCGGGCATCGGCGAAATCATCGGTGGTTCTCAGCGTGAAGAGCGCCTAGACATTCTAGATGCACGTATGCGTGAAGTGGGTATCGATCCTGAACACATGAGCTGGTACCGCGACCTACGTAAATACGGTACAGTGCCACACGCAGGCTTCGGTCTAGGCTTTGAGCGCCTAGTATCTTACGTCACTGGTATGGGCAACGTTCGTGACGTGATCCCATTCCCACGTACTCCTCGCTCTGCGAACTTCTAATCACTTTTTAGTGATATCGAATTAAAAAGACCTCCCATGTGGAGGTCTTTTATTTGTACGAATGATTTTCTAGCAACCGGTGTATGCACTCTAGTTGTTATTTTCGTCGTCATCCTCATCTGCTCGCGCTGCGTATTTTACTCCAACCACACACAAGCCAAACATCACAAATGGGATAACGGCAGCAGTGTATTCCGTCCAAACCATATGAGAGAAAGATTTCGCCAATATCAAGTGTGCAAACACCAACAAAAATGCGCTAAAAATAGCAACACCCATCAACCTAAGTTCATGCTTTACCAACTGCTTTTTCATTACGGCTCCTAACCTAAATGGTTGTCTGCCCATGATTGAAACACAGCTTCGGTATCGTCCACTGATACAGTTTGAGCAAAAAACAGGTAAACAGTTGGCTAATGAAGTAATTCTCCGACCGTCTTCACGGCTTGTTCTAATTCATCATTTACAGGTAACGATGTATTAAGCCTCAGGTAGTTCTCATAATTTGGAGCGATAGAAAACAACTGACCAAATGCTACAGTGATGTTCGCTTCCAATAACTTCTGATAAATCGCTTTTCCGCACTTTGTGTTCGGCAGTTCTATCCAAAGAAAATAGCCGCCTTCCGGTTGCGTGTAACGAATCGATTGGGGAAAGTACTTATCAACCAGTTCAATAAACGCCAATTGCCGCTGCTCAAGATTCTTTCGCAGTTTTCTAAGATGGCTATCATAACTATCGTTTTGCAAGTAATGCGCGATACCCTGCTGGATTGGTGCACTGCCTGACAACGTCGAGATAAGTTGCAGCTTTTGAAGTTGCTCATTGAAGCGTTTGTTTACCACCCAGCCCAGCCTATAGCCAGGGCAAAGGCTTTTTGAAAATGATCCACAATGCAACACGCGCTCTTGTGTATCAAAAGCTTTAAGTGAGCTTGGCTTTTTTTCAGAAAAATAAAGCTCTGAATACACATCATCTTCGATCAAGTACACATCGTATTTGTCAGCCAGTTCGACGATACGTTGCTTCTGCCCGTCACTTAATAAGGTTCCTGTTGGATTGTGAAAGTTAGTCATTAACCAACATGCGCGAACCTCATTGCCGGCAAAAGTCGCTTCAATTTGATCCACTGAATGTCCAGTTAACGGATCCACCGTTATTTCTATCGCCTTTAGACCTAAACGTTCAATCGCTTGAAGTGCGCCATAAAACGTCGGTGATTCAACTACAACAGTATCTCCAGGCTGGGTCACGGCCTGAAGGCTCAAATTCAATGCTTCTAATGCGCCAGAAGTAACGACAATATCATCATGGGTAAACACCATACCTTGTTGGATGTACCGTTGAGCAATCAAACGGCGTAGAGACTCACAGCCCGGCGGCAAGTTATCCAATAACGTCTCTGCCCCCATCTTCCTGCCTGAGCTGGCTAGGTTGCGGTTTAGCGCTTCTAATGGGAACAATGCTGGGTCTGGAAACGCGGAGCCAAACTTCACCGCATTCGATGAGGCCTGATTTTTGAGGTAGTCGTAAAGTTCATCGTTGATGCTGGAGCGATAAACGGAAGTGGCTGGAGAACTCGGTTCGAAGCGGTCCAACTCCGCAGTCACAAAGTATCCAGACTGAGGTTTCGCTGCGACCCAACCTTGTGCTTCGAGCAGCTGATAAGCTTGTAATACCGTACCTGCGCTGACAGAATGGTTTCGGCTTGTTACACGCACTGATGGCAGCTTTTCCCCTGCTCTCCAAGTATTTTGCTGAATCTGCGTTTTGAACAGCTCAGCCAGTTGACGGTATCGGTTCATGTTTCCCTCATTTCACTTACAGCCGCACCATAGCATACTTCGCGCCAGCATTCTGATATGGGAGTATTCAATTTAGCAACGTAATTTATCAAGCTTATAATAGATATTTCAGCCACGAAGTGAGCGTTTATATCCCATACTTTGACCGTTACACACATATTGCCTCACATCTTTGCAATACCTAAAAGCCAAGGTTTTACGTTGGACTGAGTTCGTTAAACTCACTTCGAGCTACGGTCTTTAAATCAGGAGGAAGCGATGAAAGTTTTTACAATGGACGATCTCTCGTATCACGGAAAACATAAAGGTGTACATAGTTGGGACCATCCTGGCAGTACCACCCCTTATTATTGGCATCCTGATTGGCTGCATATCGCTGAAGATGCTTTGGGTGAACACAAAAAGGCTGACCTTGAACTCCCTGATGGAGAAACAGCGACAGAAGAGCATGCAAAAGCGGCGATTCTCAAACACTTGAATGACGAGTAGTTTAGGCTCTATCACCGTTCAAGAATAGCATTAGGTAGGCGAATCCATCGTTGTATGCTTTAAACACAAATAAAGCTAAAACCTGCCAAATAGTAAATTCTTCTGAATGAGAAGTACGCATCTTCTATAGCGTTCAAAGGGCAAAATAAGTCGATTGTTATCACATTAATTTTCATTACATCTGTTACATTTAAATATTAATGGTGATGCACACCTCAACTCATGGATTATGAGAGAAAACAATAATGGCGAAATACAACGAAGAAGATATTAAATACAAAGGTGAATCCAACGGCGTACATTCTTGGAGCTCTCCTTCCGGCCAACCTTATTACTGGCACCCAGATTGGTTACACGTTGCGGAAGATGCGACGGGTACGCATCCGAAGCAAAAACTTGAAGTTGAAAAGACAGAAGTACCAACCGAAAAGCACGCGTTAAAAGCGATCTTAAAGCATATGAATGACTGGGCGACTGAAAAGCTTTCTTCTAACCCTGACATCGAAACCAATGCGGTTGAGTCGGAAATCAATCTGAAGAAATAACCCCAACCGATATCCATACTTCTAACAGTAAACGCTCCACCTTTGGTGGGGCGTTTTTGTCTCAACAAATCCTCACTAGACAATTATAAACGTGTTAACGCAAAGCACTGAATTGAAACGATTGGGATGTGTGCAAAACTTCTCCAACCATGGCATAAATGCCCTTCAAACTCTGTGCCTACCAAACGTTTTCATGGCAAAAACTTTAGTTATGTTAGAATTCTGTTTCAAATCGCAACTTTTTTAGGTTTTCTTTTCAGTAACGGTTGTAACCAATATTGCTGAAAGGTATAAATGTTAGCACACCCCTTCGATTAACATGGATGAAGATTATGTTTGAAAAAGTAGTTGCCGCTCCGGCTGACCCTATTCTTGGCCTTACTGAAGAGTTTAAAAAAGATGCTCGCGCAGACAAAATTAACCTTGGCGTAGGTATTTACAAAAACGAGCAAGGCGAAACTCCCGTTCTTGCGACAGTAAAGAAAGCTGAAGCAGCACTTGTTGAAACTGAAAAAACCAAATCTTACCTAACCATCGAAGGCACAGCAGAGTACGGCATTGCAGTACAAAAACTGCTTTTCGGCTCTGATGCAGAAATTGTAAACGAAAAACGCGCTAAAACAGCTCAAGCTCCGGGTGGTACTGGTGCACTACGTGTTGCCGGCGAGTTTATTAAACGTCAACTAGGCGATGTAAAGATCTGGATCAGCAACCCAACATGGGCGAACCACAACGGCGTATTTACTGCTGCTGGTATCGAAACGGCACAATACAGCTACTACAATGCTGAAACAAAAGACAAAGACTTCGATGCGATGCTAAATGATCTGCAATCTGCATCTGAAGGCGACATCGTGCTTCTACACGGCTGCTGTCACAACCCTACAGGGATCGATCCTACGGCTGAAGAATGGGAAACATTGGCGAAACTTGTCGCAGAGAAGAAATTGCTTCCTCTGTTCGACTTCGCCTACCAAGGCTTTGCTAAAGGTGTGGAAGAAGATGCTGCAGGTCTTCGTACTTTTGCTAAATACAACAAAGAAATCCTAGTCGCGAGCTCTTTCTCGAAAAACTTTGGCCTATACAATGAACGCGTAGGTGCCTTCACGTTAGTAGCTGAGTCAGAAGAAGTCGCAACAACCGCTTTTTCTCAAGTTAAAGCCATTATTCGCTCTATCTACTCTAACCCACCTGCACACGGCAGCGCTGTCGTGACTCACATTCTTGGCAACGCCGAAATGCGTGCGGAATGGGAAGCTGAAGTAGCAGAAATGCGTGACCGCATTCAAGAAATGCGTGAACTGTTTGTAGCGACACTAAAAGCAGAGGGTGTGGACGCAGACTTTAGTTTCATCGAACGTCAAAATGGTATGTTCTCTTTCTCTGGTCTTTCTAAAGAGCAAGTTAACCGCCTTAAAGAAGAGTTCGGTATTTACATTGTCGGTTCTGGCCGAATCAGTGTTGCTGGTATGACGAAGTCAAATATGGGCCCTCTATGTAAAGGCATTGCAGCGGTTTTATAATCGACTGTCGCATACTTTATTAAAAGGAAAGGTCAGCATAAGCTGACCTTTTTTGTTTTAACTTAACGCCAAAAACGAACCCGTCCGATCTAGTAGACAAACTTCAAACTCAGCCCTACTTCATTGACGTAATCTGAGCTTTCACCGCTGTAATCAGTATCTCTAAACTGATAAAAAAGACCAGTGCCGATGACTTTATGCCATTGGTAGTTAAGACCGATCTTAAAATTGTTCTCATCAACGATATCACTACGGTTCAACTCCACTTCAGCTGTCGCAATAAGCTTTTCACTGAGCAAGTAATTCACCCCAACAGTTACAGCTTGAATCAATTCGCTATCGGAAGACAACGTATTATCCGTTTTGTCGTCCGTCGCTTTCGCTTTGATTGCGCCTATTCCATATAGCCCGTAGATATCGAATTGCTCTGTAACTCCATAACGGTAACCACCACCAAACAAAAGGCGGTCAATGCGAAGAGTAAAATCATCCGGATGGAAAAACTGCGCTGAGTAATCAACATTAAACAACCAGTTCTCAGTAAACAAATAGTTACCACCGAGTCCAACTGTGGTCGCATTAGAGTTATCTAACCATTCTTCGTTTGTCGTTCCGGCACCAACATCCAAATGAATGTGTTCGTACCCAAATTTTTCTGCTTGGTCCATGACCGCTGCGCTTGATATCGCCGGCAAAGCAGCTAAAGAAACAAGCAATAAATTTCTCACCATTCGACTTCCTTTCATGAGAATTATCTAAACACTGTATTCCATCGCCTGAGCTACTTGGCTCAAGAAGAATAGCTTAATCTAAAGACGTGATAACGATCTGAAACAGCCAAAGATCTAATCAGTCATCACGAAGAAAACATATCGACGACGTCTTTTTCAATTGAGGTGACCATATAGTAGTAAAAATGAAGCTCCCTTATCGTGCGATATGTCAGAATCTTATGACTGAGCACGAAAATCGCGGTTCAGATAAGACTCTGTTTTAAAACTAAGTTAAGATTACTTTATTATTTGCGAACTAAAAGGCGCCTTCGATGGATGCAGAACTTCTCGAGATTTACAACTTTCTCGCCAAGTATCCCCCGTTCAATGAACTCCCTGAAGAAACACTAAACAAGGTGACAGAGAGTGTCGAAATCTCGTACTACCGAGAAGATACCCCCATCATCCATTTTGGAGACTATATCCAAGATTTATACGTGGTGCGAAGCGGTGTTGTTGAAGTTTATCGACGCAAAGGTGAGCTGTATAATCGCCTTGACGAAGGTGACCTATTTGGCCAGATGGGCATGCTCACCAATAACAAAGTCCGCTTTCCGGTAAAAGCCATTGAGGATACCCTGCTCTACTGTATTCCTGGTGACATTTTCCAAGAAATTTACGATAACTTTGATTCCTTTGCGGATTTTGTTGAAGTTGAAAATAGCGCTCGTTTACGCCAAGCCATTTCAGAAAACAAAGACGCCAATGACCTGACGACGTCGAAAGTGAAAACCTTGCTGACTGGCGATGCTCATACGATTGATCGTGGTCAGACAATCCAGCAAGCCGCGCAGCAAATGGCGAATGACAACGTATCGGCTTTACTTATCGTCGACCCAGATTTCGTTCGTGACGAAGACGATCCACAGTCCCCAGTACTTGGTATCATTACTGACCGTGACTTGTGTACCCGTGTGTTAGCTGAAGGTTTGTCCCCACAGGACGATGTGTCCAGTGTGATGACCACGGAGGTCATGTCTCTTGACCACAACGCTTACATCTATGAAGCAATGTTAACGATGCTGCGTTACAACGTACATCACCTACCAGTGGTAAAAAACCAATTACCAATCGGTATTATCGAAACAACCGACATTGTTCGTTATGAATCTCAGAATTCGTTGTTGTTGGTGAGTAGTATTTTCCAACAACAGACTATCGAAGATTTAGCAGTTGTTGCCGAAGAAGTGAAAAGCAGCTTCGTGCGTCTGGTCAATGAAGATGCCAACTCTCACATGGTGGGTAGCGCGATGTCGGTCATTGGCCGAAGCTTCAAACAGCGTCTGCTAGAAATGGCAGAAGAAGAGCTTGGTCCACCGCCAATTCCTTATTGTTTCCTTGCACTTGGCTCAATGGGGCGAGATGAGCAACTGTTGGTGACTGACCAAGATAACGCCATCATTCTAGATGAGACTTATCAAGAAGAGAAACATGGTAAATACTTCGAAGCCCTAGCAAAATACGTCAGCGATGGGTTAGATGCCTGTGGCTACAAATATTGCACAGGTGATATTATGGCAACCAACCCACTATGGCGCATGACTCGTTCAGAGTGGGAAGAGTGTTTTGCTGACTGGATTGATAACCCGAACCCGAAAGCACTACTCAACGCCTCCATCTTTTTCGACTTGGATGGCGTCTATGGCCGCTTAAAATGGGCAGAACAGTTAACTAGCTTTATTGTTCGTCGCGCTCGAAAGAACAACCGCTTCTTAGCGTGTTTGGCTCGTAACGCACTAAACAGAACACCACCTCTGGGCTTCTTTAAAGACTTCGTGATGGAAAAAGATGGCAGACACAACAACTCCATCAACCTCAAACGTCGCGGTACTGCTCCTCTGGTCGACTTAATTCGTGTTCACTCTCTGGCGGTTGGTTCACGTGCACAGAACTCGTTTGAGCGTCTTGACGACATTATTGATGCTGGCATTTTGCCAAAAGGTCGAGCACAAGACTTAAAAGACGCGTTAGAATTTATTTCCATGGTACGTATTCGTCACCAAGCGACGGATGTGGAACTAGGCATTGAGCCTGATAACAATATCGAACCGGAAAACCTCTCTGAGTTTGAACGTCGCAACCTAAAGGATGCATTCCAGATCCTAAGCAATGGTCAAAATTTCCTTAAGTTCCGCTACCAAGCGAACAAGAGCTTTAAGTGAGGTTTAGCATGATTAAAAAGCTCTTTCAGAAGCCAACCATTCAGTGGCCAACGAAGTTTGAACAAAAGCTGGAGATGGCGAAGGATGAGAATTTAATTGCGTTCTATAGCAACAAGCCGCCTGCTCCAGAAACACCGTTATCTGAGGTGGAGTTCGTGGCGTTAGATTTCGAAACGACGGGTTTGAATCCTGAAAAACATGACATCATTACTATTGGTTTGGTGTCGTTTAACCTGAAGCGAATTTTCCTACGTAACTCGCGTCATTGGAAGGTACGTCCACAGCGTGCACTCGATGAAGACTCAGTCATTATACACGGTATTACTCACAGCGAATTGATCGATGCGCCTGACTTAGGCGATATCTTAAGCGAGCTGCTACCATGCTTAAGCGGGAAAATCATTGTTGTTCATTACCGTCGTATCGAGAGAGAGTTTCTGGATAAAGCGCTCAAAAGCCGTTTAGGGGAAGGTATTGAGTTTCCTGTTTTAGATACGCTGCACCTTGAAGAAACGATTCAACAGAAACGTTCAGGCTCTCTCTGGGAGCGTCTAAAAGGGAAAAAACCAGAATCGGTTAGGCTAGCGCAATCTCGACGCCGTTATGGGCTGCCAGACTATACGCCTCACCATGCATTAACCGACGCAATTGCTACCGCAGAGCTGCTGCAAGCGCAAATCGCCCATCATTACAGTGAAGAGCAACCCATCAGTGAGTTCTGGCTGTAATGTATTTCACGCTTAATAGCGATCAAAAAAGGAGCCAGATGGCTCCTTTTTACTTAGGTTGAGACAAGATTACAGCTTAAAGCGTTGAATCTCTTGTTCAAGTTCGTGTGATAGCTCAGACAGGTGAGCAGCTTGTTCTGCTGCTTGATGAGCTTCGACTGACAACTCGTTAGACACGTCACGAATACCTTCAGTGTTACGAGTGATCTCAGTGGTTACCGATGCTTGCTCTTCTGCTGCTGAAGCAATCTGCGTTGCCATATCACTGATACGCTCAACAGCAGTGTGGATTTGCGTCAAGCTCGCTGCAGCCGCATTGGCATCATCAACACTGGTATCAGCTAGACGACGACTGTCACCCATAATACCGACCGCTTTGGCCGTTGTGCCTTGTAGCATCTCGATAGTTTCTTGAATCTCTTGCGTTGAAGCATGAGTACGTTGGCTCAATACGCGGACTTCATCTGCAACCACAGCAAAACCACGGCCTTGCTCACCTGCACGTGCCGCTTCGATCGCCGCGTTAAGTGCAAGTAGGTTCGTTTGCTCTGCAATGCCTTGAATCGTTGATAGAATCGTATTGATGCTATTTCCGTGTGCTTCTAGCTCTTGAATCACATCAGTAGCAACTTGAACTTCTTGCGCTAAGTTCTGAATAGAGCCTTGCGTTTGAGTTACTTGGCTTGAACCGTGTGAACAAGCTTGAACCGCTTCTTCTGAGTTACTTGCCGTGCTATCAGCATTACCTGCAATTTCTTGTGTCGCTGCTGCCATTTCGTTCACGGCCGTCGCCACCATGTTGATTTCATCTTGCTGGTAAGAGATACGCTGACTACGCTCCTCAGCTTGCTGTGCTGTCGTGCGTGCTTGCTCTGAAAGCGCAGAAGATACGTGGCTAAGCTTAGTAACCATTGTGTGCATGTTGCCAACAAAACGGTTGAAGTTTTCCGCCAGTTTACCTACTTCATCATCACTGCGTGGTTCTAGGCGTTGCGTTAAGTCACCTTCACCAGATGCAATTTCTTCCAGTGCATTTGATACGCGGTTCAAGTCACGGAACAAGAAACCAACTAGCCAAGAAACTGCAAGAATAACCACAATCGTGATCGCCACAGCAGTAAACAATAGATCTCGTAGCAATACCGCATGACCTGCTTCTTCTGTTGCGCGATCCATTTCAATCGCAAACATCCAATGCGTACCAGGAACTTTATTGAAGTAGTAAAGCTTCTCTTTTCCTTTGATTACCGTATCTTCGATACGACCTTCATCGGCGGCGCGCTCAATTGCCTCTTCTGAAAAATCTTTTAGAACACTGGTGATAGGCTTAAGCGTCAAGCTTTTATCTGGATGCGCTAAGAAGGTGCCTTCATTCATGTCGATTAGCATCGCATGCGCGTTTTCACCTGCATCTAAGTTAATCACATCGCTGATAAGCTGATCGATCAGTACGTCCGCACCAACAACACCAACAAACTGACCATTTTTCATTACTGGCTCAGCAATGGTCACAAGTAGTGCATTCGTGATTGCGTCTTGATATGCGGCTGTGATGATTTGCTTACCCGCGGCATCAGCATCCTTGTACCAAGGACGTGTGCGAGGGTCATAATCAGCACGGTTACGCTCCGGATGAGAGCGGTACATATCACCGTTTGGTGTACCAAGGAAGATGTCATCGAAGCCACCAGCCTTGCGAGCTTGTTGTAGGAAAGGAACAACGTCTTGCTCGGTCGAGTAGTCGTTGAACGCAGTGGCAATATCTTTACGGATATTGACCCAATCAGAAATTCCCTCTGACGCAGTAGTACTAAGACTTTGCGCACGTGAATAGACACCTGAACGAGTCTGATCAAATAATTGACCAGCCGACAACCAAGTAAGTGCTGTTGCCATCACAACAACAGCAGAAAGGCTTGCGCCTATAAGCTTTTGTTTTAATGATAATTTCATATTTATAGTTTTTTGAGTTGGGAGAACAGTTAAGGTGCATGAATATTACACACTTTTTTACGACTATTCACTAATTTTTAAAAAACAAAATAGCACATTAACTCTTTGTAAAATATGAACTTTCATGTGTCATTTTTTTGTCTCGAGCGTCATAAAAACCGCACAAAAAAAGCCAGCAAATTGCTGGCCTTTTGATTAATTGTTAGTCAAACGGTTTTATAAAATGCCGAATTACTGACGCTCAGTTCGCATACCCATCAATAAGCTCACACACATTGCAAGCAGAATGAAGGTAAATGGCAGTGCTGTAGAAATGGCACCAGCCTGAAGAGCTTGAACCGCCTCGGAGCCACCAATCCATAGCAGAGCAACCGCAATTGCACCTTCCATGAATGCCCAGAAGACACGTTGAAGTACAGGTGCATCGACTTTACCACCTGCCGTGATACTGTCGATAACAAGTGAACCAGAGTCAGAAGACGTAATGAAGAACACAAGTACCAGCACAACAGCGATGATAGAAAGCATGCTACCAAATGGAAGAACATCAAACATTTGGAACATAGCAAGTGATACGTCAGTCAAGCCATTTGTGCCCAGCTCACCTACTTTATCAACAACTTGCTCGATCGCCAGGCCACCAAATACAGACATCCAAACAACGGTAACCGCCGTTGGAACCAGCAGAACTGCTGTGATGAACTCGCGAACGGTACGGCCACGAGAAACACGCGCGATGAACATGCCTACGAATGGCGACCATGAAATCCACCAAGCCCAGTAGAACACTGTCCAGCCTTGGAACCAAGCTTCGTCCGTACGACCAAACGGGTTACTTAGTGGGATGATATTCTCTACGTATGCCATAAGTGTGGTTGGAATCGAGCCTAGGCTCGCCGCCCAACCGATAAGACCAACAAGGAGAAGTAGCAAGAACGCCACAACCATGTTGATGTTACTAATGACTTTAACACCACCATCGATGCCGCGTACGACTGAAACAACAGCAAGTAAAGTCACCACGGTAATAACGACGATTTGCAGACCTAGGCCTGGCTCAACACCAAATACGTGATGAATACCACTTGCTGCTTGCTGCGCACCTAGACCTAGGGATGTAGCAAGACCAAATAAAGTCGCAAGCACAGCCAGAATGTCCACAATGTGGCCAGCCCAACCCCATGCACGATCACCCAGAAGTGGGTAGAAGATCGAACGCATAGATAGCGGTAAACCTTTGTTGTAGGCAAAGAATGCTAAAGAAAGTGCTACAACACCGTAAATTGCCCATGGGTGAAGGCCCCAGTGGAACATCGTTGCACCCAGTGCCAATCTCGCGGCTTCTGGTGTATTTGCCTCAACACCAAGTGGCGTTTCATACCAACCGGTGAAGTAAGCGACAGGTTCTGCAACACTCCAGAACATTAAACCGATACCCATACCAGCTGCAAATAGCATTGCAAGCCATGACATAAACGAGTAATCGGCAACAGCGTCTTTACCACCTAGTCGGATCTTACCCATTGGTGAGACGATAAGCGCCAAACAGAAAATAACGAAAATGTTACCTGCAATAATGAACAACCAATCGAATGAACCAATAATTTTCCACTTCAGCCCATCAAGTGCCGTCTTTGCGGTATGTGCATCTAGAACTAATGCAGCGACAAGAAACAGCGCAATTAAACCTGCACTAATACCAAAAACTGGGTTATGAACATCAAAACCCCATTTTTGAACGTTGTCCTGACCTACCGTATAGTCGGTACTATCGATACTGTACTTATCTATACCCTTTGTCATCGTTCCTCTCTATTTTTGTAGTGTTTTTACGTACCAAACAAAAAAATCTTTCGAACACGATACGTTTTGCATTCCGTGAAGGCGCAAGATCCTATCATTTGACACGTTTTTGTCTATCTTTTTGCTATTAAAAAATCCAATAACTTACTTTTCACTGTGTGGTTACGGCCTTTGATAGAACAAATCACTACTACAATAGTTAGACCACAAACATTTATTGCTATAATAATTTTAGCTCTTCTTATTTTGTCGAAAAGGCGCGACAAAATGGTATTGAGGACACGGCGTAAAATTGTAGGGGTAATTTTTGATTTCCCCCCTTTAAATAAGGGCGCATTTAAGTTAGTGTCGCCTCGATAAATGTTCCCTACAGACTGGATGAATAAATTGGAAAAGTACGAAGAAGTATTGGTCTCGATTCGTCAGATCATCCGCGCTATTGATTTACATTCTAAAAAGCTGAGCAAAGAGTCTGGATTGACTGCTCCACAGTTGATTTTGATGCGCGCTATCAATGACTTAGATAACGTGACGATTAAACAGTTGTCTAGCCACACTAACATGAGCCAAGCGACCGCAACGACCATTCTAGATAGACTAGAACGAGGCCAGTTTGTTGAGCGTCAGCGCAGTGTTCAAGACAAGCGTAAAGTGCATGCTGTACTTACGAGCAAGGGCCAAGAAGCCTTAAAACAAGCACCAACGCCGCTGCAAGAGCACTTCATTAATCGATTCCAAAAATTGGAAGAATGGGAGCAATCCCTTCTACTATCTTCCGTTCAACGCATCTCGACGATGATGAATGCAGAGGACATCGATGTTGCTCCAATGCTAGAGCTTGGTAGCATTACCAAAGCCGATTAGTTTCGCTCCCACGTGCTCGCTTTTTGCGGGCACTACTCTCCTACTCAGTCAAGCCAGTTTCAAACGCATATTTTGCTAACTCTGCCGTCGAATGTAAGTCCAACTTGTGCTTAATGTTATGGCGATGCGTCTCTACCGTTCGATAACTAATATTGAGTAAAGTGGCGATTTTTTTGCTGCTGTTTCCTTGAGCAACTAATTTAAGTACCGCTTCTTCCCTGCGGCTGAGAGGATTCGTTTTTTGCGTGGCAGGCACCACTTCTTGGGTAAAGAGTGTTTGTGTGACGGATTCACAGAAATACGTCGAGCCTTGGTTCACCGTTTTTATTGCTTGCACCATTTTCTCGGCCGAGATTTCCTTGAGCATATATCCTACGGCACCAGCTTGCATGACCTTCATGATGTACTCGCGATTATCGTGCATGGTCAACATAAGTATTTTGCTCTCTGGGCGAGCTTCTTTAATTACACCAGTCGCTTCAATACCGTTCATTATTGGCATGCTGATATCCATCAATATGACGTCCGGTTGCAAGTGTTTTGCGACCTCTATCGCTTCCAAGCCATTACTTGCTGTACCCACCACTTCGATGTCAGACTCTAACTCCAAACGAGCCATGAAGCCATCCAATACCACTTGATGATCATCGACAATCACTACACTAATCGGTTTATCCATAAACTATTTCATCCAAATTAAGCAGCACAGTAATCTCTGTTCCCAAGCCAAGCTCACTCATTAGCTCAAATTCACCACCGATGAACTCTACACGCTCTTGCATGTTCCTTAACCCAATCCCTTGTTGGTGCACTGCATGGTTAACCACAAATCCAACCCCATCGTCACGTATGAGTAATTGCAGCATATTGCCCATTTTTTGCAAAGTAACCGTTACTTTTTTCGCTCGCGCATGTTTTTCAATGTTATTCAAAGACTCCTGAGCGACGCGATATAGCGTCGTTGCGACTTCCGAAGTCAGTTTGTGCTGCTGAGTATCGAAATTGCTCTCGATATCAATCCCGGAATGGGAATGAAAATCCTGTAGCAAGGTCGTCAGTGCTGCTTCTAAACCGATATCATCGAGGGCGCTTGGACGGAGCTGATGAGAAATATGCCGCACCTCATTTATCGCGGTGACGAGCGATCGTTGTGATTTATCTAAGTGGGATTTGAGTTTTTCGTCTTCCAGTCTATGACTCATTAAGTCTAAATGACATTTACTGGAGACTAACAACTGATTGATTCCATCATGCAGTTCTCGCGCTAAATGCTTTTTCTCATCTTCTTGGAACATCACGGTTTTATGTGCCAATTCTTTCAGGTTCTTATCAGCGAGGCGATGCTCGTGCAGATTGATCGCCAAAGTGAGAACAATGATTACAGCAACGGTCACCGCTAAGATCACGACGACTGAGAAAAATGTCGTTTCGATATTTTTGTTCACTGCCGCGCGCATATTGGCGACTTCTCGGCTTACATCCTCAATATACAGCCCAGTACCTATCATCCATTCCCACTTATCGAGCCATGCAGCGTAACTAAGCTTAGGGACGACTTCACCCGTAGATGGCTTTTGCCATAGGTACTGATGAAATCCTCCACCTGATTGCGCTTGATACAATAAAGCTTCGATTAAGCGATCGCCATTTTCGTCTTCAAGATAGAGTAAGTTTTCCCCGACAAGCTCCGGAAGAACTGGGTGTACAAGGTTGGTACCATATTTATCATAAGCAAAAAAATAGCCGTCCGACCCATAACTCAAACGATTTAAAATCGCTTTCACACGCGTTTTGGCAACACTCTCTTCTAAAGTCGGATCGTTGTAGATGTAAGAAATGGAGTCAAAAGCGACGTCGACCGTATCTTTCAGCGCCGCTTCTTTTGATTGGATCAGGTTTTGATGAAAGATCTCCACCTCCCTTTTGCCAAGGGTCTTGGTTTGATAGATAGAGATCCAGCTGATACTCGCTGACACCAATACCACGGGTATCAGTGTCAGCAGAATTAACTTTGCTTTGAGAGGCATCCCTTCCCTCCATGAAACGCTGCCTTTACAGCTTACTATCTTAGCAGTACAAACGAATCGATTGTGTCTGCATAGACATAATTAACAGCTTAACAACTTGTCTCAAAAGGTAAAAACTCTCAGTTCACAAAATCTCTTTATTATCGAGTGATTAACTCATACCGTAAAAACCTGGGAAAAACAGCAAAGACGCCAACACAACAATCTGAATCGCGATAAATGGCATCACACCTTTGTAGATATCACGCGTAGTAACCCCTGCTGGAGCGACACCTTTTAGATAGAACAAACTAAAGCCAAATGGCGGTGTGAGGAACGACGTCTGCAAGTTCATCGCAATAAGAATCGCAAACCACGTCATATTAATACCCATCAATTCAGCGACTGGCGCAATAATTGGCACGATGATAAAACAGATTTCAACGAAGTCGATAAAGAAACCTAAAATCAGAATCACCACCATGGTAATAATAAGGAATCCCCACTTTTCACCCGGCAGTTCTAACATCCACTCTTCAACTAAATAATCACCACCAGTGTAGGTAAATGCCATTGAGAAGGCGGTCGCACCAAGTAAGATCGCAAAGACCATTGCGGTTACTTTCACTGTCTCTTTTGATGCATCATAAATCATCGACCAACTAAACTGTTTATACAATAGCGATAAAATTATCGCACCTGCACCGCCCAGTGCCGCTGACTCTGTTGGTGTTGCAATCCCTGCAAAGATGGAGCCCAATACCACGATGATCAATGCTAACGGTGGCAATACAGCTTTCAGTGCGGTGAGCACTTCTTGTTTACGACTGATCGACTCATCGCGCTCTATCGCCTGTGCGGCTTGAGGGTTCAACTTCGCGTAGATGAGAATGTAGATCACATAGGCGCCAACAAGTGTAATACCGGGCCAGATCGCAGCTTGAAATAGGTCCCCTACCGGTACGCCAAGTACATCACCCAACAAGATCAACACGATAGAAGGTGGGATAATTTGGCCCAACGTGCCAGACGCACAAATAGTCCCACACGCTAAACCTTTGTCGTAATTGTACTTGAGCATCACAGGAAGAGATATTAAGCCCATCGCAACAACTGATGCGCCTACCACACCCGTTGAAGCGGCAAGCAATGCGCCAACTAACACGGTAGAAATAGCGATACCACCGCGAACGCCACCGAACAAACGCCCCATTGATTCTAGTAGCTGTTCAGCAAGCTTCGTTTTCTGTAGCACTAGCCCCATAAAAACGAACAGCGGTACGGCCATTAGCACCGTATTTTCCATAATGGACTGAATTCGATATGGCATAAAAGCAAACATCTCGATGCCTTCAGCCCAAACACCAAAAATCAGCGCGATACCACCAAAAGTAAAGGCAACGGGAAATCCCAATAGAAGCGCAAAGAGCGCAACAAAAAACATCACTATACCGATCATAATGACTTCCTTTTACGACTTACCGTTATTACCGGCATAGATGAGATGAGGGTTGACAATTTTGTTGATTGAATGAAGTAACAATCCAATACCACTCACCGCCATAAAGAAAAATGACAGCGGAATCATCGCTTTGATAATCCAACGATATGGTAAGCCACCTGGGTCACCAGACGTCTCGCCTAACGCGTAACTTTCCTTGGCGAAATCAATACCAAACCAAGCTACCAGTAGGCAAAAAGGGAATAAGAAAAATAGTGTGCCTATGATGTCGATGATGGATTGTGCTTTGTAAGATAAGCGTTCATAAAAAATGTCGACGCGAACATGGCCACCGGACTTAATTGCGTAAGGCACACCAAGCAAGAACACGGCAGAGAATAGATGCCATTCCATTTCTTGGAATGCGATAGACACATCATTAAACACGTAACGCATGACAACGTCGTACACAACGTTTGCTAACAACAAAATAAACAGGATGCTGGATAACCATCCGAGGAAATCGCTAAAGCGGTTAAATAATCGCTCAATATAAATAAGACTTCTCATTCCGAACTCCGTGGAACGTTTAGATGCGCTCCGCTATGGTGCGGAGCATTCATTATGAAGTTTTCTTGGGCTTCGATAGCAGGCTAAACCTCTCGGCATCGCCTGCTTCATAACGTTATTGTTGAGCTTGACTGTTTAAGTACGCTCGGTGCGAAATATCTGACCATGGTCGAACTTGATTCATATAGTTCGCTTGCGACTCTTGAATCTCTTTCGCCAAAGCATCTTTTTCTGCATGTTCTTTCAACAAACGATCGTTTGCTTCTCGCAACGCAGCTACTACTTCAGGTGGGAAATCTTTTACTTCAACATTTGGGTATTCAGACTTAATAGATGCCCAGTTTTTGCCGCTTTCGTGTTTCGATTGCGTGTACATATCGTAAGCGGCCGTTTTCATGGCTACTTGCAAAATCGCTTTTAGATCATCAGGTAGACGGTTCCAGGTACGCTTGTTAACGAGGAACTGAAGCTCAGTCGCTGGCTCATGCCAACCTGTGTAGTAGTAAGGCGCGATTTTGTGGAAGCCCATACGTAGATCCAGCGATGGACCAACCCATTCCAAGGCATCAATTGTGCGACGCTCTAGAGAAGTATATAGCTCACCAGGGGCGATATTCGTTGGCTTGGCACCTAACTCGGCCAAAATCTCACCAGCAAACCCTGGGATACGCATTTTCAAACCCTGTAAGTCCTCGACGGACTTGATCTCTTTTTGGAACCACCCGCCCATCTGAGTATCGGTATTACCGCCAGGGAAAGACATCAAGTTATGTGGAGAGTACACTTTTTCCATCAGCTCCATACCACCGCCGTAGTAAAACCATGCATACTGCTCAGTTGGCAACATACCGAAGGGCATAGAAGTGAAGTAAAGTGTGTTTGGAACCTTACCCTTCCAGTAATAAGACGCTGAGTGCCCCATGTCATACTGACCCGACTTAACCATATCAAACACCCCAAAAGGCGCTTTATGCTTGTTTGCGGAATCAATGCGGATTTGCAAACGTCCGTTGGACATCTCTTCCGCCATTTTGGCCATGTTTTTTGTGGTATCACCAAAAATTGGGAAATTAGGCCCCCAAGTTTCAGCAAGCTTTAAACGATAGACTTTTTCAGCAGCGTTTACAGAAGTCGCTGCGAGTGCCATCGCGGCAGCGACAGCGGTTGTTTTGAGCACTCGTTTTAAAGATTTTTGGATTAGACTCATCGTTCACGTCCTTTATCACCAAGGTTATTGTTGTCATCCATTTCATTAGGATTGGCTGTATTCGGTATAAAAGATGTAACAATGTTTTCTAATGCGAAATGGGCATGAACACGGAAGCGAGTGATTCATCAATAAGGCATTAGCCTAAGGTATTACGTACAAGTACGTAGGAAAACCGTCATGACAAAAGACTAATAATAGCAAAATCAATAAATTATATTTTTATCTATGAATAAAAATAAAAGACAATACTTACGTATTTTTCTGCCAAAAAATTTACATAGTATTTAAGAAAATGTGACAAACCACTTATTGGTAGTGTTAAAGTCAGTACTTAATGCATTATTTCCAATACCAAGATAAAAAATACCTCGGCATCGGCCGAGGTATTCAATCCAGAACGGTAGCGGTAATTAAACTGCTTTGTAGATAACTTTGTTACCTGCTAACTGCTCTTTTTGAACTAGGTTTTCTTCAAGAAGCTTCTTTAGTGCGCCAGTAGCCCATGATGCCGCTTTAGTATCTTCTTGACCTGCAGCTAGACCGATGCCTTTAGGGTTAATACCTTCAGCATTCGCCATAACGATGTCTAATACTTGTTGTTGCTTAGGAGTAAGGGCAACATCAACTGTTTTCACTGCAGCTACTTTTTTATCAGCTACTACTTTCTCCGCAACAGCTTTTTCAGCAACAGAAGGTGCTACTGCTTTTTCCGCAACAGGCTTCACTGCTTTAGGTGCTGCAGCTAAGTTTGCTACTGTCGCTTTAATGCGTTTTTGCAGTTTCATCTGCACTTTACGCTTATGAGCAAGTCTCATTGAATATTTCTCCAGTTCACTGCATCTCAGCAGGGATGAAAATTTGAAGCGCGTTTTATACCAAAATTCACAAGCAATTTGTAGGTTTTAGCGGCGAAACGCGATGAAAAATGCGCTCAAAGCATAGAACGTCTACTATTTAATCAGATATTTTATGAACGGATTTATTGAATACTGGGTATAAAAACAGAGGTTTGTTTTATTTTAAATGCAAGTCAATGCATATAAAGCTGCCCACTCATTTTTGAACAAGTATTCGATGAGGTTATAAGCATGGAAACGCTGCACCTAACAAATTCACATTTCAAACCCGACTCCCCTATCAACAGAATACTTTTGTTGCTCGTTGCACTCATCACTTTGTTTTTGGTTGCCATTTCTCCGGGATGGAAGCAAGCCATGCTGTCGGTCATTTTGATGTCTGCAATCGTTGGTTTCGCCATCTTGATGATTAAGAAAAGCCAAGTCACTTTTACGCTGACAGCTTCTCACTTTCAGCAACACCTTTTTAAAGGAGGTTGGGTCGTCCGATGGCGAAATATTGAGTCAATCGGTATTTGTAGCTACCAACAGGAAGGGTGGCACCAACCGCTACCTTGGATCGGTATTCGTCTAAAACACTACTCACCCTACTTAAATTCAATCTGCCCTCGTATAGCGACAGAAATTCTCCTCAGCCAGCGAGCACTGCTTTACTTAGGCGCGAAACAAAATCAGTGTGAAGATAAGTTTGAGGATATGGTGCTTGACCCTAAACCGTATATAAACAGAGATGGGATTGAGTACAAAGGTTTGTTAGCGATGCTCGCCAACCGGATGAAGTATCAGAGAGGCTTTTATGGCTACGATCTATTTATATCAGCAAGTGATCTAGATCGTGAGGCTGAGGATTTTGTGGGACTGACTCGGCGATACTTAGCTGCCGCCGAGCCAGAATAATGCTTAGTACACGCACTTTTAGTAAAGCGGCATCTCGTCAGCAACGAACGGGTTAGTTTTACGCTCGTGACCGAAAGTCGATTGAGGGCCGTGACCAGGGACAAACGTGACATCATTGCCTAAAGGCCACAATTTCTCTTTGATAGAACTAATCAACGTATTGAAATCACCTTGTGGGAAGTCAGTTCGACCAATGCTACCGTTAAACAAAACGTCACCCACAAACGCTAAACGCGCTTCTTCACTGTAAAGCACAACGTGACCAGGTGTATGACCAGGTGTGTGGAATACATTCAGCACTTGATTACCAAAAGTGACAGTGTCACCCTCATTTAGCCATTGGTGCGGTTCAAACGCTTCTGTCAGCGGGAAACCAAACATTTGGCTCTGACCTTCCAAACCTTGCAACCAGAAGTTATCTGCCTTGTGAGGGCCAACAATCTCTGTACCGCCAAGCAGTGCAGACAGCGGCTCCGTGCCACCTACGTGGTCCAAGTGACCGTGTGTTAGCACTAGGTTTACCACGTCAACACCCAGCTCTTTGATAAGCATAACGAGCTGCTTTTCATCGCCGCCTGGGTCAACCACAATACCTTTCATGGTTTCGTCACACCAGACAATAGAACAGTTTTGAGAGAAAGATGTTACTGGAACAACTTGGTATTTCAGAGCCATAGATAACCTATACCGAATAAATTTGCGTGAAAACTGCCGCAACTATGACACTAAGGCCTAGCGACTTCAAGCTTTGTACCATGGGTAATAGGCGACGTTCTGAGACGAGGAACCCTGTCTCAACTTGGCACTACCAAGAACGAACAGCACCCGTATCGATATGAACAAAGTTACTGCGTGGATAATAACCCACACCACCGGCTTTTAGGCTTAATGCAGCATCACGAACCGTTGAAAGCTTCACGCCGTCTAAACGAAAATCAATGGCCTTTCCTTCCATGTGCATGCTCTTTTTCGCTACACGAGAAGACCCGTTGCGCAGCGAGGCGTTAGTGGCAGGAGAACGGTAACCTGAAATGACGATCACCTCTGCTTCTGTACCAATTAACTTTTGAATTTGACTTATTTGATCGAACAAGCGTCTATCCATGGGATGAACCTCATTTCGTCGATGGTCTCGACAAAACTCATTCAGCCTTTGAAGTTCATCATTAATGTATCGTTTTCCATCGAAATAGCATGTTTCGAGGATCTCTCCAGTATTAAGATTGTTCATCGCCAGTGCACGTGGCTCGTCAGGGAGTGAAGCCCAAGAAAATGATGGCAGGGCAGACGCCAACACCACACCACCAGCGGTCATTTTAAGGAAATCTCGGCGGGAAAAGTTACGACTTACCATTTCAAAATACAGTGCTCAACAACTAGACAAGTCGTGGACATTAACCAAACACATTTGTCACGTCAAATGCATAAAACGCTCCATCTTGATTTTCAGATGCAGTAATTATTGCTTAATTATTGAACGAAAAGAGAATTCTTCGTTTTGTAAATTTTCCTTAAAGATTTCAACTGCGGTGATCGTACTTATAGATATCATCACGGTAGTAAAGCGTTCCCTCTTCCAACCATGCTGTTTGATAAATGATGTGTACTTGAATGCGCTCTCCCAAAGGAACTGACGTGTTAGACCGACGAGAACTTTCTCGCTTTTTCGCTAAACGTTCTTCCAACCCCTGAGTTTTGAACAGAAGTTCTGCTAACTGGTCTGCATGTTCTACACGAACACATCCTGAGCTGAATGCGCGTCTGTCCTGTTCAAACAAGTTCTTACTTGGCGTGTCATGCAAATAAATAGCTTGTGGGTTAGGCATATTGAACTTGTACAATCCCAGTGCATTTTGTAAGCCCGACGCCTGTCGCATACGATAAGGAAATGTTCTCGGATTCACTGTTGCCCAATTGATGGTTGTAGGGTCAATAATTTCGTTCGAAGTCCAAGACCGAATGATTTGAATGTTATGGTTAATCAAATACATCGGATTACGTTTTACTTTAGGAATAATGTCTTTAACCATGATAGTCCAAGGCACGTTCCAAGTTGGGTTGAGAATAACTGAATCCAGTGCTACCGACATGATGGGCGTTTTTCTTGATGCTCTCCCTACCACGACTTTAGACTCAAACAAGGGTTGACCGTCATGCCAATACGTGACTTCGTATCCAGGCACGTTAACAAAGACAACATTATCCCTTTCTTTCGACCAAATTCTTGAACGCTCAGAATTCAACGCCAACAGATGCAATCGCTCTTGAGGAGAAAAGTTGATCCATCGAATGGTATTCGGGCCGATAACGCCATCTTCTTTCAAACCATGAATACGCTGGAACTCTTTTATCGCAAGCTCTAATTGTTCGTCATATTCTTCAGTGACTAAATCCAAGTAAGAAACATCTACGCCTACGATCTCCATTCGCTCAATCAACAGGGGTCTGTTTTCTAATGTATCGCCAACACGTGCTAGCCCAGTTTGTTGATAGGCCGGATATTGGTACTGAGAATGTTCCGATAGCGAAGAATAGGCGGAGTAGAAAGCATCATCTGTTTGTAGTGGAGACCGGAGACTTGCCAAAAACTGACCAAGTTTGCCAACCGTAATCTCATTACTCAGAACCGATAAAGTATCGATGCTAGGAGCGGGTAACGTAACATGGGCTTTGTCTGTAAATAGCCAATTAATCCCTTCTTCGGGGAGTTGCTCAAGATAACTAAGGTACATCAAGAGTGAATCTGTCATCACTAAATCGAAGTCGAGATTATCTCCCTGCCACCTTACTTGGTTTATCCGGTGAAGTTGATTTTCGAATTCGTCGGTGACATCCGCAAGTGCAACCAGGTTTACTTGAAAAAGAAACTGCTCAATATCACTTTCATTTTCCCAGTTCAAACGGTAATTGGTGCTTTGATACAGTTGATCAATCACCTCTGGATAATGGATCATTTTTTCTACAGACAGCTTTTGTACCGCTCCCTCTTGCTCGACTTGCGCTGAAGCTTCGAGAGAAACGACGGTGGAAAAGCTGCAAAACGGCACCAGAAGTGCCGTCATGATTAAAACCCTAGCAAACACTGAAATGATCCTTGCGCTACTTGCCATAATAAAAAGTATGGCAAATATCTCACAGCTTGCAGGTTTAAAATTAAGAATCTGATGCCGAAAACGACAACAAAACTCTCTATAAGTAATTACTCAATGATCTTTCTAGATAATTCTCGACCAATGGTTATCCCATTGCACACCGCTTGCGAAGGTATTTTTTGACTCTTCAGGCCTTTGCTCTACCACTTTTCCCGCTCCAGAACTGACTCGGAATTCATCACCGTAGATCACAACACCAGAGGCGTCTGGTAACGCACTTAACTCGACCAATTTGCCCGTAGATTTAGACCATATACCATAACAACTGCCCGGAGGCGAAGTGGCTAAGATCCATTCATCGGTTGCTGCAATACTCGCAACGTAGTGATTGAAACGCGCCCACTCTTCAGGCTCAGCTTGAAGATCTTGCATTTCACCACCACGCGTGTGCATGGCGATCAAGGCTGGATACTCGTCCGGCTCACCACGATATTGCTGACCACAAAGCACGGTTTCCGCACCATCATGGGCTAAGTGGCGAATACTCAACTTATGATCCGGTAAAGACACTTGATCCAACAGCTCACCTTCTTGTGAAAGGTAACTCAGGCTGGGTCTCATGCTATCAAGATTGAGAGGTTCACGGCCGTTGGTGTGTACGCCACCGACGCCAATCGCTAATGCGCCATCAGGCATCATGATCACTTCATGAGGGCCAAGGCCAAAACCCGTTAACTCATCAATCTTTTGATATTGCTTCTGCACATCATAAACACCAATGATCCCGCGGCTTGTCCCCCTCTCCCCTTCTGTGGCAAATAGCAACGTGCCATCATGGGAGTAAACACCATGTCCATAAAAATGACGATTTGGCGTTGCTAGTTGCAGTTTGATCATCTGCTCTGAGCGATAATCAAACACCATGAAGAAAGTACCAGGTCGACGACCAAAAACTACGGCGTGGCCTTGTTGGTTTGTTGCCACACCGTGACCACGCTCAGGAATCGGCAATGAAGATAGCGGCATACCATGCTCATCCGCCACCACCGCTGCATATTTATCTCGGCCAATGATAGAGCAGCCGATCAACGCAGGCTCACGTGAGCTTGTTGAAGCACAACCAAATGGCATCATAGGTATAGCCGCCCCGAATAGAGCGGCTTTCAGCAAAGTTCGGCGGGTTTGATCAGTCACCATCGGTTGCATTAAATCCTATAACTACGCCAAGCTCGATCGCCACTTCTTCGTGAATCAGGTACTTCAATTGCTCTAGCTTATTGTATTGAGAGAGCACCATGCGATAGCCTTCTTTTGTTTGTAGTGCAGCAAACAAGCTCTTATCTTCTGGCCAAGTTTCTAACGCCATTTCAAACTGATGAACAACACGGTCTGCGAGATCTGCATGGCCTTGCTCTCTTAATAACGCATCTAAACCATTTCCGTTAGCAAAGTACAACGCTTCCATCCCTTGAAGGTTGGCTTTTAGGTTTGAAAGCGAAGTTTCTGAACGCCATGACTCTGAGAAATACGGGCGAGGCTTACCAATCTTCGCTAGCGGTCGGCTCAACTTCTTCATGCTGTATTCAAGCTGATTCGAGAGCAGTGAAATGTACTCAGACTCCCATTCCGTCATCTCTAGCGATTTCCAAGGGTTCTCTGCCCAAGAATCCGCGATGATCTGCGCTTTGTTATCGAGGTTTTCTGCAATCGCTACGCCTGTCACACAAGTATTGCTGTTGCTAGATAAGGTCGACGCTTTATCGTAAAGCAGCCATTCCAGAGCCCCTAAACCTTGCACGGTGACACTTTGGGTGGAGATATCTTCTGCACTCCAAGCTTGGTCAGATTTCGTCAATATAGACATTTTACGACCAGTAGTGTTCTTTTTATCTGGCCAAAACTGAACATTCCAGCTTTGCTCCAATGCCGTAGCAGGGCCACGTTCTTGACCTTGTAATGCCATCCACGCAAGCATAGTTTGATGCCACTGCTGTTTTACTTGTGCATCATCTTTCGACTCTGATGCGCAGTAATCCGCGAAGCGCTGTTCAAGTTCTGTGGTTTGCGCTAAAAACGTCTGAGCTGATTGAAACTCGACCTCGTACACGCTTTGAGAAATATGACTTGTACTCTCAGGCTTGGCAGAGCTCGAACCGATGGTCGATTGGCAACCAACCAAACTTAACGTTGCGGCAATCGCACTCACTAATAGTGTTTTTTTCATGGTTGCTTCCTTATAGAGAATTCAGAAACGCAATCAATGCGTCACGTTCTTTTTTGTTCAGTGCTAAGACGTTTTGTTTCGCCGTTTCAGCTTCGCCGCCGTGCCACAACACCGCTTCCATCAGGTTACGAGCGCGGCCATCATGTAGAAAGTAAGTGTGTCCGTTTACTTCTTCGGTATAACCAATGCCCCATAGCGGTGCTGTTCGCCACTCGCGGCCGTTTGCTTGATATTCCGGACGGTTATCGGCTAAGCCTTCACCCATGTCATGCAAAAGCATGTCGGTGTATGGGTGGATAAGCTGCTCAGAAAGCGCTGGTAACTCTGGTCGTTTCGCCGTTTTAACACTGGTCTTGTGGCAGCTTTCACAGCCAGACGCAGCAAAGATTTGCTGACCAAGTTTCACGTTAGGGCCATTGACATTACGGCGAATAGGTACAGCTAAGTGCTGGCTGTAAAACTCTACGAAGTCGAGAATATTTTCACTCACTTCTGGTTTGCCGCCATTTGGCATGTCGTCACAAATGCTTTGTTTCGAGGTACAGTTTTCATTTGGGAATAAATGGCTCGTAAGACCCACATCACCATTAAATGCTGCTGCATTTTGCTGCATTAGCGTCGGTTGTCCTGCTTTCCAGCCAAAACGACCAATCGAGAAGTCGTCCTTCTCAATATCCCACACCTTATTGACTTTGCCTGAGATACCGTCTTTGTCGGCATCTTGTTCATCAGCCCAAGCAAGTAGCGTTTCGTCGGGAATACTCTCTAACAAACCAAGGCCGATCATTGGCGGTGCCACGCGTGCTGAGAACTCGGTATCAGGGTGCATATCGCCGTAACCCAGATCGGTAATGTTCAAATGAGGTTTTCTTAGCGTCACCGTCGTACCGTCTTTAAATTTCACTGGAACATCGGTGTAAGTGATTTCGATTTTGCCTTCTGGCGTTTGATCTTGCAGGGCGAAATCTTGAAGCTGGCCACCATAAGTCGGCTCAGGTATGCCGCCATCTTTGATGTAAGCTTTCTTTTGTTCTGGCGTCATCGCAGGAATGCTTAAGCGCACTAACATAGACACTGCATGTAAATCATCTTTCTCTGGCGGATGACCACGACCGTCTTTGATGTGACAATTCTGACAACCATTGGTGTTAAAAAGCGGGCCTAAGCCATCACGAGCGTCTGTTGACGCTGGCGCTTGTACCCAAGGGTTGCGGAAAAAGCTGTTACCGACGCTAAAATCGAGGCGTTTGCTCATTGGCAAGTTAGCAGCAGGAAGAGAATAGGCATTCGCGCCGTCTTTTTTAACACTGGTTTTGCCACCAGACTTAACATCATAAGCCATGGCAGAAGAAGAAAGGATCGCGGCTAGCGCAGAAATTAGGTATGGCTTCATATCATTGCTCTACATAGACAACAAGGGTGATAACAACGAGCTCAAACGTCAAAAGGGCTCACAAAGAGCCCTTATTTATTATGGTTTTCTTATTAAAACTCGTGGTCAGCAGTATCAGGGCTTAGGCTGTCGATGCCGACAATGCTTGCCGCGCGCTCAATCGCTCCGGTTTGTGCTACCAACGACATGATGGTGTCGTTTACTAGCGCGTTGCCTTGTGCGTTACCCGCTGCAATAAGTTGGTCAAAGTGCTGGTTGTTCTTCTCTGCAGAAGTCACTAGCTCACCAACTTGGCTACGTGTTGTATCAAACTGCTTTTGAATTTCGGTCGCTGCTTTCTTGTCTTTTTGAGCAACAAGGTCAGCGATACTTGGACCAGATAGCTCTTTGCCGTTTACACCTTTGTATGTACCTGTGTAAACGTTGTAGATGCCTTGCTCATTGTAGTAGTGGGAGTTGTGCGTGTTGTCTGAGAAACAATCGTGCTCGTCTTCTGTTGAGTTCGCTTCCAGTGCTACCTTCATGCGCTCACCCGCTAGCTCACCTAGAGAAAGAGAACCCATGCCGAATAGCATCTTACGTAGACCATTGTCTGCTGAGTCGTTCAGTAGCTCTTCACGGTAGTTACCTTTCACTTCAGCAGACCACTGCTTTTCCATCCACTCAAGGTCTTGAACCAGTAGATCAGCGGCTGCTTTTAGGTACTCTCCACGACGATCACAATGGCCATTCGTACACTCAGAACCCACAACGAAATCAGTGTAAGCGCGTTGACCTGCACCCGCGTTAGTGCCGTTTAGGTCTTGACCCCAAAGCAAGAATTCAATCGCGTGGTAACCTGATGCAACGTTTGCCTCAGAACCGCCTACTTCGTTTAGATCCGCTAGCAATTCTGGAGTGATTTTTGAAACGTCCAGTTTAGAAGCACCGATCTGTAGGCTAGTGTTCGCGATGATGTTGGCAGCAGCGCCCTCGTTACCCAATTCGTATTGGTAATCAGCCGCTACGTAGTCAATCAAACCTTCATCAAGTGGCCATGCGTTCAGCTGACCTTCCCAATCATCAACAATCGCGTTACCAAAACGGAAAACTTCAGACTGTTGGTAAGGCACGCGAGAATCTAGCCAAGCTTGTTTTACTTCTTCAAGCTTTTTCGCTGATGGTGATTGTAGAAATTCGTCGATTTTCACATCAAGCGCTTTCGCTGTTGTTACTGAATCAGCAAATACAGCATGGGCAACGTCCGCGTAATGTTCGACTACTTGTTGTTTAGTTACTGTGGCAGCAACGGTAGAACCACTGGCAATGAGGAGTGATGCAGCAATAGATTGGACTAAAACTTTTTTTGCATTCATCTGAAGCATCCTTGTTGAGCTTTTCAATTATCGTATTGGTAGTGCTAATTATTCTTATTTGCACTTTAGTCTCGAGATAATACAAATTTACAATTTATTTGCAACTCCAGATACAAAAAAACCTCATAAAAATGAGGTTTTTCACAGACTTTATTGTCAGTTTTATCTTTAGGATTAAACCTTTAGGTCATGTTTTCCGTGAGAGACTTTTGCCTTCAGATAATTTTCGTTGCCATCTTTGATATGTGCAGAGGTATTGACAACCTCGCCAATTTCAATTCCGTACTCAGATAACTCACGAATTTTCTTAGGGTTGTTCGTCACGAGGCGGATCTTATTCACGCCTAAAGCTTCTAGCATTTGTGCTGCTTCTGTGAAATCACGCAGGTCATCATCAAAGCCCAAATGGTTGTTAGCTTCGTACGTGTTCATGCCCTGGCTTTGTAAGCGGTATGCATCGATCTTATTGTACAAACCAATACCACGACCTTCCTGACGGAGATACAAGATGATACCACCGGACTCGCCCATGCGATTGATCGTCTCTTCTAGTTGCTCACCACAGTCACAGCGTGAAGAGTGGAACACATCGCCTGTCAAACACTCAGAGTGCATACGAACTAAAGGCATGTCCTGAGTTTGGTCCGCTTGTTTAAAGATAATAGCAACATGCTCTTTGTCTGTCTTCAGACCATGGAAAGACAGAATTTCGGCATCAATGTTACTTTTTGCCCCGACTTTAAAATCTACTCTGGCACGTACTTCCGCCATATCTATACTCACTCGATTTATTGCTTGATGCGCTTGATGCGTTTTCGTTATTGCATTCATGGGATTTACTCGTTGCTCTTCAACTATGGGGACTGATACCGCATTTTGCAATATAGAGATCACAATTGAGGGCAGTTATCCACTCAAGACAGCAAAAGAGAACCACTCTCCAACTGAACAATTGTTATATTATAACAATTTAAAAAAACTACAATAAAAAACCCCAGACAAATTTTATCTGGGGTTTCAAGAAGGTCGTTTGGTCTATCTTTTAATGGGTCTGACTGCGCTTCCAAACGGCGAGTTCAATCCAAACTGCTTCGAGTTCTTGGATTTCCTCGTCGGTCAACACGGCGAGCGTTGAAGTAACTTGAGGCAGGTTCGGTGATTGAAATGCACGAATCTGCGAATAGAAGTCTTTTTTAAGTTGTAATATAACTGAATCCACTGCGTGCACCTATTTCGTTCTTTTATTACTTATCCAGCTCAAAATTTTTATTTTCTTTATACTGGAAACTTCATAAATTCGGAAAAATGATAACATTCTGCTTGTTAAGTGCACAATTTATTTTTAATAGTGGAATAACGGTCACATTAATTACGCTTCACCATTCGGATCGAATATAAGACAAAAAAGATCAAAAATAGCACAGGAAAGATCCACAACAGCGCCGTGGAATAATTTAATGGTGGTTGATACAGAACAATATTCCCATAACGAGCAACTAGATAGTCCTTTATTTCTTGATCTGAGCTGCCTTCATTGGCCATCGTATACACTTTCAACCTCAGGTCTTTGGCCGCCTGTGCATTAGACTCGACAAGGTTTTGGTTTTGACACTGCGGGCAGCGTAATGTCTTGGCTAGCGAGGTTGCACGCTGTTGCACTTCAACAGAATTAAACTCAAACAGATCAACATTCTGTTCTAAATCCGCACTTATCGTGAAAGGAGAAAATAGTATAAATAGGATTAAAGTGAGGAGAAGATTATTAAATCGAAACATTCAAGTATCCTGAAAATATATCGTTCCATTTATCTGCCGTTAGCTCTCCACGATATTTGATCAATATACGACCATTTGGATCAATCAAGTAAGTTTCCGGCGTTCCGATAACACCTAGCTCCACAGCGAGCTTTCCATTAGGGTCACTAATTACTTCAATATATGGATTTCGTTTAGAGCTCAAATATTCACGAGCGGCTTGTTTTTGATCTCTATAATTCAGCCCAATAATAGGCACACCAAGTTCTGCTAACTGCAATAACTTTTCATGCTCTCGCTTGCATACCCCACACCAAGATGCCCAAACATTCAATAATTTATATCCGTCGCTTTTGAACAGCTGCTCAGAAACCATGCCATCAGAGATCAGAGAAGTAGAGCGAAAATTAGGTGTCTCTAAATTTCGTTGTGGGGACAATTCAACATGTGCTCGCTCAGACAAGGCCATCGCAGTTACTACAGTAAACACGGCAACAGCCAAAACGAGACCTGCGAGTTTAAGCGTATTTCTCGATCGCATTGATAGCCTCTCTCTTTTTCTTTAGGCCGGTTAACAGCGCACCAAACACAGCTAATAACCCACCAGACCATATCCACCAAATACCTGCTCGGTACTGAACTTTAATCGCATAAGCATGAGTGTCGACTTTGTCACCCAATGTCACGTAATAATCGCCATGCCATAGTGAACGAATCGCAGGCTCGGTCATATTCATCACTCGCACAGGGTAATGGCGCTTTTGCGGGTTGAAATTGAACATGCGGCCATCTTCCAAGTGCAAGGTGATCTGTCCTTGTTCCGCAGTGTAGTTTGGCCCCACCAGCCATTCGATACCATGATAATCGATAGTGATCCCCGCCCTTTGTTGAGAACTGCCGGGTTCGACACGTAAATTGTGTTCATATGAGTAGTGACTGTTGAATACAGCTCCACTCACCGCCAGCGCAAAACCGATATGTGCCATCACGATTGGCATGAGTTTGCGCTTATTGGAACAACGAAACAGCATAACGAGATGTGCCACAATCACCCAAGTAGCCAATATTATGGTTAGCAATACTTCGAAATGCAGTACGTTCACTGAGAACATAAACCCGCTCCCAGAGACTATAGATAACGCAATACTAATCGCGATATCAGTGCTTCCACTCGGAACTGCGCCTTTTGTCCATTTCAGCACTGGCATGAATGCTAAGGCAATCAGAGCCAGTATGCTTAATGGAAAGGTCAGACTATTAAAGTAAGGTGCGCCAACCGAAATGTTCCCTAAGCCGAGCAGTTGATAAACCATCGGATAAAAAGTGCCAAGAAAAACGATGGCAGTCGCAATAACCAGCAGCCCTTTGGCGATATAAGCAGTGTAAGCTCGGCTCGCTAGAGATTGAAGTTTGAAACGAGGGAGTTGTTCTCCTCGCAAAATCAGTACGCCAAAAGTGATAATGACAAGCAAGCTCAATACACCAATCAGCACCAAACCTTTAGTTGGGTCCACCGCAAAAGCGTGCACTGAAGTCAGCACGCCAGAGCGCACCACGAATGTCCCTAAAATGCTTAGGCTGAACGTAGCAAACGCCAGTGCATAGGTGCTCCAAATTGCGCTTCTGTTACGTGTTGCGACAACACCGCTGTGCAACAAAGCAGTACCAGTAAGCCAAGGGAGTAGAGAAGCGTTCTCCACAGGGTCCCAAAACCACCAGCCGCCCCACCCTAGCTCATTGTACGCCCACCATGATCCCACCAAGATACCCAACGTGAGCGTTCCCCATGCAAAAAACGCTGCGCTTCGAGCAACCACATACCAATCGCTCATCGGTTGTTTACCCAATAGCGCTGCTAATGCAAAAGCTAATATTGCTGCGTAACCGACATAACCGAGATAAAGCAATGGTGGATGAATGATAAGCCCAACATCTTGCAACATTGGGTTTAGATCTCGTCCTTCCGACGCCAATACTTGGGTATACTCGAACGGGTTAGAGGTCATTAACGTGAACCAAGCAAATGTCGCAATAAGAACGTTCATGATTCCTAAACAGTCACAAGTATATTGGGCGTTGAGCGGTGACTTAAATGCAATAAACGACGCCCATAAACTCAAGGTGACGACCCAAAACAACATGGAGCCTTGGTGCCCACCCCAAGCGGCAGCAATTTTGAACGCCACGGGAAGTTGACTGTTGGAATGCGTAACAACATATTCCAACGCGAAGTTGTCTTGCACGAAGCAGACGATCAGAAGTGCTAAACAAATGATGGAAGCTAAGCTAATGATGTGGGACATCGCGACTTGATGCGGCAATGTCGCCTTCTTACCCATAGCACGACGTAGCCAATGCAGCAACGATGCACAAGTCGATGTTACAGCCACCAATATCAGTAAGAAGAACCCTAGCTCAGCCTCCATTTTTCCCCCTTACACTATGGTCATTTGACCGGCATAGAGAATGAAAGTACGTAGCATAAGTACGCCAACCAAGCTCAACGTCGTGACCACAAAAACGTAACTGCCTTTGTGGCGCACTTCTGAAGGCGTTAACCAATTGAGAGTCAAAGGCGTAATCATGCCGATGAACACTACCCCACCCCAGAACCATTGAGCCCAGAATCCACTCGAAATAGCATTCCAAGCCGCGACTTCGTTCTGACCACCGCTGAAGATCAGTCCAGTAAAGAATGTCACTAAGACAAACAACTCAAACAACACTACAGGGCGTTCAAATCCGTGCACCCAAGACACACTTGGGCTGCTGGTCGACTCTTTAAACACCAAGATGCCGAACATCAAGCATGTCGCTGCACCCGAGGACAAACTAGAGAACAGGAACAAGATTGGCAGTACTGGATTGTTTAGCATTGGGTAAGTCTTCAATGCAGACAATAGAAAGCCAGTGTACGCTGCAAGCACGATGGCTAAGAAGCCCAAGAACAATTCAATGGCGTTGTTGGCTTTCCCCGCCTTAATCAAAATGCCATCGGCAAAATCCAGCAGTTTGCTTGGTAACTTCCCTTCACAGAAGCTGATGATTTGATGGCGGAAGATAACGCCAATCCAAACAAACAGCACCAGCATGTACACTTGGAACAAGATCACGCCCATCGACATCACAGACGTTGGGTTGTAGTAGATCATGATCTTCCAAAACTCTAAAGGCTTGGTTAAATGGAAAATCAAAATTACCAACCCAGCAATGATGCCAAATGGCGCAAGCCAAGCCATAGCTTTCATGATGCCGTTGTTTGCGGGATCACCTTCAATCACTTTGCGTTTTAAATAGATAGAAATCATCACCGCACCTGCTGACATCCCAGCAAGGAATAAGTAAATCGCGATGATCCAATCCCAGACTAACGAGTCAAAGTGGAATGCACTTTCGAAGCCGTTCATGATGACACCTCCCCTTTGCTATGCGGAATTTTGTACAGTTTAGGTTGCGTACCTAAATGCGATTTATCGCGATAGACAACATGGCTTTCGATAGCTTTGCTCACCTCGCTAGTTGGGTCATTCAAATCACCAAAGATGAGTGCTTTTGTTGGGCAAGATTCCACGCAAGCTGGCTGCTTACCTTGCGCTAGGTTGGTATCACGGCAGAAGTTACATTTATCCGCAGAGTGATCGACTGGATTAAAGAAGCGCACTTGGTAAGGGCAAGCGGCAAGGCAATAACCACATCCGACACATTTCTCTTTGTGCACATCCACGATGCCGGTCGCTTCATCTTTGTATGCAGCGCCTGTTGGACAAACGTACACACATGGTGGGTTATCACAGTGCTGACAGGATTCGCGAGTAAACTGGTATTCCACATCTGGAAATTCGCCAATCGGTTCACTGCGATGAATTTTAAGTCGCGTTACGCCTTCAGGGACTTTATTTACTTCGCGACAAGCATCGGTACAAGCGGTACAGCCAATACAGGCATTTTCATCATGAACCATACCCATGCGTTTCGCTTGTTCACTGTTGCTGGCATAGAGAGAGGAGCTAACAACGGAAGTGCCTGCAACGCCTGTAGTTAAAATCAACGCGCCGCTGCCGGCTAAAAAGTTTCTTCTCGAACATTTCATGCTATCTCTCCTCTTCTTTGGCAAGTTCAGGTTCGACGGCAAATTCAGAGTGACAATCCACACACTGCTTGATCAGTTGTTTTCTGTCGTACGACAACGCTTTGGTTTTCGCTGCGTGTACATCGTGGCAATTTGAACAAGTGAGGTTTTTGGCGTGCACATCGTGCGTCCAGTGGCTTTCTCTCAGCTGTGTCGGTGCGTGGCAATCCACACATTGGCTGTTCGCTTTGAGGATCAAGCTTGGGTCTAAGAACACTTTGTCGTGCACCGCTTTCGATTGAGCCGCTGAAAACTTAATCACATCAGGCGCGCCCTCACGATGGTCGGGACCAATGTTGCTATGGCAATTGGTGCAATTAAGTTGCTTCCCTTGGCTGAGTAGAGCTTGCGGGTCATGCGAAAGGTTCAGAGTCTCTTTTGCATCCTTATGACATTGCAGACACTTGTAGTCACGGTCACGGATCAACTCGACTTGATGACGCTCAGCTTGAGCACCTTCAATCGGCTCTGAAGAAGTCGCATGGGCGGCGATGGAGAAACCATAGATGGCAAAGACGAAGAGAAGTTTCAGCATTGTCTCTATGGTCAATTTTATATTGCCCATATTGTTCTTTCCTTAGCTCGATAATAATTGATAACTATTCTCAATTATTTATTTGAGCGACAATTAATTTCCTCTGAAGATATTTTTTAGATCTTCAAATGACATCAATTCTTATTTCGGAAAGCCACAACGCTAAACCTATATTTATAATACCTCTATTATTCATAAGGGGTAGAAACGCCTGCTCAAAAAGCGAACTAAATCACCCTATTTTTAAAAAGGTTAAAACCCAAAGCATTGCAGAACAATGACTTAACAACTACCACTTTAGAGGTATATAAATTCAAACATGACTGAGATCACTGGTGTAAATTGATCTAAAACAAGACAAGATTCACTCACTATTTCATCTATCCAATTAAGCAATATTATTAATCGTAGATCTCCAGTTCTTATTTGGAATAGCTCCTCACAACGCTGCTAATAAAAACGAATATGGAGATAACACTGTGAGCATAAAACACTGGATGAGCGCACCTATTGCGGTTGCGACCTTATTCGCCAGCCAATTATTTTTGGTTGACGCTCCGTTAGCGGCAGAAGAGAAGGATTTTATCGATCCTCGTAACGATGTCTTTGAACAGAACCACCCTGATCAATACCATTCTTGGAAAGCAACATCCGAAAGTGAGCACATTGAAGATGCTCTAAGTGAAGACCCAAACATGGTTATCCTGTGGGCAGGTTATGGCTTCGCGAAAGACTACAACAAAGCGCGCGGTCACTTTTACGCAATTGATGATGTTCGTCAAACCTTACGTACCGGCGCACCGACTGATGAAAAATCCGGCCCTATGCCGATGGCGTGCTGGAGCTGTAAAAGCCCAGACGTTGCTCGCGTGATTGATGAACGTGGTGAAGACGGTTATTTCGAAGGTAAATGGGCACGCTTAGGCTCAGAAATCGTCAACCCTATCGGTTGTTCCGATTGCCACAACACAGGCTCTGAAGCCTTCAAGAAAGGCGAACCTGCGCTAGCACTGACTCGCCCATACGTCGAGCGTGCTTTTGATACTATTGGTAAAAACTTTGATGAACAGTCTCGCCTAGATAAGCAAGCATCGGTCTGCGCTCAATGTCACGTTGAATACTACTTCACCGGCCCAACTAAAGCGGTTAAATTCCCATGGGATATGGGCACCACCGTTAATGACATGGAGAAATACTACGACGCGTTGAATTTCAAAGATTGGACGCATGCCGTATCTAAAGCGCCGATGCTAAAAGCGCAACATCCAGGTTTCGAAACTTGGAGAGCGGGTATTCATGGTAAAAATAAAGTGGTGTGTGTGGACTGCCACATGCCTAAAGTGACCAAAGAAGACGGTACGGTGTACACAGACCACAAAGTGGGTAACCCATTTGATCGTTTTGAAGACACCTGTGCGCAATGCCATACCCAAACTAAAGAGCAGCTACAAGGCATCGTTTCGACTCGCAAAGCGCAAGTACTGAACATGAAGCTAACCGCCGAGAAGCAAATCGTAGCGGCACACTTTGAAGCAGGCGCAGCGTGGAAAGCAGGTGCTACAGAAGCAGAGATGGAGCCTATCCTACAAGATATTCGCCACGCACAATGGCGTTGGGACTACGCGATTGCTTCTCACGGTGTTCACATGCATGCCCCTGAGGTAGCACTTGAAGTACTAGGTACTGCAGTTGATCGCGCCGCTGACGCCCGTACCAAGTTGGTTCGTTTACTGGCCACCAAAGGCATTACTGACCCTGTTCAAATTCCAGATATCTCGACCAAAGCCAAAGCACAACAAGCATTGGGCATGGATATGGATAAGATGAACGCAGACAAGAAACACTTCCTAGAAACAGTAGCGCCAGAGTGGGATAAAGCAGCAGCTGAACGCGAAGCCACGTATTAGTCTAACAAGCAGAGGTAAACCTATAGATACAACAAGGGGCGTACTGAACGCCCCTTTTCTTTATTTCTTTCTTTGTTATCTTTATCTCTTCACCCTCGATTCTTTCGAGAGTAAAAATCGAATGTACTAACGACGAGGAAGCCTCGGTCTAGGTTGAATATTTGGACGTGCTTTAGGCATCTGCACATTTGGACGAGCAACTGGGCGCTGGATCTTCGTTTCCGGTAATGCTTTTCTTTGTTGAACCTTTTCTTTTACCGCTTTGCCTTGTAAAGCCGCTGGCTCAATACGCTCCGGACGATTCTCCCATTTGGTTTGAATCTCTTGTTTTTGCTCGTCAGGCAATGATTGCCAATGATCGTCGAGTTGGCGTTTCATGTTATCGATATTGGCGGACATATCATCGTCTTTCCAATCCTCGACTTTGTCTTTGATGGATTGCTGTTGGTCTTCATCTAAACCATTCCACCACTCTTCCAGTTTCTCTTTGTATTCGTCGTCGTTGTCGCAACAACCCGGATAGTAATAAATCCAGTAGTCGTCATGATCGTACCACCACGGATCGTAATAACCTGAAGAATAATAAACCGAAGAGGAAGAACCAGAATGATCGGAAGAGCTACAACCCGCCAATACAGAGCCGCACAGCAAAACCAATATGCTTAGTGCCTTATTTTTCATTCGTTGCCCACCTTTCCCTCTACTGCTTATTAAATTGTACGCTTACAACAGCTCTTTTGCTTTGTTGATAGAGTTAATGATTTGCACTCTATCTAAATTTGGATCATTAGAATCTAATAATAGTACCCAGGCATCAATCGCTTCCTGAAATCGGAATGACAGAAAATGATCATTTGCGATCAAAGACAAAGCGGCTTCATTGTGCGGTTCTATCTGCAAAGCTTGCTCCAAAAGCAAGCTAACTTCTTGCGTCATTGATTGCTGGTGAATGTAGTACAAGGTCGTCGCTTTTGCGGCAAGTTGCGTGGCACTGACTGGCTCAGTCAGTTGGATCGCGTAATCAAAACAAATCAGCGCGCCATCAAATTCCCCCTCTAGCAGGTAGCCCTGCCCGAGTTGGAACCACAATTCAGCGTTGTTCGGATCTTCACGCAACTGGTCTTGAATCTCTTTCATGATGTCACGAGCAGTCATCATTCGTGACATTTCCGCTTGTATTGATTTAGGCGGAGTTTGATGCAGCAATAAGAAACTGGCACTCGTCACGACAAGTACTAACAGGCAAAAGCCAAACCATTGAGCAGGTTTAACTTTTGATGCACTCAGTGATAAGAGTACGATAAACAGCCCCATCAGAGTGATGGCAGCGAAAAACCAAACAGACATAACACGTCCTGTAAACAAAGATAACGTCAGTGTACGCATTTCTTACTTTAAATGCGTTGATACAGATACAAAAAAGCCGAGCAACTAAGGCTCGGCTTTTCATATCAGGATAACGATGTAAGATTACTCTTCGTTACCTTCCTCTGCATCATCAGCAGCTGGAGCGTCTTGCTGCGTATTTTCGTCTGTTGACTCTAACGCTTCTGCATCTTCATCAGCAGGCAGCTCTTCATCATCAACTTCTTCAATACGTTGCAAACCAACAACTGATTCATCTTCCGCAGTACGGATAAGCGTTACACCTTGTGTGTTACGACCAACTTGGCTAACTTCACCCACACGAGTACGTACTAACGTGCCAGCGTCGGTGATCATCATCATTTCATCACCTTCAACAACCTGGATAGCACCAACTACCGGGCCATTTCGCTCAGAAACTTTGATAGAAACTACACCTTGAGTGCCACGACCTTTTGTCGGGTACTCGCTAAGTGCTGTACGTTTACCATAACCGTTTTCTGTAACCGTTAGGATGTCGCCTTCGTGCGAAGGAACAATAAGTGATACAACTTGGTCATTTTCAGCCAGTTTCATACCACGAACACCAGAGGCGGTACGACCCATAGGACGAACACCTTTAAACTTGATCTCTGGCTGACCATTCTCATCAAGAACTGGTTTACCATTTTCATCAAGTACTGGAATCTCTTCTGCTTCTTTAAAGCGAACCACTTTACCCGCTTTAGAGAACAGCATGATTTCGTTTTCGCCGTTAGTGATATCCACACCGATTAACGAATCGTCTTCACGTAGGTTCACAGCGATTAGGCCGTTTGAACGTACGTTTGCAAACTGGTTCAACGGCGTTTTCTTAACCGTACCGTCACCTGTTGCCATGAAGATGAATTTGTCTTCAGAGAATTCATCAACACGCAGAATCGCGGTAATGCGCTCACCTTCTTCTAATGGAAGGATGTTCACAATTGGCTTACCACGCGCAGTACGGCTCGCTAGAGGCAATTGGTAAACTTTCAGGCGGTATGTCTTACCACGAGTAGAGAAACACAAGATGTTATCGTGGGTATTCGCCACTAGAAGACGCTCGATATGGTCTTCATCTTTCATCTTAGTCGCACTCTTACCTTTACCACCACGGCGCTGTGACTCGTAGTCGCTCAGTACTTGGTACTTAACGTAACCACCGTGAGATAGAGTAACCACAACGTCTTCACGTGCGATCAGCTCTTCCATGTCAATATCATGGCTCGCAGCTGTGATTTCTGTACGACGAGCGTCACCAAAGCCGTCACGAACCGCTTCAAGTTCCTCACGGATAACTTCCATCAAACGCTCAGTGCTCGCAAGGATATGCATGAGTTCAGCGATTTCTTCTAGAAGTGTTTTGTATTCGCCTAGAATCTTCTCGTGTTCTAGACCTGTCAGTTTATGTAAACGTAGATCTAGGATAGCTTGTGCTTGTTGCTCAGTCAGGAAGTACTGACCATCACGAATACCGTATTCAGGCTCTAGCCATTCAGGGCGCGCAGCATCTGTACCAGCACGCTCTAGCATTGCTGAAACGTTGCCTAAATCCCAACCACGAGCGATAAGACCCGCTTTTGCTTCAGCCGGTGTAGGTGCCTTACGGATAAGCTCAATGATTTCATCAATGTTAGCAAGCGCTAGAGCTAAACCTTCAAGGATATGAGCACGTTCACGCGCTTTACGCAGTTCGAAGATAGTACGACGTGTCACAACTTCACGACGGTGATCAACGAAGCACTTCAGCATATCTTTTAGGTTGAATAGCTGTGGCTGGCCATTGTTTAGGGCCACCATGTTGATACCGAAAGTGGTTTGCAGCTGAGTCTGAGCGTAAAGGTTGTTTAGAACTACTTCGCCCACAGCATCGCGCTTACACTCAATAACAATGCGCATACCGTCTTTATCTGACTCGTCGCGCAGCGCACTGATGCCTTCTACTTTCTTATCTTTAACTAGCTCAGCGATCTTTTCGATCAAGCGAGCTTTGTTCACCTGGTAAGGAATTTCAGTGACGATAATGGTCTCTTTACCATTCTTCTCCACTTCGATGTCCGCTTTCGAACGCATGTAGATTTTGCCACGACCTGTTTTGTACGCGTCTACAATGCCTTTACGACCGCTGATAAGCGCCGCCGTTGGGAAATCAGGACCAGGAATGTAATCCATTAGTTCATCAATAGTGATTTCTTCATTATTGATGTATGCAAGACAGCCATCAATCACTTCGCCAAGGTTATGAGGCGGGATGTTGGTTGCCATACCTACTGCGATACCAGAAGCACCGTTAACCAATAGGTTTGGAATTTTAGTTGGAAGAACCGCTGGGATCTGCTCAGTACCGTCGTAGTTTGGTACGTAGTCTACGGTTTCTTTGTCTAGGTCAGCCAATAGTTCATGGGCAATTTTTGCCATTCGAACTTCGGTGTAACGCATTGCCGCAGCAGAGTCGCCATCGATCGAGCCAAAGTTACCTTGACCATCGACCAGCATGTAACGAAGCGAGAACGGCTGAGCCATACGTACGATTGTGTCGTACACAGCAATATCACCGTGTGGGTGATATTTACCGATTACGTCGCCGACAACACGGGCTGATTTTTTATATGGTTTGTTCCAATCGTTGCCTAGTACGTTCATCGCGAATAAAACGCGGCGGTGTACTGGTTTTAGGCCATCACGCACATCTGGAAGAGCACGACCCACGATGACTGACATCGCATAGTCTAGGTATGAACCTCTAAGCTCATCTTCAATGTTTACGGGCGTGATCTCTTTAGCTAAATCGCTCATAGAGCCATTATCCCTCTATTATCTGATCGTAATTACGATACGTGTAAGGTGCAAAAATATAACACACAATTCATCACTTCGGCATCACTTTCCCTCTCCTTTTATCAGGTTGTGAGCTTGGTTATGAATCAAATGTCGAGAATTTGCACACTCATCCCATATCTTTCTGATTAGTGGTTATATTTCGGTCAATATTGAGCAAAATCGGACCCTTTACGCGGAAAAGCGAGGTAAATTCCTTTAACTACACAACGCGAAAATGCAGGTTTTAGAGTTATTATCACTGGCACCAGTTCAAGGATGAACCAAAAACAATAGTTAGCGCTTTACAAATTACAGGCACCTGTCTCGATTGCCGCGCCAGTGAACTCTGTCATTGTCCCTTAACTAAGCACATCGAGGTTGTTTGGGTGTAAAACGTTGGAGTATACTGGCGCCCTCTAAAGGACTCAGATTGAATGCAATAAAACCAATTATGACTAAAGCACAAAACGTCGACCCAAGTGAAATTAAGAAATTCGAGGACATGGCTTCTCGATGGTGGGATTTAGAAGGCGAGTTTAAGCCGCTTCATCAAATTAACCCACTTCGTTTGAACTATGTACTTGAAAAAGCAAATGGCTTGTTTGGCAAGCGAACACTTGATGTCGGCTGTGGTGGTGGCATTCTTGCTGAAAGCATGGCAAAAGAAGGCGCTATTGTGACGGGGCTTGATATGGGTAAAGAACCATTAGAAGTCGCGCGACTACATGCATTAGAAACAGGCACTCAACTGACCTACATTCAGAGCACAATAGAAGACCACGCTATAGAAAACGCAGGAACTTACGATGTCGTGACTTGTATGGAGATGCTTGAACACGTTCCAGATCCTCTCTCCGTTATCCGCTCTTGTGCTGCGCTAGTCAAACCCGGTGGTCACGTGTTTTTCTCAACTTTGAACCGAAACATTAAGTCGTACTTATTTGCTATTGTCGGTGCTGAGAAGCTTCTTAAGATTGTTCCTGAAGGCACTCATGAGCACGATAAGTTTATCAAGCCAGCCGAAATGATGAAGATGATAGACCAAACTGACCTGACGGAAATGGGCATTACTGGGCTTCATTACAACCCTCTAAATGATAGCTACAAACTCGGTCGTAATGTAGATGTAAACTACATCGTTCATACTAAAAAATACTGAACGCTATTAAGTTAAAAAATGAGTTTTGTGATTGACATTTTTTAAAGAAAATGAATCGGAAGCGGTAGCACAAAGTTGCCGCTTTTTTTGTCTTTTTATGGCTAAAATTCGTGCTCTAGATTCCATTTTGACCAAGCCATTTTTCGTAGATAAAAACGGCCAAAGATCAAGGAAAATATTTTTGCATGCGGTTATTTCTAAACCGATCTCGAAACCGTACTTTTAACCATTCAAGTCTGCCCTTTTCTCATCGGTTAGTGTTCACTTACTGATTTTTTTCATTTTGTCAGTTATCCACAAGTCATCCCCGATCTGTACCTTGATAAATCAGTGTAATAGCACTATCTTGTAACCCGCAAACAAATGAACCCCTATATGTTGTGTTTAAGCGACAATATATAGATAGACTTTGATCACAAAGCCGCCGCAAGCTTTACTCATATTGCACATAAACAAACAAAAATACGGCTTTTATCAGTTTTCTTAGGGAAATAAAGCAGAATGAACCAACAACTTACCGTCACCAAGCGTGATGGCCGTAAAGAAAGTATCGATCTGGATAAAATCCACCGCGTTATCACTTGGGCTGCAGAAGGTCTAGATAACGTTTCGGTTTCTCAAGTAGAACTTCGCGCTCACATCCAGTTTTACGACGGCATCACAACGACAGATATTCACGAGACAATCATCAAGTCTGCGGCAGACCTGATCTCTGAAGAGACTCCGGATTACCAATACCTAGCTGCTCGCCTAGCGGTATTCCATCTGCGTAAAAAAGCGTATGGCCAATACGAGCCACCAACGCTTTATGATCACGTGTCTCGCCTCGTCGATATGGGTAAGTACGATCAACATATTCTAGAAGACTACACAAAAGCAGAACTCGACGAACTTGATGCGTACCTCGACCATAAACGCGACCTAAACTTCTCATACGCGGCAGTTAAGCAGCTAGAGGGTAAGTACTTCGTACAGAACCGTGTTACGGGCCAAATTTACGAAAGTGCTCAGTTCTTATACATCCTTGTAGCAGCGTGCTTATTTGCGAAATATCCAAAAGCGACACGTCTTGATTACATCAAACGTTTCTACGATGCGACATCGACATTTAAGATTTCTCTACCTACGCCAATTATGTCTGGCGTGCGTACCCCTACTCGCCAGTTCAGCTCATGTGTTCTGATCGAGTGTGGAGACAGTCTTGATTCTATTAACGCAACAGCAAGCTCAATTGTTCGTTATGTATCTCAGCGCGCTGGTATTGGTATCAACGCAGGTCGTATCCGTGCATTAGGCTCAGAGATTCGCGGTGGTGAAGCATTCCACACTGGTTGTATTCCGTTCTACAAGTACTTCCAAACAGCAGTAAAATGTTGTTCACAAGGTGGTGTACGTGGTGGCGCAGCTACTGTGTTCTACCCAATGTGGCACGGTGAAGCACGCTCACTAATGGTACTTAAGAACAACCGTGGTGTTGAAGAAAACCGTGTTCGTCACATGGACTACGGTGTTCAGTTAAACAAACTGATGTACCAACGTTTAGTTGAAGGCGGCAATATTACGCTATTCTCACCATCTGATGTACCTGGTCTGTACGACGCATTCTTCGAAAACCAAGAAGAGTTTGAGCGTCTATACGTGAAGTACGAGAACGATCCTTCAATCAAGAAAGAAACGGTTAAAGCGATTGAAATGTTCACTCTGCTAATGCAAGAGCGTGCATCAACGGGTCGTATCTACATCCAGAACGTGGACCACTGTAATACTCACAGCCCATTTGATTCTGAAGTCGCTCCAGTTCGTCAGTCGAACCTATGTTTAGAAATCGCACTGCCAACGAAACCATTAACTAACGTTGAAGATGACTCAGGCGAGATCGCACTGTGTACGCTTTCTGCATTCAACTTAGGTGCTATCAAGTCTCTAGATGATTTCGAAGAGCTATCCGATCTTGTTGTTCGTGCGTTAGATGCACTGCTTGATTACCAAGATTACCCTCTACCAGCGGCATACAAATCGACTATGAACCGTCGTACGCTAGGTGTTGGTGTGATTAACTTTGCTTACTACTTAGCGAAGAATGGCGTGAAATACTCTGACGGTAGCGCGAACGGCCTAACTCACCGTACGTTCGAAGCAATGCAGTACTACCTATTGAAAGCATCTGTAGCACTGGCGAAAGAACAAGGTAAGTGTCCTTCATTCGACGAGACGAACTACGCGAAAGGCTTACTGCCGATTGATACGTATAAGAAAGATATCGATCTAATTTGTGACGAAGCGCTGCACTACGACTGGGACAGCCTACGTAAAGAAATTATGGAGCACGGCCTACGTAACTCAACACTGACTGCGCTAATGCCTTCTGAGACTTCTTCTCAGATTTCAAACGCAACTAACGGTATTGAGCCACCACGTGGTTACGTTTCAGTAAAAGCTTCGAAAGACGGTATCCTGAAGCAAGTTGTACCAGAGTTCACAGAACTTAAAGACAGCTATGAACTGCTTTGGAATATCGGTTCGAACGACGGTTATCTACACCTTGTGGGTATTATGCAGAAGTTTGTTGACCAAGCTATCTCTGCTAATACTAACTACGACCCGTCACGTTACGAGACTGGCAAGGTTCCAATGAAGAAACTACTTCAAGACCTGCTAACAGCGTATAAGTTTGGTGTGAAAACGCTTTACTACCACAACACTCGTGATGGCGCGAAAGATGAACAGAAAGATGCTGTTCAACCACAAGATGACGATTGTGCTGGCGGCGGTTGTAAGATTTAATCTTCCCGTACCTAGCGAACCCGTAAAGACAGACTATCGATAACCTCCCCCTTACGGGGAGGTTTAAAAGGAATTGAGGCATTATGGCTTACAGTACTTTTAACCAAAAAAAGAATGACCAATTGAAGGAACCAATGTTCCTAGGTCAATCAGTAAACGTTGCACGTTACGACCAACAAAAGTTTGAGATTTTCGAAAAACTTATCGAGAAACAACTTTCTTTCTTCTGGCGTCCAGAAGAAGTAGACGTATCTAGCGACCGTATCGATTACAACAAACTTCCAGATCACGAGAAGCACATCTTCATCTCTAACTTGAAGTACCAAACGCTTCTTGACTCTATCCAAGGCCGCAGCCCTAACGTGGCACTGCTGCCGCTTGTGTCTCTGCCAGAACTAGAGACTTGGATTGAGACTTGGTCTTTCTCTGAAACGATTCACTCTCGTTCTTACACACACATTATTCGTAACATCGTGAACGACCCTGCGGTGGTGTTTGATGATATCGTTGAGAACGAGCACATTCTGAAGCGTGCAAAAGACATCGCGCACTACTACGACGATTTGATTCAAGCGACGAATGATTACCATCGCTACGGTGAAGGTGAGCATGTCCTTAACGGTGAAACGGTTAAGGTTAGTCTGTACGATCTTAAGAAGAAGCTGTACATCTGTCTGATGTCTGTTAACGCATTAGAAGCTATTCGTTTTTACGTAAGTTTCGCATGTTCTTTCGCTTTCGCAGAACGCGAACTAATGGAAGGTAACGCGAAAATCATCAAGCTGATCGCTCGTGACGAAGCACTTCACTTAAACGGCACGCAGCACATGATCAACCTGCTACGTAACGGTCAAGATGACTTCACTTTCATGCAAATCGCAGAAGAGGCAAAACAGGACTGTTTTGACCTATTCAAAGAAGCAGCTGAGCAAGAAAAAGAGTGGGCAGAGTATCTATTCAAAGATGGCTCTATGATCGGTCTAAACAAAGACATCCTAAGCCAATACGTTGAATACATCACAAATATTCGTATGCAAGCGGTAGGTCTACCAGCAGCGTATCCAGAAGCAACAACCAACCCAATTCCATGGATTAACGCTTGGTTGTCTTCAGATAACGTTCAAGTTGCGCCTCAAGAAGCAGAAATCTCTTCTTACCTTGTGGGTCAAATTGACAATGAAGTTCGCGCAGATGACTTCGAAGGATTCGAGCTGTAATGGCAACACTCAAAATCAACAAACTGATCAGCATTGAATCCAACCCTTCCAATACGATTTTGGAAACAATGGAGCAAGCTGGCCTATTACCAGAATACAACTGCCGTGATGGGCACTGCGGCGCCTGTCGCTGCAAATTGGAGTCTGGTGAAGTGGAGTATGTTGGTTTTGCCATGGCTTACACACAAAGTGATGAAATATTACCTTGTATCTGTAAAGCAAAATCAGATTTGTCACTTAGCGGCGTTAACTACGCGATGAAAGAAAAGCAGCGCGCATAACGTTGACTCGACGGTATAAAATGCAAAAGCCAAGGTAATCACCTTGGCTTTTTTGTCTCTGTGTTTTGTCTCTCAGACTACTGTAGAGAGCTTTGGTTATAAAGCACTGCTCGGGAGGTGCATCTCTTTAACTTTCTCTAAAAATGCATAATGCGCAAACATCGGTTTACGTTCTAGGTAGCGACGCAACAAGTCTAATGCTGCCGTGCTGATCACTTTAACTTGATCACTGCGCTGATACTTTTTCGAGAGTTTATATAACGCTCCCCACTCGCCTGACGGTGTCGATAAAGCGACGGAAAAAACACCCTCTTCAATATGGCCAGTAACGAGTGATAAATCCGTCCCACACTTCTCTCGCGTAGCACCAGCCAGAGCAAACGTTTCTGCTAATGGATCTCCGCTGTTGGCCATCGCTTGAGTCAGGCTCGGTAGTATCCAACCATGCCCTAGTTGCTTTTCAGCGTTTTCATCACCGTTTAGCCAGTACGTTAAGTATCCTCCGCTACTTTTTTCGGAGGTCGACACTGTTAGTCCTTTATCGACCAACAACTGGCCGACATTTTCAACCATAGGTAAGTCAATACTAACGGTATTACTCTCAAGGTGTTTATTAATTATCTGTACGAGTTTCAAACGCTGTTCAAGCTGATCTGAAGGACCAAAAAGTTTCACTTCAATAAAAGGCAAGTAAGAGCGATACCCTAGCTCATAGCCTTGAGGAAGTTTTAGCTGATCTAGCTTATCTGAAATACCGGATTCAGACAGACCAAACGTGTAGATTCGGCTACAACATGAACCTTGCACATCGGGAAACACTCTTCTCAGATCGGGAAGAATTTGCGTCTCTGCCATGAGCTTAAATTCACTTGGTACACCCGGTGTGAAATAAAAAATGGCATCATTAATCAGCATTTTGAAACCGCAAGCAGTGCCTATCGGGTTGTCCAATATCTCTGCCGTTTCTGGCAGCATTGCTTGCTTTAAATTACTGTCCGGCATAGGGATGCCACGTCGAGCATACAAACTTTCTAGATGCTGCAACCACTCTTTGAATAGCACCAGTTTACAATCGGCGGCTCTCGCGGCGGCGGCGGCACTCATGTCATCCGTTGTAGGGCCTAAACCACCATTAACAATAACCACATCGTTGTTAAAGCTGAGCATTAAAAACTCTTCAACCAAACTCGATAGGCTATCGCCAACCGTTGAGCGCTTTGTTAAGCCAAATCCATGTTGATAAAACAGGCTAGACAACCATGCCGCATTAGTATCAACAATATCACCGTGGAGGACTTCCTCACCAGTACTAAGCATTGCTATTTTCACAACTGACTCCTGAACGTAAGCACAATCCTATTTTCGTTATAGCGCTTATTTTTCTTTTTATTTGGACAAATCTCGCCGAGGTTTGTTGGGACTAAATAAGGGTCAAGTGTTTAAATGATTGATGTTTTGAGGGATAATTACGAGCCCGAACATACACCATTAACTCGGAGACCTTTGTGTCAAAATCATCCATGTTCAAGACGACTCTAACAGGCCTTTGCTTGGCTTCGTCAGCGCTTGCGCACGCAAGTCACTATGACCTAAGCCGTCATACAGAGTTTTCTTACACACCTGATTGCTTGTCAGGTTACTGCGAAACGACGACTCTGTACACCTTCGAGGCTCAAAATCGCGGTGTTATGTATGAACAGAATAATGATGATTCGCTAAACCTTGACGCAGGGCTTCAGCCTAAACATCTCATCATCCCTCAAGATAAAGACTGGGATTACCTGATGGGTCAAACCTACACCATTCTAGGTCTCAGTATCGCGACCGTAGGCATGATGACTTTTCTTCCAGAAAGTATCACCAAATGGGACGAAGAAGACCGAGACATGAGTAAGTTGGGGCAAAAGTGGAAAGATAATGTCTCTGACGGCCCCGTTTGGGATCGCGATGAACATGTCCTCAACTACATCATGCACCCATATTTTGGCGGCGTTTACTACACGGCAGCACGTCACGCTGGCTATAATGAATTTCAGTCGTTTTTGTACTCCGCAACTATGTCGACGTTCTTTTGGGAGTATGGCGTGGAGGCGTTCGCAGAAGTACCATCTTGGCAGGATATTTTTATCACACCATTCTTTGGTGCTGTTGTTGGTGAAATGATGTTAACGGCTGAGCAAGACATTATTGCAAACGGCGGCGAAGTTATGGGCTCTGAAACCGCAGGTGATGTTTCGCTCTTCTTCTTAAACCCTGTTGGACATATTCATTATTGGGTAACTGATGCATGGGGCGGTAGTGCAGAACTACAATTCAATTCATCACCTTGGTTTGGAAACCAAGATGTTGCAAAATTCGCCATGGACGCAGGCGCAAACTACGACAGTCAATTTTTTGGTGTCGAGTTAAAAGTAACCTTCTAATCCTAAGTTGATACTCGGTAAAAAGCAGCCTTACGATGGCTGCTTTTTTGTGCTCTGAACATTGTTTTAATTATTTCCATCACGAATTAGTGTTAAAAATTGACTTTCATCAAACATTACCTGCCCTTAGCACCTACACTAAATAAAAGGATTTATTCCAATAACTTAAGTAGCACGTTTATTCGTACTGCGTCCAAACCTTGATTCTAGGAGGGGACATTATGAACACCGTATTTATTGTTAATTTTGTCGGACAAGCGTCACCCGCCACGATTAAAGAGCTCGCTGCAATCACACACGAAAACGGCGGGAAATGGCTGATCAGCAAAGTAAACTTTATCGAAGACCAAGTTGCAGGTGTCATCAAAGTAGAGCTTCCAAGAGAAAATGCCGACATCGTTAAACAGGCGTTCTCTTCTTGTCAGACTCTTGTTGTTAGGTTCGTCGACTCTGAACCTCATTCATATCGTGAAGACACTATCTTCCAACTTCGTTTAGATGCCAACGATAGAGCGGGTATTGTGAATGAAATTACTCACGTTCTCGATAATCAAGGTATCTCAATTTTAGATATGGATTGTCAGCGTGTATTCATTGCTGGAGGCGGAGGGGTAAGCTCTAGCTTATTCAGCGCTAAAATGGCGATAAAACTACCTAGCGAGCTAGAAATTGAAGACATAGCCAATGAGTTAGAATCTCTGAGTGAAGACACTCGTGTAATTGTAGAAAGCTAACTGCATACCTTTAACGCTTCCCCAATAAAAAGAGCAGCAATTCAGCTGCTCTTTGTCGTTCTAATACTCAATACGTTTTATTTCACTGACCACTGAGACAGTGAACGTTTGAAATCAGAGTAGTCAAATTCATTCAGTTTTTGAATGTCACCATTCGAGCGTTCACAGTAGACCGACGGCATACGTAGACCGTTAAACCAGTTTAGTTTCACCATGGTGTAACCGGCACTATCTAGAATATGCAGACGCTGTCCTATCTCTAGAGGCTGTTCGAAGTTCGCCACGCAGAACTGGTCACCAGCCAAACAAGAGCACGAGCCGATCACATACTCATGTTCACCATTTTCAGATGCTTCAAGGATTGACGCTGGCTCATTGTAGATCAACGTATCTAAGCGGTGAGCTTCTGTGGCCGAATCGACAATCGCCGTCTTCTTTACGTTCTCTACAATATCAACCACTGTTACAACGAGATCAGTGGTCTTAGTAATTATCGCTTCACCCGGCTCTAAATACATTTGTACGCCGTGTTTCTCTGAGAACGCTTTAAGTGCTAACCCCAACTTCTCGATATCGTACCCCGGCCATGTGAAAAACACGCCGCCACCCATGCTTACCCAGTCCAGCTTATCTAGGTACTCGCCAAACTGAGCTGAAATAGCATCGAGTAAGCCGATAAACGCATCCACGTCTTTGTTCTCACAGTTCATGTGGAACATTACGCCATCAATACCATCAAAAATTTCCGGTTTGATGTGATCAGCCTGAACCCCAAGACGAGAGAATTGACGCGCTGGGTTTGCTAAGTCTTGCCCTGCATAGCTCACACCTGGGTTTAGGCGCAAGCCAATCGATGCTTTACCTTCGACAATATGACGATAAGCCGCTAGCTGTGACTGAGAGTTAAAGATCATCTTGTCACAGATGTCCGCCACATCGCGAACGTCATCTTCGCTGTAACCCACACTGTATGCGTGTGTCTCACCACCGAACGTTTCGTAGCCAAGCTTCACTTCAAACGGGCCAGAACTTGTTGTTCCGTCTAGGTAAGGCTTGATGATGTCGAATACACCCCATGTTGAGAAGCACTTCAGTGCTAATACAAGCTTCACACCAGAGATGTCTTTTAGCTGTTTTGCTTTCTCTAGATTCTCAATCAGCTTATCTTCATTGATCATGAAGTATGGCGTTTTTAGTTCGTTTTGTTGCATTTTGATACCTTACGTCCCTTCGCCTTAGCAAAGACACTATAAAATCGAACAAAGCCGACGCAAGTGCATCGGCTTAAACGTACAAATAAGAGTCGCTAAATTCTTACTTCAATTTATGGATAACAGGTTGTCCTGGCTCCAGTTCTTGAACATGCCAATCTAGACCAATAGATGGCATGGTTTCTAGGAATGGGTCAGGATCTAGCTGCTCCATGTTGAACACGCCTTTGTCTGCCCATTTGCCACGGAAGAACTGCAAAGCAGCAGTGATCGCAGGTACGCCAGTGGTGTATGAGATAGCTTGGTGTTCAACATCTTCGTATGCGACTTCGTGATCAGCGTTGTTGTAAATAAATACACTGCGCTCTTTACCATCTTTCTTACCTTGAACCCAAGTACCGATACACGTTAGGCCAGTGTAGCCTGGTGCGAGAGATGTTGGATCTGGTAGTAGTGCTTTTAGCACGTGCAAAGGTTGAACAACCGTACCGTCGTGAAGCGTTAGTGGATCTGGGCTGAGTAGACCGATGTCGCGCATCACATTGAAGTAGTTTAGGTAACGGTCACCAAAGCCCATCCAGAATTCGATGCGTTTCGCCGGGATGAACTCTTGCATAGATCGAACTTCGTCGTGCGCCATTGAGTACACTTTGTGTGAGCCACAATTCGGGAATTCGAACTCAAGCATACGTGAGTGACAAGGTACTTGTTTCCACTCGCCGTTTTCCCAGTAGAACGAATCGCCTTGAATCTCAAGCATGTTCGTTTCTGGATCAAAGTTAGTTGCGAACTTCTTACCGTGGTCGCCTGCGTTTACATCCATTACGTCGATAGTATCGATTTCATCGAACAGATGCTTCACTGCGTATGCGGCAAACACCGATACTACGCCCGGATCGAAACCAGCGCCAAGAATACCTGTAATGCCCGCTTCTTCAAACTTCTCACGGTAGCCCCACTGCCAATCGTAAGCTTGAGGTACTTGTTGGCCTTCAGAGCACAAGTCAACCGCAACAGATGTATCAAGGTATGACACTTTAGCTTGGTAACATGCTTCCATAATAGACATGTTCACCCAAGGAGGACCTGCGTTGATCACTAAGTCAGGTTGTACTTCTTTAATTAAAGCAACTAAAGAATCTACGTCGTCCGCGTTTACCGCTCGCGCTTCTAATTTCTTAGTTGAATCTTTCAGATTGTTTTTCTTCTGAATCGATTCGATGATTTTCTCACACTTACCTACGGTACGTGATGCGATTGTGATATCACCCAGAACGTCGTTGTTTTGTGCTGCTTTATGTGCAACTACCCAGCCAACGCCGCCTGCACCAATCTGTAGAATTGCCATAGTTTTCCGTTACCTTTGTTAAACTAGCTCTGCCGCTAGCGTATTGATTTTTGAGAGCAAAGATTCAAAGTCCGCCGTCGTCAGACACGGGTTCAAAATCGTAAATTTCAATGCAGTTTTATCGTCGACAATGGTTTCACCCAATACCGCGATACCGCGTGTTAACGCTTCTAAGCGCAACGTTTTGTTCAGTTCATCCAGATCCGCTGATTCATGTGTCGCGCGGAACAGAACCGTAGATAGTGATGGTTCAGCCAACAACTCAAAGTGTTTGTTATCTCGAATCATGTCCGCCACTTCAAGCGTCTGTTCAAGCAAATGATCATACATATCGCCTAGGGCTTTTGGCCCTACGCTTTGCATCGTCATAAACACTTTGAGCGCATCAAAGCGCTTAGTTGTCGCAATAGACTTATCCACCAAGTTCGGTAGTTCGTCGTGTTCGCGGTTCAAATAGTCTGCATGGTGAAGCAGGAATTTAAAGTTAGACTTGTCATTTACCAATAGCGCACCACAACTGATGGTTTGGTAAAACAGCTTATGGAAGTCTACGCTGATGGAATGTGCACGCTCACAACCTTTCAGACGCGCTTTTTGGCTACTTAGAATCAGAGCTCCACCGTATGCACCGTCGACGTGCATCCACATGTCATGTCTCGCTGCCATATCGGCGATAAAGTCTAAGTCATCAATAGCACCGTGGTCCGTTGTACCCGCTGTACCAACAATGGCAAATGGGATCAAACCTTCTGCTTTGGCCTGATTGAGAACTTCGTCTAATTTAGTGACATCCATCGTTCCATCGGCATTAGCATCGACGGTCATGACCGCTTTTTCACCCAATCCCATCCAAGACGCTGATTTTTGAACCGTGAAGTGGGATTTTTTCGAACATACAATACGTAGCTTGTCTGCGTATTCAGGAAGGCCAAGCTTTTGAATTGAGTGTGCACTGAGTTTGTCAACAATCCAATCTCGCGCAAGCATCAAACCCATTTGGTTACTTTGCGTGCCGCCGCTCGTGAAGATACCGTCCGCTTTTTCACCTAACTCATATTTATCGCATAGCCAGTTCACAACTTTCTGTTCAACATAAGTCGCTGATGAAGCTTGATCCCATGAGTCCATCGACTGGTTCAAAGCCGCAATCATTGCCTCTGCCGCAATCGCTGGCATCAACGGTGGAGTATGTAGGTGAGCAATACAATCTGGATGTTGAGTAAAAATTGCGTTTTTCGCGACCAGCTCAGCAGCATCGTCGATAACGGTTTTAAGAGGCGCATTTCCATTATCAAGATCAACGTCGTGAATCGCTGCTTCCAATGCTTTTGGATCCATACCTGAATACGGTGCAGTCACTTGTTCAAACACTGACTTCATTGCCGTAGTAGTGTGATTCATCACCGAAGCAAATTCATTGCTGCCCATCTCTCCAGTGTGGATGAAATGCTTCTTCCATTCATCTTGTGGCTGAGTTTCGATGTGACTACCGCCAGCGGCTAAAATCGCGTCTTCAAATACACGTAAAGCAAAGTCGATTTGCTCAAACGAGATGATAAGAGGAGGAAGGAAACGAATTACTGCGCCTTCGCGTCCACCTTTTTCAACGATCAAGCCACGCTCGAGTGCTGCGCGTTGAATAGAAAGTGTGAGTTCACTATCCGCTTGAGGTTCACCAAATTTATTGAGCTCACCGTCTGGATTTTTAATCTCCACGCCTAGCATCAAACCTTTGCCACGAACCTCTGCGATACAGTTTACACGCTTTTGAATACTCTCAAGGCCGTAACGCAGGTACTGACCCGCAATATTGGCATGCTCAACAAGGTTATCACGCTGGATAATTTCTAATGCTTTCGCACCAGAGACCATAGCTAGCTGGTTACCACGAAATGTACCTGTGTGCTCGCCCGGCTTCCATGTATCATGTTGCTTGTTGATAACCAATAGCGACATTGGTAAGCCACCACCAATTGCTTTTGATAAACACAGAATATCTGGAACAATGCCCGACTCTTCGAACGCGAAATTGTAGCCAGTTTTACCAATACCACACTGGATCTCATCGAAGATCAGTAAGATACCGTGTTCATCACAAATACGACGTAACTCTCGTAGCCAGAATGCTGGCGCAGGAACAACACCACCCTCACCTTGCACTGGCTCCACGATAATCGCGGCAGGCTTCATAATGCCTGACTCATCATCGTTTAAAAGACGATCGATATAGCGAATACTTGCTTTCGCACCTTCATCACCGCCAAGCCCAAAAGGACAACGCAGGTTGTATGGGAAAGGCATAAAGTGCACATCCGACATCAAACCAGTTCGACGCGCTTTCGTGCCTAAGTTACCCATCATCCCCATCGTACCATTAGTCATACCATGGTATGCGCCACGGAAGGCAAACATAGTGTTGCGACCGGTAGTCTGTTTCGCGAGCTTGATAGCAGCTTCAACCGCATCAGCTCCAGACGGGCCACAAAATTGGATAACGCTGTTCTCGCTTAACTCTTGAGGAAGAAAAGACTTAACAGATTGAATAAACGTCGTTTTTGCTGATGTTGCAATATCTAGCGTCTGATATGGCAGTCCTGAATCTAATTGCTCTTTCAGCGCTTGGTTTATTTCAGGATGGTTATACCCCAAAGCTAGAGTGCCTGCCCCCGCAAGGCAGTCTAGAAAGATCTGTCCACGCGTATCTTCAACCAAGCACCCAAAGGCTTGTTTAATTGCGATCGGCAAACGACGTGGATAAGAACGTACTTCAGATTCATGCTCAGCCTGATCAATCAATACTTGATCTGGCGTTAAGTCATACGTTCCCTCAACGATAGGAACCTGAGACGAAAAAATGTTTGCGATATTGCTATCGACTTCAAAGGCAGTGCTCATACTACATAATCCCTTGAATTATAATAATTCTGTATCCTGTATTAATAATCATTAGAATGAAATTACAGGAGGTGTGAATACCCCTCCGCATTTGTCAGTGCATAAATGACAAATACAGATCATCCGCCACGATACTCGCGACTTTATATGTAAAAGGGATTAATCAAGGTTCTGTAATGCACCCGTTTTGTAAAACAGGACATTTCGGCAGTATGAAGCTGATTAGTGTGTGTTTATTCAAAGGTTTCAATGTTGGGTTTCCCATTAATATGCCGCGTTTACAGCATTAGTATCCCGTCTATCGACAAAAGGCTTTGCCGATACCTACCCTACGCAGTGTCACAATCAGCTTGAATGGTCACTACGCGTATCCCCCAGAGATCAAACGTTGTTAATTACGCTCCGAGATTGCGCGCGAATTTATCACAAAATAAAATCTTCTGGCAACGATTTTTCATATTAGTAACAGTGATGTAAATCACAACAAAACATACCCCATTGCAACTCACATGTTCATATTCATGAGCTATGCTTTTCTGCTTCTCTCAAACAGCTGTTATTTAAACAAATATTCTTGAGATATCATCACCTCATCCAACAGAGGTTTAAGGTTGTGCTGCTTAATCGTAAAACATTCCTTTCTATATCCGGAACATTTAAAAAGATAGCATTCTCGTCACAGCTTTGCCTGGAGCAAGAGTGGTTATTCTCCACAAGTGATGGTTTAAACATAGACTAGTAGGAATGGCTAAGATGCATTGCAATGGCAGAATGAACAATCACTTGAGTCAATGAGACAAAGGGTTCGTTACTTAACGAAGTCTGTGACAGAAAAGAAGTTTGAGATTTTCAAAAAATACGAAAAAGGCCTAACATTTTCATGTTAGGCCTTAAATCTGGAGCGACACACGAGGTTCGAACTCGTGACCTCAACCTTGGCAAGGTTGCGCTCTACCAACTGAGCTAGTGTCGCATTTAATATGAGATGGTGCCCCGGGCCGGACTTGAACCGGCACAACGCGAACGTCGAGGGATTTTAAATCCCTTGTGTCTACCAATTCCACCACCAGGGCACACAAATATTCTTTGTGATGCCTTTACAGAAAAGTAAAACACCATCTGATACCGCTAAATGCCATATCAATAAAATTTGGAGCGACACACGAGGTTCGAACTCGTGACCTCAACCTTGGCAAGGTTGCGCTCTACCAACTGAGCTAGTGTCGCATTTATTCTCGAAAGCCATTCACTCTCAAAAGAATAATGGAGGCGCCTCCCGGAGTCGAACCGAGGTCCACGGATTTGCAATCCGCTGCATAGCCACTCTGCCAAGGCGCCTCATTTGTGAATAAAGCTAAGCTTTTTCACCACCCTTTCGAGCCGTGCTCTCTTGGGTACGGGATGCATTCTACGGATTCGAGCGATCGAGTCAACACTATTTTTATTTTTTTAAATCGTTTGACTAGAATTTGTGCGAAAGACGATGGATTGCTTAGTTTTAATACTAAAAATCGCTTAAATACACTTGTTTATCATAAAACTTTGGCTACGCCTTACACTGCTGGCCGTGCGTTGCGTGCATTGAAGTATTAATAATCAGAAGACTCGCCTCTCTAAGACTCTCCAAGGACAAAAACAAGACTTAGATCACAAATAGAACTCTATCGAAGCAAAAGCCCCAGATACAAATTGCAAACATGGCCGTTAGCAAGCATTGAAAAGCGAGAGAAGCCAAAAAATGCTGTAGATTGTCTTAGTACAAAAAAGCAGGCTATTAAGCCTGCTTTCTAACATCAGAATTTAATGGTGCTCTTCATTCAACAGATCGTCTTTCGCAGCAGCCAAATATTGAATCATTGACCAATATGTCAAGAAAGTTGCCACATACAAGGCCGCAAAGCCTAGCCAAACCATCCATTCATCGTAACGCCATATCAACACCCATAAGGCGAACATTTGCGAAACAGTTTTTACTTTGCCAACCCAAGATACCGCAACACTCGCTCGCTTACCGATTTCAGCCATCCATTCTCGCAATGCTGAGATAATGATTTCTCGCGCAATCATCGTTACCGCAGGAATGGTCACCCAAATTGAATGATAATGTTCCGTGATTAGAATCAATGCCGTTGCCACTAGCACTTTATCAGCGACAGGATCAATAAACGCGCCAAAACGAGAAGTTTGGCCAAGTTTACGGGCCAACATGCCGTCAAGCCAGTCAGTAAAACCCGCTACCCAAAACACCATTGCTGCTGCAAACGGTGCCCATGAATAAGGTAGATAAAAGACAACCACAAAAACAGGGATTAGGAACAGTCTAAGAAGAGACAGAATGTTCGGGATATTCAAACGCATTTTATTATTCTCTTACACATTGCGGCTTAATGTTGCGCGATTTTCCTTATTGTTTCAATGCTTGGAAAATAATTTCTGCTAAAGAGTGACTTATTCCCGGTACTTTGGCGATTTCTTCGACACTTGCACGTTTAAGTTCTTGTAACCCACCCATGTACTTGAGTAACGCCTGACGTCGTTTAGGGCCGATTCCCTCAATCCCTTCGAGTGCACTCGTACGTCTGGTTTTACCTCGCTTAGCACGGTGCCCCGCTATAGCATGGTTATGGCTTTCATCACGAATATGTTGGATAAGGTGCAGCGCAGGAGCATCGCTTGGTAAATGAAACTCCTCCCCATCGACTGTAATCAGCGTTTCTAAACCTGGTTTGCGAGTAACGCCTTTTGCAATACCAATCATGATGGGACGCTTTGGCCAATCCCCCCAATATTGCGAAATGATGTCATGCGCACGATTTAACTGACCTTTACCGCCATCGATAAAGATGATGTCGGGAATTTTCTCTACGTCCAATTGCTTCGAATAACGGCGCTCCAACGCTTGTCCCATTGCTGCGTAATCATCACCACCGGTAATCCCAGTAATGTTGTAGCGACGATACTCTTGCTTTACGGGGCCTTCGTTGTTGAACACCACGCATGACGCAATCGTGCTTTCCCCCATCGTATGGGAGATATCAAAACATTCCATTCGAGCTATAGACTCCAACTTCAATGTTTCGCGAAGCGCATGAAAACGCTGATTAATTGTCATCTTGTGATTGATTTTGGTGGTAATCGCCGTTAGTGCATTCGTGTTCGAAAGCTTGAGATACCTTGCTCGAGAGCCAGTTGGCGACGTATGAAAATGAACCTTACGGCCTGCCACTTCACTTAACGCTTTCTGTATTGGCGCAATATCTTCTGCCAACTCTTGATTCAAAATAATACGAGAAGGAATTGTACGTGCTTCGTTATGGCTCAAATAATATTGAGTCAGAAAACTATCGAACACTTCCTGCTGGCTTGTATTTTGTGGGATTTTCGGAAAATGGCTACGGCTACCAAGCACTTTGCCTTGGCGTATCATCAGGATATGGATACACGCGATACCATTCTCCTGAGCAAACCCGAGTACATCCATATCATCCATGCTGTCTTCTGAGACGTACTGCTGCTCTTGAACACGCCTAATCGCTTGGATTTGATCGCGAAATTTAGCGGCATCTTCAAAGCGCAATTGCTGACTGGCAACTTCCATTTTCTCGATCAGTTGTTTGAGTACTTGCTGATCTTTGCCTTGCAAAAACATGCGCACAAAGCCAACCAACTCTGCATATTCTTCATCAGAAATGATGGTATTAACGCATGGTCCTGCACAACGACCAATTTGGTACATCAAACATGGGCGCGTTCGGTTGGAATAGACAGTGTCTTCACACTGGCGCACAGGAAATATCTTTTGCAGCAAATGCAATGTTTCTCTTACTGCACCAGAATCTGGGTAGGGGCCAAAATATTCACCTTTGCGCTTCTTGGCGCCACGGTGGATAGAAAGCCGTGGGTGCTTATGACCGCTAATAAAGATATAAGGGTAAGACTTATCATCTCGCAGCAACACATTGTATTTCGGCAAATACTGCTTGATGTAGTTATGCTCTAAGATCAGCGCTTCTGTCTCAGTGTGAGTCACCGTGACGTCTATTTTGGCGATATTACTGACAAGCGCGCGAGTTTTCTCACTGTCTACTTTTTTCCGAAAGTAGCTTGAAAGGCGCTTTTTAAGGTCTTTGGCTTTACCTACGTAGATTACAACAGCTTCGGCGTTGTACATTCTGTAAACGCCGGGCTGATTAGTTACTGTCTTGAGAAAGGAAGCCGAATCGAAGGGAGGATTCACGCTAAAGGGTCTCGGTGTCCAGCATTCCGTGGCGAATCGCTAAGTGAGTTAACTCAACGTCACCATTAATGTCCAATTTACTAAAGAGTCGGTAGCGATAGCTGTTGACTGTCTTTGGACTTAAATTAAGTTGCTCAGAAATATCCGTTACCTTTTGGCCTTTGGTGATCATAAGCATGATCTGCAATTCACGCTCGGATAAGTCTTTAAAAGGGTTCTCAGAGGCTGGAGAAAATTGACTCAATGCCATCTGCTGCGCAATCTCTGGCGAGATGTAACGCTGCCCACTATTAACTACACGAATCGCATTCACCATTTCGTCAGGGCCAGCACCTTTGGTTAAATAACCAGACGCACCTGCCTGCATCACCTTGGTTGGAAACGGGTTTTCTGTATGAACGGTAAGTACGATGATTTTCACATCAGGATTCACGCGAAGAATTTTTTTAGTGGCTTCCAAGCCGCCAATTCCTGGCATGTTCATGTCCATTAAAACGACGTCAGCATGATTACTGCGACACCATTTTACTGCATCTTCACCGCTGTCAGCTTCTCCTGCTACGTTCATTCCACGGACGTCTTCAATAATACGTCGTATCCCTGTGCGAACCAGCTCGTGATCATCTACAAGGAAAACATTTATCAAACTTGTATCTCCACACTTTGTATTGGTTCTGCACCCACATAACCATTACTTGTTAAATGTGGATATCAGTATGACTGCCTATATACTAACGTAATCGACAAAAAATTGCTTTCTATGAATATGTGCTGAAACGCAAACTTTAGCAAGAACTTATTCATAAACCACTCTATTATTTTAGAGCGTGATGAGCAGAACCGAAATCTAAGAAAAGACAATTAACAACATTAAGTACAATAAATCAAGTAACTAGGTTTCATATTGCCCAGAGAAACACGCTATAACTTAAAATGACACTGTCCCTCTTGCACCAAAGACTAACTTGTAATCACTAATTCCAGCAAAAATTTGAGACGCTTTCTTTACTGGTTATTTTTACAGTTCTTAGTGTTAAACTAACGTTCTTCAAGTTTTCTAAGGTTTCTCACATTTGAATATTCAACAAGGCTTCCTGCTAACTCGACAGGCACGAGACATCAAAGGTCAAACTCAAATCGAGCTGTGGCTTTCGACAGAAGCAGGTCCTACTCAGTTACTTATTAATGGTGAGAAGCCAGTATTTTTCATCGCTCAGAAACACTCAGAGCAAGCAAAGACACTCGCACGAGAAAAAAACATATTCGTCGACATCCGCCTTTTGGATCTCAAAACGTTTGAACATACGCCTCTTGCTGCCTGCTATACCAATGTAACCAGAGACGCTCTCGCACTCAAAGACACATTCGCTCAAAAAGATATCACTACGTATGAAAGTGATATTCGCCTCGCCGATCGCTACCTAATGGAGCGTTTTATCAAAGGCAGTATCGAGTTTACAGGCAATGTGACTCGCACCAATGGCTACCAACGCGTCCAAAGCGCAAAATGCCGTGCGGGGCAATATGAGCCGAAGTTAAACGTTGTCTCGTTAGATCTAGAATGCTCTGAGAAAGGCATTCTTTACTCAATCGGATTAGACAGCGTCATGGATTCCCGCGTTATCATGATCGGAGAACCAGAACCTTCGGAGACACCGATACAATGGGTTAAGGATGAAAAAGCGCTTCTAGAAGCACTCATCGTTTGGTTTAAACAATTCGACCCCGATGTCATTGTCGGTTGGAACGTCATTGATTTTGACTTTCGTCTGCTACACAAACGAGCAGAATGGCACAACATGAAGCTAATGCTTGGTAGAGCAGACCAAGCCAGCTTTTTCAGAAGTTCATCTCAAAGCCAACAAGGGTTTATTTCCATTCCAGGGCGAGTTGTAATGGACGGTATCGATACGTTAAAAACGGCGACTTATCACTTTCGATCTTGGTCATTAGAGTCTGTATCTCAAGAACTCTTAGGGGAAGGGAAAGAAATCCACAACGTTCATGACCGCATGGATGAGATCAATCGTATGTACCGCTCCGACAAACCATCGCTGGCTAAATATAATTTACAAGACTGCGTGTTAGTGAATAAGATTTTCAATCACACTCACCTGCTCGACTTTGCAATAGAGCGCTCTCGTCTCACTGGTGTCGAACTGGATCGTGTCGGCGGTTCGGTTGCAGCATTCACAAACCTATACATGCCTCAGATACACCGAGCAGGCTACGTTGCTCCGAACCTACACCCTGAAAATTGGATTGCCAGCCCCGGCGGTTACGTGATGGACTCCATCCCTAACCTATATGATTCTGTTTTAGTATTGGATTTTAAGAGTCTATATCCATCGATTATTCGCTCTTTCTTGATTGATCCTATGGGTTTAGTTGAGGGGTTATTGCTCGATATTGGAAAAGAAGAAAATCAGGCTGTACCTGGCTTTCGCGGTGGGAAGTTCCATCGTACGAAACACTTTTTACCAGAAATGATTGAAAAGCTTTGGGCAGCACGTGATGTGGCAAAGAAGAACAATGAAAAAGCTTTTTCTCAGGCAATCAAAATCATCATGAACTCCTTTTATGGCGTACTGGGCTCATCGGGATGTCGTTTCTTTGATACTCGGTTAGCTTCTAGTATTACCATGCGCGGACATGAAATCATGAAGCAAACTAAGGTGCTGATTGAGGAGCAAGGATATCAAGTGATTTACGGCGATACGGATTCCACATTCGTGTCGTTGAATCGACCATACAGTCAAGTAGAAGCTGACGCTGTTGGAAATCAATTAGTTGATTACATCAACTCTTGGTGGAAAGAACACCTGCGTTCTGAGTACAACCTAACATCTATGTTGGAAATCGAGTATGAAACCCATTATCGCAGATTCCTTATGCCAACGATTCGTGGCGCAGAAACTGGCTCGAAAAAGCGCTATGCGGGTTTAATCGGTGAAGGAGAGCAAGAAAGGATTGTATTTAAAGGGTTAGAAAGTGCCCGTACTGACTGGACCTCGTTAGCACAGAAATTTCAAAATACACTCTATAGCATGATTTTCCATGGTGAAGATCCAAGCGACTATGTCCGAGAGATGGTTGAGAAAACTAACAACGGTGAATTTGATGAACAGTTGGTGTATCAAAAGCGACTGCGCAGAAAACTGCATGAGTATCAGAAGAACGTCCCGCCACAAGTGCGTGCAGCTCGTTTAGCGGATGAGATAAATGCCAAGCTTGGCCGCCCATTACAGTATCAAAACAAAGGACGAATTGAATACATTATTACCGTGAACGGTCCTGAACCTTATGAGTACCTCAATAGCCCGATTGATTATCAACATTACATTGATAAACAACTCAAACCCGTTGCAGATGCGATTCTCCCTTTCATTGGGACGGATTTTGACAGGCTTTCAGCGCCACAAATGGGGTTGTTTTAGCCGATACGAAACTCTGTTTTCTGGTACTGTTTGACTAACCAATCACCAAACGCATCAATTAGCCCGATAACAGAACGCTTGGGAATACCCCGGCCAGAAAGTAAAATTTCTAGCCGCTCGATCTCAAGCTGCTTTTCAGGATGATAAGTTAAGAATACCTTGCCACATTGTATAGGGTCATCAAACCAACGTTTATCTCGATACATCACCAAAGAGTATGACGCTCTTAGTAACTTTTTAGCAATCACTCGCTGGGCGGCCACCTGCTCTTCTATCGTCTTCGCTTGTACGATTTTTTTGCGATACACCGTAATCCAATCTTCCACATCCATATTCCAGTGCTTAGCAATTTCCCAACTTGGGACGTAATCACCGAAGCAGTCTGCTAGATCATCACCATAAACACAGACACAGCAATGCTTAAGCATAAAGCCCCAAGTAAAAATACTATCTAAATTAGCCACTTCGCTCACTAAGGCTGTACGGACCGATACACCATTAACGTGAGGGTAACTCTGCTGCGCACGCCACTTAATTGTGTTGAGCAAAGTCGCGCGATTGTGCTCAAAGGATGATTGAGTAACGACAACCAGGTCTAAGTTCGACCTCTCAACGATCGCTGTTTTGCGAGCAACACTACCGTATACATAAACGCTGTGTAAGTTTTGCCCCAGTCCACCTTTGAGACAAGCGGTGACTTCCCTAATTAAAGGCGCAAACTCTGGTTGAAATGGTTGTTTAGGATCGATAACAGGCAGAGACATGACTTAAAACGTGTTCTCAGATGGTTCAAGAAGTTGGGCTATATGTTCTCTTAGCCAACTCACCGAATCAAGTCCATTCAGGTGTTTAGTCATGGGAGTAACAACAAATTTCTGCAATGAATTTTAATGCTAGGCGGCTAACTTAGCGCTATAATCACCGGGTTTTGCTTAATAAGTATGAATAGGAATATACAATGCCAAAGGCAAGTGAAATCAAAAAAGGCTTCGCAATCGAGTCTAATGGTAAAACTCTTCTAGTTAAAGACATCGAAGTAACGACTCCTGGCGGTCGTGGCGGCGCTAAAATCTACAAAATGCGTTGTACAGATCTAAACACGGGCGCACGTGTAGATGAGCGTTACAAGTCTGATGACGTTGTTGAAACGGTAGAAATGAACAAACGTGCAGTTGTGTACTCATACGCTGACGGCGATGAGCACATCTTCATGGATAACGAAGACTACTCACAATACACATTCAAGCACAATGAAGTTGAAGACGACATGCTGTTCATCAACGAAGATACACAAGGTATCCACATTATCCTTGTTAACGGTGCTGCAGTGGGTATTGAACTACCATCTTCTGTTGAGCTAGTGATTGAAGAAACTGACCCTTCAATCAAAGGTGCTTCTGCATCTGCTCGTACTAAACCAGCACGCTTCGCTTCAGGTCTTGTCATCCAGGTTCCTGAGTACATTGCAACTGGTGACCGTGTTATCATTAACACAGCTGAACGTAAATACATGAGCCGAGCATAAGCATGTCTGATTTGATTTCTTACGACGACGTCATCGACGCAGCGTACGACATTTTCCTTGAGATGGCTCCAGATAACCTAGAGCCAGCTGACGTGATTCTGTTTACTGCGCAATTTGAAGATCGTGGTGCCGCAGAACTTGTTGAAACCGGTGATGACTGGGTTGAACATGTTGGCTTCGAGATCGACAAAGAAGTATATGCAGAGGTTCGTATCGGCCTAGTAAATGAGGAAAATGACGTTCTTGATGACGTATTTGCTCGTATGCTAATCAGCCGAGACCCTGAACATAAGTTCTGCCATATGCTTTGGAAACGCGATTAACGTTTCTTCATCATGAACAAAGATACCAGCCTAGTGCTGGTATTTTTTTATCTGTTGTTTTCGTCTAGCTGAGATATATGTTTATACAAAGCACCCTGCTCTATATAGGCTTTAGATCCTTTTGTTATGTAACAGATAAGAAAAAGGCTTGCCGAATTGGCAAGCCTTTCTGATGTTTTGCTATCGATTAACGATGCTTGTTGCGTGCGCCTTGGTCACCAGCAGTCTTCTTCGGCTTACGACGAGAAGGGTTGTTGCTGCGACCTTTTGGCGTGTTAACACGCTCTTCATGGCGCTTAACTGCGCGACGAATTTTTTGGCTGCGTGCACGCTCTCGTTTGCGTGACGTATTGTCTTTGTTCAGATCAAGCATGGTTTCTTTCTCTGGACGAAGCTCTACAAGCTCACGCAAGTAGTTTACTTCTTTCAGGTCAAGTTCCATCCAACCGCCACGAGGCAGTTTCTTGTCTAAGAAGATGTCGCCGTAACGAACACGTTTCAGACGGCTAACGGTACACTCTTGCGATTCCCATAGTCGACGAACTTCGCGGTTACGACCTTCGTTGATAACAACGTAAAACGTGTGGTTCATGCCTTCACCACCCGCGTAAACAACATCTTCAAAGCGAGCTAAACCGTCTTCCAGTTCAACACCTTTTACTAGATTACGAACTTTCTGTTCAGTTACTTCACCGAACACACGTACTAGGTATTCACGTTCAACTTGGCGGCTTGGGTGCATTAAGCGGTTCGCCAGTTCACCATCCGTTGTGAAAAGTAGAAGACCAGAAGTGTTCGCATCCAGACGACCAACTGAAATCCAACGAGAGCCACGAATTTTTGGCAGACGATCAAAAACAGTACGACGACCTTCTGGATCGTGACGAGTACACAGTTCACCCTCAGGTTTGTAGTACGCAAGTACACGACAAATCACTTCTTCTTGAATCTTTGCAGAGACAATGTGACCATCGATACGAACTACGCTGCTCTCGTCTTCAAGTCTTTCACCAAGCTTAGCGACTACACCGTTCACGCTAACGCGACCAGATTTAATTAACGATTCAATCTCACGACGAGAACCGTGACCAGCACGTGCTAATACTTTTTGTAACTTTTCGCTCATTTATCTACCTATGTGTCGTCTTCACAGACGTCTAGACCAGGATTGGTCTGTATTTTGCTATTTACCCATTTCAGTGGGATTTTTCGGTCGGACATTATACGTAACTTTCTTAGTTAATGTAAGCTAAATCGGCGCCATTCTCCACACCAAAATTCACTTCAAAAATGACCGAAATATTTGTCCTATTCTGCAACTTTTTTACTACTTAAAGCAGGCATTGCTCAACGAGAATCCCACTAATATCGGTCTTCCTGAACCACTTTAACCACGCGGTACCTGATAAAATTGTCAGGGTTACAACAATAACCACTTGGGGTGTGTTTACTGTTCGTATTGCTAGAAAGCAACGAAGAATAAGCCGTCCCTGTTTGCTGCTAAGTAATACCAATCACCGCAGACAATGAGCGCTCATAGCAAAGCAAGGTCGTGGGTAACAAGACAAAAATTGTCTTTAAGTCATTAGTTCACATCAAAAATAACACTAATGCTATCGTGTACTCTGACTCACTAGGTTCGCTCTGCACTCTCGGTGATTGGCATAAATCAGACAAAAAGGAATAGAACAATGTCTATGCTAAATCTCGACCTAAATTGGATTTTTGGGACATCTCAAGATGACGATATGACAGGCACAAAAGGCTCTGAAACAACCGATATTTTCTTCGGCTTCTGTGGTGATGATAAGTTTGTAGGATACGGAGGTAATGATATTGTCTTCGGTGGCTGGGGAGACGATACCTTGCTTGGTGGCCGAGGTAACGACTTTGTTTCTGGCGGCTTTGGAAACGATTTCCTATCCGGCGGATTAGGAAACGACAAACTCTTTGGTGGCTGTGGCGACGACACAATTTTTGATTATTCAGGCAACAACTACTTGAGTGGTGGCTGGGGTAACGACACACTCGTTGTTGGTGATGGTGAATCAGTACTGAGCGGTGGCTGTGGAGACGACACCTTCGTGCTTACAAACCGCCTGGCTATTGGTGTACCTGATCAGCCAGTATCTTCCAACGATATTGATGTCAAAGCCGACATTGTCGATTTTAATATTTTCCATGACAAACTTGTCTTTGATATGGGCCGAGACACTGATAACGATGGCATTCGAGATACGTTCTTGGATTCAGCGGATGATCTGACTTTATCTTACAATGAATGTGGCTGGGCAGTATTCTCAAGTGATGAATACAATGTTGAAGTGACACTAAACGGTGTGAGCTCTGCATACATCAACTATGCAGAACAAAATGGTATCGACATTTTCGATTTCGCTTAACCTCAATCAGTTAAGTTCAATGAGATATTCGATATGACAACTAAAATAGGAGGCGCGATGCCTCCTATTTTGTTTGGCGGTGGTGTGCGTCTACTATTCGAATGGTGCAGGGTCACCTGATCCCAAACGAACTACAACAGGTTCACCTTCGCTAAAGTCAATTACAGTCGTAGGTTGTTCACCTAGGTAACCGCCATTAAGAATCACATCAACCGCATGTTCTAGTTTATCGCGAATATCCTCTGGATCAGATTCTGTTACGTCACTGCCAGGTAGAATCAACGACGTAGACATCATCGGCTCACCTAATGCTTCCAACAAGTCCAAGGCAATTTGATTGTCTGGGACACGGATACCGATGGTCTTACGTTTTGCATTCATCAAACGACGCGGTACTTCTTTAGTACCTTTGAAGATGAAGGTGTAAGGACCTGGTGTGTTATTTTTCAGCAGTCGGAATGCAGAGTTATCCACTCGCGCATAGAGAGAAAGCTCCGACAAATCACGACACAGTAAAGTAAAGTTATGCTTATCATCCAGACGACGAATCTGACAGATTCGTTCCAGTGCCTGTTTGTTCTCCAACTGACAGCCAAGTGCGTACCCTGAATCAGTAGGGTAAACCACAACGCCGCCGTTACGAATGATTGCTACTGCTTGATTAATCAAGCGAGCCTGTGGGTTTTCTGGGTGAACGTAAAAAAACTGGCTCATTGTAATTCCTCATTATCGAGCCTCTCGGCTCTATATTTTTATGGGTTCTCGACTTCGTATTACTGAGTATTATTCAACGAAGGATCTATTCCCCAATCTTTCCAAACTGGTTCGACGCCAGCAGGCAACCATAGGTTCCTTCCTAGCTCCATCCACGGTGATGGGTAGTGAAAATCACTGCCTTGAGAGGCTAATAGTTTGTATTGTATAGCATAATCAGCCAAGTTGCGCCTTTCTTGTTGCGCTTGCTGTGGCTGTGCAACTTCCATCGCATCACCACCCGCTTCGACAAACGCTGCTAGAAGACGCTTAATCCACTTCGCTGTCAACTTATATCTACCAGGATGCGCTAATACCGCCATTCCACCAGCCGCATGGATAGCATCAACCGCATCCTTCATCGAACACCAATTCGGTGGTACATAACCTGGGTTATTACGCGTTAGGTATTTTTTAAACACCATTTGCATGGTTTTTGCGTAACCATTATCTACCAACCATTTCGCGAAATGCGCTCTTGTCACTGGAGCATCACCGGCGATTTGCCTTACCTCTTCAAGCACACCTACTCGAGTTGCTTTTTGTAGTCGCTCTGCAATTAACTCAGATCGTGTTATGCGATGCTGCTTCTGTTGTTCTATGAGGGCAGATAATTGTTCATTTTCCGGATCGATATTCAGGCCGACAATATGAATATCTTTGTTTTGCCAGACGGTCGATATCTCAATGCCATTGATGATTTTTATCGGCAAATTATTATCTTGAACGTATTGCTTAGCTAACGCCAAACCGTCAACCGTATCATGATCAGTGATCGCCAAAACCTCGATATCAAAACTCAGCGCCCTTTCCACTAAATCTTTAGGTTCTAACCGACCGTCCGATGCAGTGGTGTGACTATGTAAATCAATTCTCATATTTTTATCGTTTTAATGCCGTTTTGGGGTTGACTTTTTACTCTCGCACTAGTTAACTAGTACACAAATACAAAGTACGTAATTTAAGGTTCACCATGTTACAAGAATTTAACCAAAACCAAAAAGCGAAAGTTGCGGTTTGTCTTAATAAGGCAAACTCATCAGATCTTGCTTGGTGGCGCACTTGGACTAGTTCTTGGTGGGCAAACGTATACTTCTAGTTTATAGAACCAAACGTTGTAAAGCCCGCTACTTAAGCGGGCTTTTTTGTTTTGTTGCTCATTTCACATTCAACTGCCTAAACATTAATCGAATATAGCCAACTCTAGATTGGGAGAACGTTTGCTTTATGCGACTATGTACGGCAGGAAGATTTAAACAGCTACAAGGAGGTCTTGTGAACAAGGCCATTGAAATTAAGAAACTTGGACAGCTTGAAGCGCTAACGGCTTCCGTCCCTTATACTCAAGACCCGACTCGCTTGTTCCACACACTATGTGAGAACAAAACTGACAGCCTATTGCTGGAATCTGCTGAGATCGATTCAAAGCAAAATTTAAAATCCCTGCTGATCGTAGATTCAGCGGTTCGCATTGTTTGCTTCGGCCATACCGTTAGCATGCACGCCTTGAGCAATAACGGTAAAAACCTACTGTCTCACCTAAACCAGAACATCCGTGGTGACGTTGAGAGCAAGTTCGATGGCGAAACGCTAACTTTGCAGTTTAACCAGCCATGCGACACGTTAGATGAAGACTCTCGCCTACGTGAAGCCTCTTCTTTCGATGCGCTACGTTTGGTTCAGCATAGTTTTGATATTTCACAGCAAGACAAACACGCAATTTTCCTTGGTGGTCTGTTTGCCTACGACTTAGTCGCAAACTTTGAGCCGCTTGGTAATGCCGAAGCAACAAATCAGTGTCCAGATTACGTTTTCTACGTCGCGGAAACACTACTTGTTGTCGACCATCAAACGGAATCTTGCCAGCTTCAAGCGACGTTGTTTGTTGATGGTTCAGAGAAAACAGCGTTAGAGACTCGTATTGCAGAAATTAGCGCCCAGTGTGCAGCGCCAAAACTGTTGCCGAGTGCAGAGCAAATAACAGATGTAACGGTAGAACCTAGCGTGTCTGATGCAGACTTCTGCCAAACCGTTCGCGACTTAAAAGAGTTCGTAGTGAAAGGCGATGTATTCCAAGTTGTACCGTCTCGTAGATTCACTCTACCTTGTCCTTCTCCACTGGCGGCTTACAAAGAACTGAAACAAAGTAACCCAAGCCCTTACATGTTCTACATGCAAGATGAGCTGTTCACTCTGTTTGGCGCATCACCTGAAAGCGCGCTTAAGTATGAAACCGATACCAACCAAATTGAAATCTACCCAATTGCAGGCACACGTCGCCGCGGTAAGCGCCCGAATGGAGAGATCGATTTCGACCTAGATAGCCGCATCGAACTTGAACTACGCACCGACATGAAAGAAAACGCAGAACACATGATGTTGGTTGACTTGGCACGTAACGACGTCGCTCGTATTGCTCAAGCTGGCACTCGCCACGTAGCAGACCTTCTAAAAGTCGACCGTTACAGCCACGTGATGCACTTGGTATCACGCGTGGTTGGTCAACTGCGTGAAGACCTAGACGCGCTGCACGCATACCAAGCTTGTATGAACATGGGCACGCTCACTGGTGCACCAAAGATTCGCGCAATGCAGTTGATTCGCGATGTGGAAGGCGCACGTCGCGGTAGCTACGGCGGTGCGGTTGGTTACCTAACTGGTGAAGGCACACTCGACACGTGTATCGTCATTCGCTCAGCTTACGTAGAAAACGGCATTGCTCAAGTTCAAGCTGGTGCAGGCGTGGTGTTCGACTCTGATCCGCAAGCGGAAGCAGACGAAACGCGCGGCAAAGCACAAGCGGTAATCTCTGCTATCCAAGCAGCGCATAAGTCACAATAAGGAATAGGGTTCAGAGATGGCTAATATCATTTTTATCGACAACTTTGACTCGTTCACCTACAACCTTGTGGATCAATTCCGCTCGCTAGGTCACTCAGTCAAGATTTACCGAAACAACATTCCAGCAGAAACCATTGAACAAGCGATAAACGAGCTTGAAAACCCGGTGGTTCTGCTATCGCCAGGTCCTGGCGCACCGTCAGAGGCAGGCTCAATGCCGGAGCTTATCCAACGCATGAAAGGCAAAGTGCCGATGATCGGAATTTGTCTTGGTCACCAAGCGATTGTTGAAGCATACGGCGGCACCGTTGCTGGCGCGGGCGAAATCATTCACGGTAAGGTATCTATGATGGAGCACCAAAACCATGCGATTTACCAAAACCTACCATCACCACTTGCAATTGCACGTTACCACTCGCTGGTTGCGACCAAGGTTCCTGAGAGCCTAACCATCACAGCAGAAGTGGATGACTTGGTAATGTCTGTTGTACATGAAGAAGATAAAGTTTGCGGGTTCCAGTTCCACCCGGAATCTATTATGACGACCTACGGAGCAACACTGTTGGCCAATGCCATTGAATGGGCACTTGAAGAACAAACTTCAGCGACCCCACTCACTGCTTAAAAAGCACTTGGCACATAAGAAATTTAGGAGAGGAAATATGGAAGCAATCATCAACCCTATTATTACCAAACTGTACGAGCAAGAATCGCTTACTCAGGAAGAGAGCCAACAGCTATTCGACATCATTATCCGTGGTGAACTAGATCCAATTTTGATGGCGTCAGCGCTGACTGCACTAAAAATCAAAGGCGAAACGCCAGACGAAATTGCAGGCGCGGCAAAAGCACTGCTGGCAAACGCAAACCCATTCCCTCGTCCAGATTATGATTTCGCGGATATCGTAGGTACTGGCGGCGACGGTCACAACACCATCAACATTTCAACCACTGCGGCGTTTGTTGCTGCAGCATGTGGTCTAAAAGTAGCGAAACACGGTAACCGCAGCGTTTCAAGCAAATCGGGTTCTTCTGACCTTCTTGATTCATTTGGTATCAACCTAGCTATGAGCGCAGAAGATACGCGCAAAGCGGTAGACGATATCGGTGTTGCTTTCCTATTTGCACCTCAATACCACGGTGGTGTGCGCCATGCGATGCCAGTGCGTCAAACCATGAAAACACGCACCATCTTTAACATTCTTGGCCCACTGATTAACCCTGCTCGTCCTAACATCGAATTGATGGGCGTTTACAGTGAAGAACTGGTTCGTCCTATCGCAGAAACCATGCTACAAATGGGTATGAAGCGCGCCGCTGTAGTACACGGCAGTGGTTTGGACGAAGTAGCAATTCACGGTGAAACAACCGTTGCCGAAATCAAAGACGGTAAGATCACAGAATACAAATTAACGCCTGCAGACTTCGGTCTAGAAGCGCACCCACTAGAAGCAATCAAAGGTGGCGATCCTGAAGAAAACAAAGCGATCATTACCAATATTCTGACGGGTAAAGGTACAGACGCACAATTGGGCGCAGTGGCAGTAAACGTTGCTCTGCTAATGCGTCTATTCGGCCACGAAGATTTAAAAGCCAACACGCAACAAGCGATTGAGGCAATGAATTCAGGCAAGGCGTACCAATTGGTACAACAACTTGCCGCACACGCTTAAGGAATTGAAGAAGATGACTGACTTCAACACTCAGCAAGCTGACAACCTGTCTGAACACGTTTCTAAGAAAGAAGCAGAAATGGCAGAAGTACTGGCGAAAATTGTCCGCGACAAATATCAGTGGGTAGCAGACCGTAAGGTGTCTCAACCGCTAAGCACATTTCAGTCTGATTTGCTTCCATCGGACCGCAGCTTCTACGATGCTCTGAGTGGCGAAAAGACGGCCTTCATCACCGAATGTAAGAAGGCATCTCCTTCTAAAGGTTTGATTCGTGATCACTTCGACTTGGATTACATTGCATCGGTTTACAACAACCATGCTGATGCGATTTCAGTCCTAACAGACGAGAAGTACTTCCAAGGTAACTTTGACTTTCTTCCTCAAGTCCGTGGTCAAGTCAAACAACCGGTTCTGTGCAAAGACTTCATGGTAGATACCTACCAAGTTTACCTAGCGCGTCATTACAGTGCTGATGCCGTGCTATTGATGCTTTCTGTCTTGAATGACGAAGAGTACAAAGCGCTAGAAGAAGTAGCGCACAGCCTGAACATGGGTATCTTGACCGAAGTCAGCAACGAAGAAGAGCTTCATCGTGCAGTTAAGCTAGGCGCACGCGTTATCGGCATTAATAACCGTAACCTTCGCGACCTAAGTACTGATTTGAATCGTACTAAAGAACTGGCACCGACAATTCGCGAACTGGCTCCTAACGCAACAGTAATCTCAGAATCTGGCATTTATACACATCAACAAGTTCGTGATTTAGCGGAATACGCAGACGGCTTCTTGATTGGTAGTTCACTGATGGCGGAAGACAACCTAGAGCTTGCAGTACGCAAAGTGACGCTGGGCGAAAATAAAGTCTGTGGCTTAACGCACCCAGATGACGCAGCGAAAGCGTACCAAGCTGGTGCGGTATTTGGTGGTCTGATTTTTGTCGAGAATTCGAAGCGTGCGGTCGACCTTGAAGGTGCGCGCTTAACCATGAGCGGTGCTCCACTTAACTACGTAGGCGTGTTCCAAAATCACGATATCGATTTTGTTGCTTCTGTCGTGACCTCTTTGGGTTTAAAAGCGGTGCAACTGCACGGTCAAGAAGACCAAGCTTACGTTAATCAGCTAAAAGCAGAGCTACCAGCATGTGTTGAAATCTGGAAAGCTTACGGTGTGACAGATGCGAAGCCAGAACTGCTTTCGGACAACATTGACCGTCACCTATTAGATGCGCAAGTTGGCACTCAAACAGGTGGAACCGGACAAGTGTTCGACTGGTCACTGATCGGCGACCCAAGTCAAATTATGCTAGCGGGCGGACTGTCGCCAGAAAATGCTCAACAAGCAGCGACACTAGGTTGCTTGGGATTAGATTTAAACTCTGGTGTAGAAAGCGCACCAGGCAAAAAAGATTCACAGAAGTTGCTTGCGGCATTCAGCGCCATTCGCAACTACTAAAGCTGGATATCAGCTAAAAAATTTAAAGCTATTCGTAGCGAAAAATACGAGAAGGAATATAACGATGGCAAAACTGAATGCCTACTTTGGCGAATACGGCGGTCAGTACGTTCCGCAAATTCTAGTTCCAGCACTGGAGCAACTAGAGCAAGCGTTTATCGACGCGCAAGAAGATCCAGAATTCCGCAGCGAATTCATGACGCTTCTCCAAGAGTATGCGGGCCGTCCAACGGCTTTGACTCTAACTCGTAACCTAACCAAAGGTACGAAAACCAAACTGTACCTAAAACGTGAAGACCTACTTCACGGTGGCGCGCACAAGACCAACCAAGTGTTAGGTCAAGCGCTACTTGCAAAACGCATGGGTAAAAACGAAATCATCGCAGAAACAGGCGCAGGCCAACACGGTGTAGCAACTGCACTAGCGTGTGCGCTGCTTGGCCTTAAGTGTCGCGTTTACATGGGTGCAAAAGACGTTGAGCGTCAAAGCCCGAACGTATTCCGTATGAAGCTAATGGGCGCAGAAGTTATTCCTGTCCACTCGGGTTCAGCAACGCTTAAAGACGCATGTAACGAAGCGCTACGCGACTGGTCTGCAACTTATGAAGACGCGCACTACCTACTAGGTACAGCGGCAGGTCCTCACCCATTCCCAACCATCGTGCGTGACTTCCAACGCATGATTGGTGAAGAAACGAAGAATCAGATTTTGGCACGTGAAGGCCGTCTTCCTGATGCGGTTATCGCATGTGTGGGCGGTGGTTCAAACGCTATCGGCATGTTTGCTGACTTCATCGAAGAAGAAAGCGTTCGCCTAATTGGTGTTGAGCCAGCAGGTAAAGGTATCGATACTGACCAGCACGGTGCACCACTTAAGCATGGTAAAACAGGCATCTTCTTCGGTATGAAAGCGCCATTGATGCAAGATCCAAACGGCCAAGTTGAAGAGTCTTACTCAGTATCTGCTGGTCTTGATTTCCCTTCAGTTGGTCCACAACACGCCCACCTAAACGCAATCGGCCGTGCTGAATACGACAACGTAACAGATGATGAGGCGCTAGAAGCATTCCAAGAGATTGCGCGTCACGAAGGTATCATCCCTGCTCTAGAATCTTCTCACGCACTGGCTCATGCACTGCGTATGGCTCGTGAGAACCCAGAAAAAGAGCAATTGTTGGTTGTTAACCTATCTGGTCGTGGTGATAAAGATATCTTCACTGTGCATGCCATCCTAGAAGAAAAAGGAGCAATCTAATGAGCCGTTATGAAAAGATGTTTGAGCGCCTAAACGAAAAGAACCAAGGCGCGTTTGTACCGTTCGTAACGGTTTGCGATCCAAACGCAGAGCAGTCTTACAAAATCATGGAAACACTGGTTGAGTCTGGCGCAGATGCCCTTGAACTTGGTATTCCATTTTCAGATCCGCTAGCCGATGGCCCAACCATCCAAGGCGCTAACATTCGCGCGTTAGATTCAGGTGCAACACCAGATATCTGCTTCGAGCAAATCGGTAAGATCCGAGCTAAGTACCCAGAGTTGCCTATTGGCCTTCTGATGTACGCGAACCTTGTTTACTCTCGTGGTATCGAGAACTTCTATGAGCGTTGTGCAAAAGCAGGCATCGATTCTGTTTTGATTGCAGACGTACCAACTAATGAAAGTGCTGAATTTGTTGCTGCTGCAGAAAAGTTTGGTATTCACCCAATCTTCATCGCACCACCAACGGCAAGTGATGAAACACTGAAGCAAGTATCAGAGTTGGGTGGCGGATACACTTACCTACTCTCTCGTGCAGGTGTTACTGGCGCAGAAACCAAAGCAAACATGCCTGTAGGTCATATGCTCGATAGACTGAACCAATTTGATGCACCACCAGCGCTACTTGGTTTTGGCATCTCTGAGCCTGCACAGGTGAAACAAGCACTAGAATCTGGTGCGGCTGGTGCAATTTCTGGTTCAGCCGTGGTAAAAATCATTGAAGCGAACGTTGAGCAGCCACAAATTATGCTCGACAAGCTAGGTGAATTCGTTTCTGCAATGAAAGCTGCCACTCAAAAATAATTTCAGTTTGATATGACACAACAACGCCCGCTTAACATTATGTTTAGTGGGCGTTTTCTTACTATCGCGTTTATACCACGTCATTTTTTGTTCAACGCCCGCACTTTCCAAATCTATCTCAAGCAGAGCACTCAAAGAGTGTTAAGCTTGGGTAACTTAACTAACTCAATAAAGCAATGTGCAGTAAGGTTGCTACATGGAAGAAGTCAAAACACTGCTAGCCAAATGTCCTGTACTATCAGGGCTGCCAGATAAAGGGCTTAGTGAAGCAGCGCAAATGACTAAGGTTCGCTGCTTCGACGAAAAAGCACTGATTTGCAATAAAGGTGCGCTTCAATCTTCTCTTATGGTCATAGCTCAAGGTGCAGTGAGAGTGAACTCAATTAGTTCAAAAGGCAAAGAAGTCACACTGATGATTTTCGAAGCTGGTGGCTGGTTTGGAGACAATGTTTTTTCTCCCGGCATGCCTCGTATTTTTGGTGCGACCGCGCATTCGGACGTGACTGTAATGGAGCTTCCTGGAGATAAATTTCGCCAATTACTCGCCAAATACCCTCAAAGTTACCCCACTATACTCGACTTACTTAGCCGCCGCTTGTGGTCTGCTATTTCTGTTATCGAAGATGACGCGATTAGAGGAATTGAAGAACGAGTCGCCAAAAGGTTGCTGCTACTTGCTGAATACCAACTTAATCAAGCGATCGATACTCGACCATGCGTTGTCAGGGTAACAAGAGAACATATCGCTAACATGATGGGGCTAACTCGTCAGAGTGTACACAAGATACTAAAACGATTAGAAAGTATCGGGATGCTAGAGCTAAACTATGGCTCAGTAACCATTACCAATCCGAAGCGCTTAGAAGAATACTTTAAAGAACTCGAGTAATAGATCCATTCAACAAACGGTAAGTATTGTCTAACGATAGCTAAAAACCTTATGCATCTAATTGGTCAAGAGCACAACACCATTTGCGCTTAGGCAAGTGGCGCTGTGACACAAAGACCATTGAATTGACTAAGCTATATTCAATTCAGATTTCAACTCACGTTTCAAAATCTTTCCTGTCGCACTCATCGGGAGGTGCTCACGAATTTCGACATAACGAGGATATTTAAACGAGGCTAATTGCTCTTTACCCCACTTTTGTAATGAATCGGCGTCAATGTATTCTTTTGGTTTAAGTATAACGTAGACTTTTATCTCTTCGCCATACTCTTCATTTGGAATCCCTATCACCGCGACCATTGAAACTGCAGGATGAGTCATGAAAACTTCTTCAATTTCTCTGGGATAAACATTAAATCCACCTCGAATGATCAGATCTTTCATTCTATCGACAATAAATAAATTACCTGAACTGTCAAAGCGGCCCACATCACCAGTATGGAACCAACCATTTTGTAGCGCAGATTCAGTAACTTCTGGGCGGTCAAGATATCCCTTCATAACATTATGACCACGCACAACAATCTCACCTTCTTCGCCTATCGGTAGTGCATTACCTTCAATATCGATAACTTTTACTTCGACACCTTGAACCGGTTGACCTACCGAGCCTGGTATGCGCTCCTGATCCAAATGATTAAAACATGCAATAGGACTTGTCTCCGATAACCCGTATCCTTCTAAGATCGGCACATTAAATGTTTCTTCAAAGGTTCGAAAGATTTCGGTTGGCAATGGCGCACCACCGCTTACTGCAACACGCAATGACGAGGTATCAAATTGATGCTGCACATGAAGCAGACCGATGTACATCGTTGGCACACCAGCAAATATCGTCACCCTATGTTTTTCCACCAGCTCAAGAACATGTTTAGGCTCAAACCTAGGCACTAACACCAATGTTGCCCCGCCCAAAACACTAGCATTTAAGTGGACGGTTTGACCAAATGTATGAAATAAAGGCAAAGTTACTAAGTGAATATCATCGGCCTGGCTGCCCATAATATTTTGTGCCACCAGAGCGTTCATTATGATGTTCTGCTGGGTCAGCTCAGCGCCTTTTGGTAAGCCTGTCGTCCCTGATGTATACAAAACCACACAAGTATCATCCGCATTACGCGGTATATAATCCGGCAACGGTTGGACATCGGCTATAAACGCATTGAGAGTTATTACACCATTCCAATAGCTTTGATCTTGAGATTGAGTCAGTACGACTATGCCTTCGCATGTATCGACTTGTTCAAAGGCTTTGACGCCCTCTTTTGCCATTGGCAGTTCTTTCGTCCCTTCAAAGCAGAAATAAAACTTCGCTTTTGAATCTTCTAAGTGATACTTAATTTCTCGCGCTTTCAAAAGCACATTTAATGGGACTGCAACCGCGCCAGCTTTTTGTATTGCATAATAAACAAACGCGAAAAAAGGAATGTTTGGGCATGAAATCGCAACGCGGTCACCTGGCTTTACGCCTTTATTGATTAAAGACGCTGCGATCTTGCCGGCGATCGCATTAAACTGCGCATAATTTATCTTTTCAGCGCCACATATCAACGCCGTTTTATCTGGTTTACTCGCAGCATTTCTTTGTAACGCAGCAGCAAGATTCATCATAGTCTCTTCACCTCTTACTTGTCTTTCTCGTCTAATCAGCTCAGGAGCATTAACTAAGCAAGTTATCCTTAACACTGGATCGTCAGCATTTGATTCTCACCAGTCATTACCATTTAACATTATGTTTACAACGCAATCAGGACTAAGAATGTAAAGCAATTAACATTTCAGAAGGCAAATTAATAAAAGTGTGAGCTTGAAAGAGATGAATTGTTATAAATATCACCCCAAGTCACTAAAAACTCTGACTGCAATAGCAAATACAAAAGCGGTTAAAATTAACAAAAAGAAAACAAATAAAGAAAAATAAACTTGAACAATCCCAAGCGTAACCCTTATAAGAAAAATCAATAGCAAACGTTTGCTACTGAACAAAACTTTATCGTTCGTCAATAAAATATCGATTAATCCATCAATAATACCTTGCTGCATATTGCCAATTGTAAACGATAAGTGTAAAAAGCAAGGCGAGATAATTATCCGTAAATCCATTTATGGTTAGTGGGTAATTTTAGGATTTTACATTTTATTAGCACAGAGGTTATGGAAGTGTTAAAAGAAAAGAGTTTGCTAAACAACATTGGCGTACAAGTCGTAATCGCCATGATCGTGGGCACAGCCGTTGGTGCCATGATGGGTCATGATGCGACAGTGTTCGCTCCTTTAGGTGCTATCTTTATCAACTTAATCAAAATGTTGGTTATTCCTTTGGTCGCTGTAGCCTTGATTTCTGGCGCCGCTGGTCTTGGGAACAGCCAGTCAGCAGGTAAAGTTGGTATCGTCACTCTAGGTTATTTTGGTTTAACATCCGCCCTAGCCGTTGCGCTTGCACTATTTATGGGTGAAGTATTCCAACCAGGCATGGGTATCGACGTCTCTGGCGTTGAAGGCATGTTCTCAGCAGAATACGCTTCAAAAGGTGAACTACCTACTTTCTGGGCAACCATCACTGGTATGATCCCAACCAACGTTTTCCAATCACTAAATGAAGCAAACATCCTACAGATCCTCGTTTTCTGTATGTTCTTTGGTATTGCGATTTCTAAGCAAGCAAAAGAACGTCGTGAACCAATCATCAATGGTGTTAACTGCATCGTTGACGCAATGGTTTGGATGATCAACAAAGTAATGATCATTGCACCTATCGGTGTATTTGGTCTGATGGCAGAAGCCGTCGGTACGTTCGGTTTTGGTGCGCTAATGGTGGTGTTTAAACTGTTCGTTGTTTACGTTGCCGCCATCCTAATCTTCGGTTTCGTTGTTTACCCAGCAATGGTGCATGTTTTCACGAAGACATCTGCGAAGAAATTCCTGTCTTCAATGAAGAAACCGCAAGCAGTTGCGCTTTCAACAGCGTCTTCTATGGCAACACTGCCTGTCACAATGGACACCTGTGAAAAAGAGCTGGGCGTAAAAAATTCAACTGCATCATTTGTTCTGCCTCTAGGCGCAACGATCAACATGTCAGGTAATGCGATTTACTATGGCTTGGTTGCTATCTTCTTTGCTCAACTGTTCAATATCGATCTAGGCATGGGCGCTTACATTGCAATTATCGTAACGTCTACATTGGGTGCGGTTGGTCAAGCGGGTGTTCCTGGCCCTTCTTTCCTAGTGGTTGCCGTGCTTCTTGCCGCTGGCATTCCAATTGAAGGTCTACCGCTGCTATTCGCTCTTGACCGTATTTTCGATATGATTCGTACAGCACTGAACATCACAGGTGATGCTGCATGTGCAGTTATCGTTGATGCGCTAATTGAAGAAGAAACGGCAGAAGCTGAGCTAAAAAAGCAAGAAGCCTAACCCTTTCTTGAATAGACCAAAAACCGCTCATAATGAGCGGTTTTTTTGTCTTTTCTTGCATTACGTAACTATACAAATAGAAACCGATGGCATAAATTTTTCAAAATGATATAAACCATTACAAAATATAACAAAACGTTAGAACTAGGTTATATCATGAGTCTTGAGCAATCTTTGGAATATCTCACCAAAACAAATTTGCCGATCGAATCAAAGCAGCAGGCACTGGTTGACTCAGTTATTCTTACCCTAACGAAACAAAAACGAGATGCTCTTTTTCAACAGGTTGCTCTGTATCGAATAAAACTGCTTAAATCTCTCTTTCCTAAACACGCATCAAAAAGTCTTTCTGCACTATTTGAGTTAATGGATTATCGAGATTTAGTGCAACAGTATCCGACAGGTTTCTCCAAAGAGATTCATTTACTTGAACAACTTGCCGCAGATTGTTACCCGCATTGGATGGTTTTCTGGTGTCAATGCGAGATCGAAGCAATCAAGCAAAAATATCCTTCAAACGAAGCTGCGATTCCTACTCCGCTTCCGTTTGACGACCACAGCTATACTAGCGTGTTAATTGAAGATATCGCAGATTGCGATCTTGAGGTAATGCTGCCAAATCATGCAGCGTTAATGCCGATTTCCGAAGCGATCACACTGAGTAATCTTGAGCTTTTCGTCCAAACTGAACAATGGTTTGAAATCTTGCCTCTTTTATCACTCTCGCAAAAAGGGCAGCACTTTGCGCTCTTGCTCAAATCGTCATCTTCACCAATCATGGTCTCCTCCGCTTTAGTGCAAAGCTGGCATCAACGAAATAACTGGCTCAGTTACTCACCACAGTTTAGTAACGAACAATGGCAGTTTTGCTTTCCTAATCATGGGTACAGTGTTCTCAATCAACTGGGTATTTTGGGGTGTCGTGCTCTAACTCATGAGCACACTCTTATTGAGTTTGATGCTCAGTTTCAATCTCGTGTAAAGAACACTGAAGCGGTTTGCGAAGTGCTGCGCCTTACGGTGGGAGGCAACATCCAACAAAAGCTGTATTTTTTGTATCTGGCGCAAAAAACAATGATGAGTGAGCTTTATAAAACAGGCTATAAGCTCGGCTTTACCATTATTGAGCAAGTATTTATGTTAAATTTCTATCAATCTATTGATTTAAGTGCCTACTTTCACTCAGGATACCGCGACATTAACGGTGACGGTACCAAGACATACCGCGGTTTCTGGAATTTAGGTATGATGGTTGAAGCATTTCAAGACATACAATTTCGCGACTACAAACATTGCGTACGAACAAAAAGAATGGATAAAAAGGTGAATGAGCATGCTTGATGTTCATTTGCATGGTCTCTTTTACCCAAAAGCAATGGCATTGTACGCGACTGTACTAATAGTATTCGCTTGGCTACTGTATTACTGCTATCGCCTAAAACAGAAGAGTGAATCAATCTTAGGCTCGCATCACGCGCCTTACATCGCTTATTCCAGCTGTGTCATTGTTTGGATAAGCAGCAACGCCTATTTCCATACCGATTTATTGCCAGAATTAGGCTCTGTTGGTGGTATTTTTATGGCTAAGTTAGCGAACTTAGCGTCTTTTTTCGCCTTTGCGTTTGCATTCTATTTTTCTTGCCAGTTAACCGCAGATGTTAAAAAAACAGCGGTCAAAGTCTGGCAAAAAGTCGTCTTTGTCGCACTAGCAACGTATTCACTGTACATCAACTTAGTGCCGAATCTTACTGTCGAAAATGTCACCATTAGTGGTCCAAGCCAGTTCGTCATTGAATTTGGCCCACATACCTCATATTTTTTCATTAGTTTGCTAGCTTTCGTGGTACTAACGCTGCTTAACTTGATTGCCATGCGCGCTAACAGCAGCAAGCTCACGCTAGCAAAAAGCAACTATATGATCGCTGGCATTTTGGTATTCATGTTATCTACGGCAGTGATACACCTTGGAATGACGTATTTCCTTGGCGACTTCTCCCTAACTTGGTTACCACCAGCACTTTCAATCAGCGAAATGTTGTTTGTGGGCTATGCCCTACTTACCTCCCGCTTCTACAGCGCTAAATATCTCACGTACTTAACGGTAAGCGCGCTCTTAGTCTGCGCCATTTTTGTTCTGCCGCTAGGGGCGATATTTATTCCTATCTCTGAAGATAACCAATGGCTTGTTGCGGTACCTTTATGCGCGCTTATCGGTATCAGTTGGCACTTGCTTTTTAAGCGAGTCAGTCGTTTCGCTTCATACTTTATTTATGGGAAACGACACACTCCCGTTCAGCAAATCCTTGGGTTAGAGGAAGAGTTTAAACGCTCAATAGATGATGCTATGCGTCAGTTGGCATCGTTACTTAACATACCAAACAACAAGCTACAGCTAGTCACTAGCAATTACACAGAAACGTTTTACGAAGAGTACCTGCCGTCAAGCAAGTCAGTTCTCGTGCTTGATGAGTTGTCTGAAGAAATTGATTATGCCTCCTCTTCTAAAGGGTCGATGAGAAAGCTCTACGAGCGTATGCGCTCAAGCAATACTGCGCTCGTTATGCCTCTCTTCGGTCGTGGAAAATCTGTTACTCACTTGCTGATTTCTTCACATAAAATAGATAATAAGCTGTTTTCTAATGAAGAAATCTCAGCTCTGCAAACGTTATTAGTTCGCATCCAGAGCACCATTGAAGCCGATAGAAAGGTACGCCAAAGCCGTGCGCTGGCTAACTCCATTGCACATGAAATGCGTAACCCTCTCGCTCAAGTACAATTACAATTTGAAGCTTTAAAACAGCATATAGAGTCAAACGCCTCACTGGATATGCTAAAAAGAGAAATTGATAAAGGTGAAGCCGCTATACAACGCGGTCGACAACTTATCGATATTATTTTACGAGAAGTTAGCGACAGCTCACCAGAGCATGAGCCTTTAGCTCTCACTTCCATACATAAAGCCATCGACCAAGCAGTAAGCCGTTATGGTTTTGAAAACGATCAAATAATTGAGAGAATTAACCTGCCACAGGCACACGATTTTGTCGCGAAGTTAAATGAGACCCTGTTTAACTTTGTCATTTTCAATTTGATTCGTAACGCTATCTACTATTTTGATTCTTATCCCGACAGTCAAATTGAGATTCGTACCCAGACGGGGGCTTACGAAAACATTCTGATCTTCCGAGATAGTGGGCCAGGTATAGATCGCAGTATCTTACACAAGATATTTGATGACTTTTTCTCGTATCAAAAAAGCGGAGGCAGTGGCTTAGGTTTGGGCTATTGCCAACGTGTTATGCGCTCCTTCGGAGGACGAATAGAGTGCCAGTCTGAATTGAGCGAGTTCACAGAATTCTACTTGTATTTCCCAGTCGTACCAAACGCACCAAAACCAGAGACATTGAGAGCACCGGACTTTGATAACTGGAAAGCAACTCCATCACATTCTGAAAATCATTCAGCTCAACACGTACAAGTATGTAAAGATGCACCAACAGTGCTCATTGTTGATGACAAAGAGGTGCAACGCACCTTGGTACAGATGTATTTAAAAAGATTGGGAGTCAACAGCTTACAAGCAAATAATGGAGCCTCTGCGGTAGAACTATTCCACTCTCACAAGATTGATCTCGTTCTTATGGATGTCCAAATGCCGGTAATGAATGGATTTGACGCAAGCCAACGGATTAAGCAAATCACATCCTCCGTTCCAATCATTGCCTTATCTGGTGAGTCTGGAGCTAGAGAGTTGGAGCTAATTTCGAAACTCATGGATGACAGACTCGAAAAGCCCACCACGTTAAATGCACTTCAAGTCGTCATCCAAAGATGGTTACAGAACGAGAATTTTGCACCTTCCAACACTTTTTAATTTGCAAATATAGAATTGGCACTAGATGTGCATTATTGGAGTAAATCGAATTATCCAGAAGGTCAAGCAGGCTGCAAAAGAGTAGCGTATGAGCTTGATAAGGAGATCGCCATGTTACTTCATCGACATACATACTACGGCCTGATTCATCACGGAATCAAAACACTGTTACTTGATCGCTTAGGCCACTATACAGAAGAAGAGTATCATCAATATCTGAGCCTGATGACTGGTAAATCCACTTGCTTCACGATGTCTCTCGAAGAGCTAGAAGCAACGGTCGATAACTTACTACGGGAAGGCTATTTAGAAGATGTAAAAACGCTTATTTCCCAATATCAACGTGTGGCTTAAGGTTTAAAACTCTCAACTTTATTGCCGCCTCATCGCGGCAATTTTTATTCCTTCCATATGCTGTTTCGACATGGAAGAAGCTTGCGGGCTGTACGATATACTAAGCGTTACTATTCTTACCTTAACTTCCTCAGTATTCACATCTTGTCAGATTCCGTTAGACTGTCTTCAATTCAACAATTAGGTAGATTTTGCCATCATGAAGCAGATCCTAGACTTTATACCACTCATCATTTTCTTCGCTTTATACAAGCTGTACGACATCTACGTGGCGACAGGTGCACTGATCGTAGCAACAGCCATTCAGCTTGTCGTCACCTACGCGCTGTATAAGAAAGTCGAAAAGATGCAACTAATAACATTTGTTATCGTTACTATCTTCGGTGGCATGACCCTTTTCTTCCACGACGACAATTTTATAAAGTGGAAAGTCACCATCATTTACGCGATTCTGGCGATTGGCTTAGCAGTGAGCCACGCATTGGGAAAATCAGCCATCAAAGGTATGCTAGGCAAGGAAATTACGTTACCTGACGCTGTTTGGGCAAAGATTAACTGGGCTTGGGTTGGCTTCTTCTCATTCTTCGCTGGCCTAAATATTTATATTGCTTACGAATTGCCATTGGATGTTTGGGTTAACTTCAAAGTATTTGGAATGTTGATCGCGACATTTGCCTACATGATTGTGACTGGCTTTTACATTTATAAACACATGCCAAAAGAACAAAAAAATAACTCATCCGATGTGTCCACTGATGATTAAAAACTCAGTTTTGCTATAATCCGCGACTTCACAGCGACCTTAGGGTCGCTGTTTTGCTCCATGTATCAGTAAACCGCTCAAACAACGTACCGTTTTCAGACCATTCTTGCTGCTGTAAACCAACTTTCTCTGGTCCGGTATCTGCGGTTTTTTAAGGACCTTTGGTTCTAGGTATTTACTATGTTGGCGCTTAGTTTGAGCGCCTTTAAGATTTAGGATGTCACAATGAGTCAAGAAATTAGCTCTCCGAAAGGTCAAATGCTGCTTCGTACCCTTGCAATGCCTGCAGATACAAACGCCAATGGCGATATTTTTGGCGGTTGGATAATGTCACAGCTCGACTTAGCAGGCGCGATTCTGGCAAAAGAGATCTCTTGTGGTCGCGTTGTCACCGTTTCGGTATCAAGCATTACGTTCAAAAAACCTGTTGGTGTGGGCGATGTCGTATGCTGCTACGGCGAATGCACTAAGATCGGCCGCACATCCATGAGTGTCGATTTGGAAGTATGGGTCAAACCCGTCAAAGCTCACGGTGTTGGCGAACGCTTCATGGTTTGTGATGCGACCTTCAACTACGTAGCCATTGACAGTGAAGGTAAACCGCGTCCGGTTCAGAATTAGTCAACCTACAACGCTAACAGTTAGAAAGGATCTCACATTTTCTGTTGTTCACTTGTGAGAGACACAAAAAAGGCGTTAAATTAACACTTTACCCTACCAATTAAGGAACTATGCTATGTGGTATGTCATCTTTTCACAGGACGTTGAGAACTCGTTGGAAAAACGCATGAGCGTTCGCCCACAACACTTGGATCGCTTACAAAAGCTACAAGACGAAGGCCGCCTTCTTACAGCTGGTCCGATGCCTGCGATAGATTCTGACAATCCTGGTGAAGCTGGATTTACGGGCTCAACTGTCATCGCTGAATTCGCTTCTCTAGAGGATGCTAAAGCGTGGGCAGAAGCCGATCCTTATGTAGCGGCTGGTGTTTACGATCATGTAATCGTGAAACCGTTCAAAAAAGTGTTTTAATTTATGAAAAAATTACTGTGTCTTTTCTTGGTATTTGGTGCTCTGGCTGGCTGTTCATCAACCGATGATAATCAGCGCCAACTTGAGCTTATGGCATCAAACCGAGCAGGAGTCTTGTCTGCGGGTCTCCCTTTAGAGTACGGTCCACTGCAAATAATGCGTGTCTCATCCAACAAAAATGTTGTAGAGATGATGATGATTTATAACGATGGCGCACTCGGTGCAAAGCCGTTAAATCAAGTACTGAATACCAGTATCTATACCTACTGCAGCAACCCAGAAGTTCGCAAGCAAATTGATATGGGCTTGATGTATCGTATTAAGGTACGTAATTCTCGCGGTCAGTTGATGGCAGATGAGTTGGTTTCCGCACAGACTTGTACTCAGGTGAAGTAGCTACAGTAATTTTTGTTGCTTTCGGCATGAGACGATGATTCGCTATTATTGGATAATCTGAAAACGAAAGTTAACAATTAAGAATAGAAAAACGGAGACCACAGTCTCCGTTTTTATTTGCTGCAACGATGTGTTACGCCAGCTCAGCACGGAGCTTCTTCGCCGCTGAAACCAGATTTGCCAATGCGGCTTCTGTCTCCTTCCAGTTTCGTGTTTTCAGACCACAATCTGGGTTTACCCACAAATGTTGAGCCGGAATTTTTTCTGCCGCTTTCTTGATTAAACCTTCAATCCATTCTTCCGTAGGAATGTTTGGTGAGTGAATGTCATAAACACCAGGGCCAATTTCGTTCGGGTAATTGAACTCTTCAAATGCTTTCAGCAGCTCCATATTTGAGCGAGATGTTTCAATGGTAATGACGTCCGCATCGAGTGCCGCAACCGAATCAATGATTTCATTGAACTCGCTGTAACACATATGAGTGTGAATCTGAGTTTCTGGTTTTGCACTTGCCGCAGAGACCTTAAACGCATTTACGGCCCATTCTAAGTACGCTTTGTGATCGCGTTTTTTGAGTGGTAAACCTTCTCGAATGGCTGGCTCATCAATTTGAATGATATTGATGCCTGCATCTTGCAGGTCAGACACCTCATCACGTAGTGCCAAAGCAAGTTGCTGCGCAATTTCTTGACGTGTGATGTCTTCACGTGGGAACGTCCAACATAAAATCGTTACTGGTCCAGTCAACATGCCTTTCATCTGTTTGCTGGTTAGCGATTGTGCGTACGTCGACCATTCAACTGTGATCGGTTTTTCACGTTCAATGTCAGCAACTACAATGGCAGGTTTCACACAGCGAGAACCATAACTCTGTACCCAACCAAATTTGGTCGTTTGAAAACCCGCCAAGTTCTCAGCGAAGTATTCCACCATGTCGTTACGCTCTGCTTCACCATGAACTAGCACATCTAGGTCGAGCGCCTCTTGACGTTTTACTGCGTCAGCAATATGTCCTTTAAGTGCTTGGATATATTCAGACTCAGATAATTGACCTGTACGATAAGCGCTGCGCTGCACCCGGATTTCATCCGTTTGAGGAAAAGAGCCGATTGTCGTTGTTGGCAACAAAGGCAAGCCCAATACTTCAGCTTGATGCGCAGCACGCTCCGCGTAAGGTGCGCTGCGCTCGGCAAGTGACGCAGTAATACTGTTTAAACGTGCTTGAACTTGTGGCTTATTCACATGCGTTGCCGTTTTACGTGCTTTGATTGGCTGGCTGTAGGTATCACAAGCGAGAATCGCATCTTGATCACCATCGAGTGCGCGGCCAAGCAAGGCGACTTCTGTTACTTTTTGTTTTGCGAACGCAAACCAGCTTTTCACTTCCTCACTGAGTTCTGTTTCCTGTTCCAGATCAACCGGGCTATGTAGCAAAGAGCATGAGCTCGCAACCCAAAGGTTGTCGCCCAGTTTTTCTTTTACTGGCTGTAGACGTTCAAGTTGCGCACTCAAATCCGAGCGCCACACGTTACGACCGTTGACCACGCCAGCAGACAGCACCCACCCCTCCGGTAGTTTGGCAACCACGTCGTCAAGCTGCTGAGGCGCGGCAGATAAATCGATATGTAAACCATCCACTGGTAGCTTTACAATTTTGTCTAGCGTATCGCTTATAGAGTCAAAGTACGTCGTTAGCAGCACTTTTACATCGCTTCGAATCACTTGGTACGCTAGCTTGAACGCATCAGCCCATTTGCTTTCTAGCTCCAGTGACAAAATTGGCTCATCAATCTGAACCCACTCAACACCTTGACTTGCGAGCTTTGCCAAAATAGCTTGGTAAGCCGTAAGCAATCGTGGCAGTAGCGTCAGGCGATCGAACCCTTCTTCTACCTCTTTACCTAAGTAAAGATAACTGACTGGACCAAGCAAAACTGGCTTCACTTTATGCCCAGCTTGGGTTGCTTCGTTGACTTCTTCAAACAGTTGAGGCCAACTCACTTCAAATGTATCGTCCTTGCTAAATTCAGGTACGATGTAGTGGTAGTTTGTGTTGAACCATTTAGTCATATCCGATGCTGCAGCGCCCGCACAGCCGCAACCCGCTTGAGATTGACCGCGACCCACTTTGAATAGCGTATCCAAATCAGGGAAACCGTCTGCGTGACGTTTTGGCACGTGACCCAGTAACAACGTGGTCGTCAGTACATGATCGTACCAAGCAAAATCGCCAGCGGTGGTAAAACTCAAGCCAGCATCTGTTTGCGTTTGCCAGTTTTTAGCGCGCAGATCTGCTCCAACCTTTTTAAGCTCTGCTTGATCAATTTCTCCGCGCCAGTATTTTTCCTGAACGAATTTTAATTCTCGTTTTTCACCGATGCGTGGATAACCTAGTACGTGCGTTGTTGTAGCCATGTCCCTATTCCTTTTTCAATCTTGTTTAATTTGTTTGGGTCAGAGTATCTTTCGTCATGAAAGATGTCTGGATGGCTAAACTATCGCTCTCATCTGCGGTTTGAACAACGTCCATTTATTCAACTTGTTTATTAAAAAAATTCATCATGAGGCGACATGATTCGCAAATAAACACAACAAATAGACGTCTAGACGTTTACATATCCATTTTTTGTCGTTAAGTTATTTACACGATTGCTATTCTGTTCATAGCGAGCAACAAAGGATGAAAGGAATTCATGATAGAGCTAAAACATTTGCGGACACTCACTTCGCTTCGAGACACTGGCTCTCTAACGGCAACAGCGACCGCTTTACATCTCACTCAGTCGGCACTGTCTCATCAGATCAAAGATTTGGAGGCGCGAATTGGAGGGCAACTGTTCCTGAGAAAGACTCGTCCGGTGAAGTTCACTTCAGAGGGAGAAATCCTATTGCGTCTTGCAGAAGATATCCTTCCGAAACTCGCAAGAGCAGAAAATGATTTAGCGAGCTTGAAAGAGGACGTCAATGGCCGATTACATATGGCCATTGAATGTCACTCTTGCTTCCAATGGCTAATGCCTGCACTTAGGGAGTACCAACTTGCTTGGCCTAGCGTAACATTGGACTTTTCCTCTGGTTTTGGCTTTGAACCACTCCCAGCTCTATTGGCAGGCGAACTCGATCTCGTTATTACTTCCGATATCCAACCTCGATCTGAAGTCCACTACGAGCCTCTATTCGACTTTGAAATGCGTTTAATTACCGCAACCAACCACCCATTGGCGGAAAAAGACATTATTGATCCGCAAGATCTCGCAGATCAAACCATGCTCTCTTATCCGGTTCAAAAACAAAGGCTAGACGTCGTAAAACACTTTCTTCAGCCAGCAGGAATAGAACCTGCGAAATGGAAGCAAGCCGACAACACTCTCATGTTAGTTCAGATGGTCTCTGCTGGATTGGGGGTGGCCGCACTACCCAATTGGGCGATTTCTGAATTTTCTCGCCAAGGTCTTATTACCAGTAAACCTTTCGGCCAAGGCTTATGGCGTCGCTTGTTTGCAGCAACGCGTCACTCAGAGAAAGAGAAGCGTTACTTACAAGCTTTTTTCGCAACCGCGAGGCTACAATGTAAAAGCCACCTTGACGGAATCAAGGTGGCTTAAAAGATTTGGATTATGAAAGGCTTAGCGTTGATATGCTTTAAATTGGTTAGTCAATGGATCGTACTGATAACCGAGCATATCAAGCTTGCCGACTACAGACTCTACATCCATCTCATACACTGATACTAACTCGTCAAAACTGTCGCACTCTAAACGTAGCTTTTCGTTGACGATACCTAGCAAAATAGTGCTGTCCAGATTACCTACATTGCTTAAATCCATCGCGACTCTCCTCTTCGACAAGGTATATAAACAAGCGTAGTAGTAATCACGCGAATTTAAAGTGAGTGCGATCTAAAACGTGATCACCTTATACCCAAGCACCAAGAAAGCACTTGGATATAAGCTGTCTAGCTTTGTCTTTAGAATAGAGGTTAAGCCGCGAGAGAGAATAAACCTTGCAGGCTCGTCATCGACGCGAGTGCTAGAAACAAGGCAACGCTCAGTTGCACCTTTTCTGGTTTCTTATGCGTAAAAATATGCCAACACCACACAATAATTGAAGAAATTAGCATAGCTAAAGACAGCAAGATTGGCTGTGTTGCAGCGTTCAGTGCAGCTTCATTTAACTGGTAAGAAGCAAACAACGTTGCGATGACTAATAGCATTCCAGACACAATGCCCGTAACTGGTAAAATACGGTGAAATGCCTGTAATCTGCTGCGAGCTATCGTAAGCAGCAATTGAGAAAATGACGCCCCAAGGAAAAATATCATTAGCGCCATCGCTATCGATGCTGGCCAGCTTGATTGCTCAAATACTTGAATACTCACATACGCAAAGGCCAAACCATTCGCTAAATGCATCGCCCATAGTGGCCCTTTTTCACGCGTTTTCTTGGTTTGAACCTGAGAATAGAAGTAGAAAATAGCAAACACGATCATAAATGCTTCAATGCGAAGTGACGCAACAGCGAGCCACAATACAGCTACTGCAGGCAACATTTTATGAAGACGTCCTCGCTGACCAGGACAAATATCGCCCTTGATTAGAAGCAAAGTCAGTAGCGCTTGTGCGCCAAATAGCATCGGAGGGAAAGTAACCAGCAATTGTTGAATCATGTTGAATGCACGCTAAAAAGTCATTTTGGGGGGCGATAATATCAAATCAACTATCGCCAAACCACCGAAAGTCGGCCCCCAAATGAGCTAAAACGGTAAGACAATTTTATTCACAGAGAAGCAAGATACTTCAACGCGTCTTCCTGCGTTAAAACTCCACGGTACTCTTCTTTGGTATTACACAATACCCAAGGGAAACGAATGCCGGTTTTAACCAACTCTCGAATAACAGAGACAGGTAAATCCTCATCAACCAACACAAATTCGGTGCTCATTATCTGATTAACAGGACGTTTCCAAATTCGGCTTTCTCGTTCAGTTTCTCGCTCTGTGCCCATCGAGGGCGTTAGGTGTAAATTCACCGTCTCTTTCGTAATTAACCCAACACAACGATTTTCATTGAGAACAACTAAAGGCAAGCTTGGATTCAAATTCATGTACTCCACTGCCAAGGAGAGCGGTTCTCCAGGGTCCATAGACCTGACTTGTTCATGGCTCAAAGATTGCAACACATCACTTTGCTTAGACTCAATCGCGATGTCAGAGAACAGATGCTCATAACTGTCCGCTTTATCCATCAAATCGACAGGCACGGCAGCAGAAAATAGAAAGCCCTGCATGTAATCGACACCGATTTCTGCCAATACTTGAAGTTCTTGCTTAGATTCCACGCCTTCAGCAACCACTTTTACATTCATTTGCTGTGCAAGCTCGGTGACCATTTTCACAATGTTATAGCTGGTGCTCCCTTTATGAATGTTCTTGATGAATTTTCGGTCTATTTTCAGTAAATCAAACTGCCCTTTTTCTAGATAAGAAAAAGAAGAATACCCAGTACCGAAGTCATCAATCGCGATCTCAATGCCCTCTTTCCGCACTTCCTCTAGAGCTCGAGTATGCTCCTCATCTTGTTCAAAATACGCGGTTTCTGTTAGCTCGATAGTTACTCGCTTAGGGTCTACACCACTGGCTTTAATCAAATCATGCGACCGCTGAAGGATCTGAAGAGAATCCAATTTCGTATTGAGGGAGCGATTGATGGTCACGCCCACTTCCTCGCCATAAATTTCTTGTAAGCGCGGAAAGTGCTTCAACGCAGCTTGGCAGACCACATCATCAAGTGCCGCTATGAGTTCTAGATCTTCAATAATAGCGATCATCTTTTGCGTGCAATACGCATCATTTTCATCATAGAAGCGTGCGAGAGCCTCGAACTTAACCACGCTTCCGGTTTGAACGTCGATAATCGGTTGAAAGTAAACGTCCACTAGCCCACTCTCTATTTGCGCCTCCAAAAACGCCTCGAGATGTTGGCGCTTCACTAATTCAGAGTGAAGTTCACTGTCGTAAAAGTTGAAATAGCTACCTTCACCGGAAATAGAGGACAACATTGCTTGCGCTGCATGTGCTAGCGCTTGTCTTGGTCGGTTCGTATCATAGCCAAGGATTGACACACCAGTTTGGCCTTTAACGATAGTGGCATGCATTTTTGTGCCCATTTCATTTCTAAGCTCATTAAAGAACCCTTTCATGGCAATTTGGATCAAACGAACCGGGCTCAACCATTGACAATGAGGGGTCTGCAAGCATACGACAAACACATCCCGAGATAACTGCCCCGCAATACTGGTGTAGCGACTTCGCATAATAAAATCTGCAAAACCTAATTGCTGTTCAAGCAAGTATCTCTCCGAAAACTTGGGTCTTAGTGTCATAACAATGTTGAGTTCTTTATTTCTGCTTTCATTCGCTAAGGTAGCTAATTGGAGTTCAAATTCTTTCCTCGTCGGTAAAAAGGCAGCCCAATCATGCTGTTGTTCACAACGATTTTTCATCCACAACAACGAAGCAGAAATATCCGTAGAAAATCCGAGATAAAGAATTCGTCCAGAGTGAAACGTAAGTCGGTAAATACAAAGATGATGAGCTTGGTTGCTACCGTTTGCTGTTTTGCTCAGCAAGTTACCACACCAACATCCTTCATCATTAATTTGCTGCCACAGCTGATCATAAAACGCTTGGCTATGGTGAGAGGTACTGAAAATATGAGTTTTAAGCCCAACCAGATCTCGGTTTTGATAACCCATTTGTAACTCAAAGGCACGGTTACAACCTAAGATGCGCGTATCTTCATCGGCAACTAAAACTCCTACATTCGGCAAATCAAAAATCGTTTCGAGGATTGTCGCTAACTCCTCGCAACCAGTGATTGTTAATTGTGGAATGATAGTGCCTTGGATAATGCGCTTATTGAGCCTTTCAAAACTAATAGTAACGTGCACTAAGTTAACGTTTTTTAGCATCATGCAACAAGAAAGCCGCCCCCGTCCGCCAAAGAGTTCCACTTCTAGAATTCGTTGTTTTAGCGTTTCTTGTTGCCCCATCAGCATATGATCAAACAAGTTATTTAGGCTAGTTACTGGCGTACTTATCCCAAATGCCTTTGCCATTCCTTGCTGATCACATTCGAACTCGCGAGTATCAATATCGTAAGACCACTCTATAACAGGAGTTAGACTGGAAGTCGTTTGCATTTTTGGATGCACTGTTGTCGTAGATTCACTCATACCCTAGCCCCTTTTTTTGTAATTAGCCCAAGGCTCAAAATTCACAGTCAATTCGCGACATTCCAATTGGGACCTGCCGATCCTCTTTATAGATGGATTGTGTCAACGATAAGCCTATCGACTTAGAACTATTTCCAGAGCAGCTCAGCCTTTTGCATTTAATATGCACCAATTTGATTATAGGCTTTACCCCATATAAGCACACCATTGCTTATGCTTTGTATTAAGATTGCGACATTTTTCATGAACCGATCTATAACCATGAGGCTTTCAAGGTGAAATTAGACAGAAAATCGCCGATAGAGCATTGATATTTTTACAAACCAAATAAAACTCGATGAACTAAGCTTGAATAGATGAGTTTGTTATAGATACCTGATAATCAAATCGCTATAATTCGCGCTCCCTGGAACAGAGAGCAAAATATGACCAATAACATCACTCCTATTCATGAGTACAAAAAATACTGGGCAGAGTGTTTTGGTACGGCACCTTTCTTGCCGACCAGTCGCAAAGAAATGGATGCCCTAGGATGGGATAGCTGTGACATTATCATTGTAACCGGTGACGCTTATGTGGATCACCCAAGCTTTGGTATGGCTATCATTGGCCGCCTGCTAGAAGCACAAGGTTTCCGTGTCGGTATCATTGCTCAACCAGAATGGCAAAATAAAGATGCGTTCATGCAACTTGGTAAGCCAAATCTGTTCTTCGGGATCACTGCGGGTAACATGGACTCCATGATCAACCGTTACACCGCGGATAAAAAGCTTCGTCACGATGACGCGTACACACCGAATAACGAAGGTGGTAAACGCCCAGACCGAGCAACGTTGGTTTACTCTCAACGTTGTCGTGAGGCATACAAAGAAGTACCTATTGTTTTAGGTGGTATCGAAGCTAGCCTACGCCGTGTGGCACACTACGATTACTGGTCAGATAAAGTTCGCCGTTCTGTACTGTTTGATGCAAAAGCAGACATCCTACTTTTTGGTAACGCAGAGCGCGCACTTGTCGAAGTAGCACATCGCATCGCAAACGGCGAAGACATCAGCACCATGACCAATATTCGTGGTACTGCCGTGAACTTGCCAGCGGCGCCAGAAGGCTACACGGTTATTGATTCTTCTCGCATTGAAAAACCTCGTAAAGAAGCGTTCGTACCAAAGAACCCATACGAAGTAGAAACTCAGTGTGAAACTAAAAAAGACGAGCCAGTTGCACAACCAATCACAATTCGCCCATCACGCCACGATGCTGCGACGACTGCGGTCCGTTTACCTTCGTTTGAAAAGCTAAGAAACGATCGCATTCTTTATGCGCATGCAAGCCGTGTACTGCATTTAGAAACGAACCCGTACTCTGGTCGAGCGTTACTTCAAAGCCATGGTGATCGTGAACTTTGGGTAAACCAAGCTCCAATTCCATTGACGACCGAAGAGATGGACTTTGTGTTTGGCCTGCCTTACGCGCGTGTTCCTCATCCTATGTACGGCAAAGCAAAAATTCCTGCGTACGACATGATCAAGACGTCTGTGAACATCATGCGTGGTTGCTTTGGTGGCTGTTCTTTCTGTTCGATTACCGAGCATGAAGGTCGAATCATTCAAAACCGTTCGAAAGAGTCTATCATCAACGAGATTGAAGAAATTCGCGACAAAGTTCCGGGCTTTACCGGCACAATTTCCGATCTTGGTGGCCCGACTGCAAACATGTACCGCCTGGGCTGTAAAGATCCAAAAGCGGAAGCGAACTGTCGTCGTCCTTCTTGTGTATTCCCGGGCATCTGTAACAAGCTAAACACAGACCACAAACACACGATCGATTTATACCGCGAAGCGCGTAAAGTTGAAGGCGTGAAGAAAGTGATGGTTGCATCTGGCGTACGTTACGACCTTGCGATTGAATCACCAGAATACGTGAAAGAGCTCGTGACTCACCACGTAGGCGGTTACTTGAAGATTGCACCGGAACATACAGAGAAAGGTCCTCTTGATCTAATGATGAAGCCAGGCATGGGTACGTACGATCGCTTTAAAGAGATGTTCGAGAAATACAGTGCAGAAGCAGGCAAGAAGCAGTACTTAATCCCTTATTTTATCTCTGCGCACCCAGGCACAGAAGACGAAGACATGCTGAACCTTGCTCTGTGGCTGAAAAAGAACAACTTCGAATGTGACCAAGTACAAAACTTCTACCCTTCGCCAATGTGTAACGCAACGTCGATGTACTACTCAGAGACAAACCCTCTGAAACGCGTGAAGTACAAAAAACGTGAAGATGTACCTGTAGCAAAAGGTGAACGTCAACGTCGCCTACATAAAGCGCTGTTGCGTTACCACGATCCAGCAAACTGGCCAATGATCCGTGAAGCCCTAGTCAGTATGGGTAAAAAACATTTGATTGGTGACAAACAAGGCTGTCTCGTTCCTGCAGAAGACATTGAAGCACAAACACCTGCGCAACGTCGTAAATCTGGTCGTCACGGGGCAAACCGCTTTGCAACCAAACATACCAAAAATCAACCAGGCTTCGGTGGTCATTTGAACAAACGCTCTGAAAGCGGTTCAAAAGATGGTAAGCCATCTGGTAACCGTAACGGTTCTGGCAAAGCTACAGGTGGTCAACGCCCTGCAAGCAACGGCCAACGTCCTAGCGGCAACGGTGCAAACCGCCCGGCAGGTAGCAAGCCGCAAGGCCAAGGTCGCCCGCAAGGACAAGGCAAACCAGCTGGTCAACGTAAACCAAAGCGTCGCTAATTATTTAGAGCTTAAATACTAGAAAGGGCTCCAGAGTTAACTCTGGAGCCCTTTTGTTTTGTCGGCTCATTGAGGCATCACTCACAACTCAAACTTTGATTCAATCAATACAAAAAATGGTAAACACCAACCAACTTATTGGAAAAACAAACAATTATTTGATTGAAGCAAAACCATAAAAATCTAACTCATTGATTTTTAATTGCTTTATTTTGGTGCGATATTTGCGTAATAGAATAAAACTCTTAAACATGGGCTAACGATGAATAATCCACTTCCCCCAAAAACTTCTATGTTCTGGTATGACAACAGCTATACCTATGAGGAGGCCGTTCAGGCATTTGAAAGCGATGGTACACTGAAATCGCTGAATATCGTTCCAACCACGGAATCCGATGATCTTGCTGGCTCCCCCCCAGAGCGCAGTATGTTTTGGGAGGGAGAAACAAAAAAAATCGATCCGCCACCGCCGTCTGAACCAGAGCCTCTCAATTTAAAAACTGAGAAGGAAGCAACGGAAGCATCACCTGCGCACTTTATCCCAGTCCGCTATGCCATCGATCAGCTAGAAACAGAAGAGACACAACCTTTTGGTTTGCCTGAAGAATGGAAAGGCCAAGGCCCAGCCAAACTCAATACCGTTGGTTACACCCTGCGTCAACTGCGCGACGGTTGGCTGTATGTCTATGATGCAATCAACAAAAGCTTAGACGAATACAAAATCAAAGGAACGCAATTCACGCTCTATAAGTTGGGAGAATCAGAAAGCCCAAAATCAGAGCAGCGTGGGACACCACAAGATGCAAAGGCCTTCCTTACTTACGTCAACGGAAGCGTACTATCGATTTGCTTCTCTGAGCACCGCTGGACATGGCACACGTTCATGCGCGTACTTAACAATCCGAGTAATCATATCGATCGCATGCAAACCATTGTTCTGTCCTCAAACGAGAATCAGCACAACATTGCACCAATAGATAAGTTAACCCAAGTCGCTGATATTGAATCTTCTGCCGTCGATGATGGTCGCTTTGCGGATTCTGGCATCGCCACCAAAGCAGATGAAGATGGTTCTGTCTTTAAACCTGTCGCAGTCGAAAGCGATTTAACCTCTGCGATTCCAGAAGAAGAATCAGGCTACTTCGTCGCGATAAAAGATTACGCCGCAGACATTCAAGATATGTCACTGCATTTTGTTGGTGCCGCAAGCCCTTACCGCCTTTTCACTGACCAGTTTTCAAACCAGTGGAACTTGATGCAGACCGCCATGCAACTGTGTATGTTTGGTGCAAGTGACGAGATAGACATGCCAGCTAGCGTTAAGCGTAACGGCGAAGAGCTGTCGTTTTATACCGAAATGGCTGACTATTATGACTCCTCTCACCAACTTGATTTGGCAGAGCAGAACAAAAGCTCAGTTCAGTCCGGCTATCCTGCTAAATTTTCCGCTGGAGCGATTGAATCACACCAACATACCCAAAGTGACATTGCTAAAGCGATACAGGACAAATATCGAATTTCTGCGAGCCGTTTTGGTAAATACGAACAATGGATAGCGACTGAACACTGGCGTCAGCAGCTCAACTGGAAGCAAATGCTGAGCGAGATGCAAGAGCTGTCAGAACAAAAAGAAACCATGCTAGCCCAAGTGGTTTCGGTCAAACGCGACTTTATCGCAGTAATGGAGTCCTTAACGCCGCATCATCTCGAAAGAACCTTCGACCTATACAGCGAAGACACGCAGTACAGCTTGTATCAACTACACAAGCAAGCGGTTGAGTCATTTACTTTGGTGATACAAGAAGAAGACCGCCAATGGGCTGAAAGCCAATGGGAGAAACCAACCAGTTTACTTGCTCTCTATGCCTCTGGGTTTAGTCGTAGTTTATTTAAAGTGATGGAGAAGAATATTACAGAGGCGCTTGATGAACAGTCGATCGTCTCAGGAAATCCTGATCCTGATAATCAGTTGATGGACCAGATATCTGATACCAGCAACCGCGTGAATATGTACTCTAAGATCATGGACTTTGTTTCCAACCCAAACACTGCGGAAACAGCCTTTCTCAAAGATATCGCCAAAGGTTTCCAAGAGCTGGATATTATTTTTAAATCTGCAATAGGTGCGCTTGCAAAAGGCGTTGTAGAGTTTGGTGTTAGCATGACCTCACAAGTATCAATTTCGCTGATGCCTGTTTTCGCTAAACCTCTGAACCGTCATAGCTATTATTTATTTGCCGTTATTGCAGAACATATGGCACACAATATGCCCGTAACAATAAAAGAAGGTTACGCTCACGATTTTAAAAAATGGAAAACACGCGTAAGTGATTATCTGATTAAGCTCGAAAAAAACGATGCAATCATTGCTGACTTCCAGAAAAATAACCGCAAAGCTGACTCTAAATACACAACAGCTTTAAAAAATAAAAAGACTATTAAGAAGGCTCTCGCTGTAGCTACATTGGAGTACCCGCAGTACATTGAGTTACCTGATGATCTACCTCAAAGAACCATCGAGCTTAGAACGCGGATCGTGATGAATAAGCTCAATGATTTGAATAAACTGTTCGAGAATGCCGGTGGTCTAGGCTTTCTGGCATTAGTATTTAACTGCATCGCGCTTGGTGATGCCATGAGCAGTATCCAAGACACAGGGTTAACATCCTCAGATGAGTTCTTGGATATCCAGCAAAAGCTTTTTTATACAGCCAACGCTTGGACGGGAATTCGTACGGGTAAATTATGGGATAGTGTGAAGGGTGATCCTCGGTTAAGGTCACATTCATATAAAGCATTAAAAGAGTTAGTAAATAATAATGCCCGTGGTTTTGAAAACTTGATCTTAGATGACTTAAAGGTATTCAATAAATGGCTCGCGATTACAGGGGCTTTAGGTGCGTTAGCTTCAGGTATTGAGGCTTACCGTTCTTGGCAGAGGATCGATGACGTTTATGGTCTCGAGAGCAAATTATATTTAGCAAATACCGTAACACTTGGTTTAACTGGTGCGATTGGTGCGTTTCAGTTCTTAGGAGCCTCTACTGGTACTTTTTCGACTAACTTGCTTTTTGGAGGCCCAGTAACGGCAGCTTTAGTTATTCTTACAGTCACATACCTAGCTATCAATTATAAGTTGAATAAACTGAAACAAGATGATTACCAAAAATGGTTAGATAAACTGCCTTGGGGTTATCACCCGTCTCGCACTCAGTGGAGCCAATCTTCGAACTTACCCGAGAGAGAAAAGCATAATTCATCATTGGTGCAGCAAGCACTGTTTGACTTACAATCTATTATTCAACAGCCTACGGTATACCATCAACCTATTGAAAAAGTACAGGCTTATCCAGGCTATACACATCGTGAGTTAGTTGGCTTGGAAGTGCATATTCAACTGCCACGGCGTGCTGCAACGAATGGTATTACAGTGACTACCAACACCAAGGCAACAGAAGATGATTTGACGTCCGGCTCGTGGCATCACAACGCAGATTTAGTTACGCTACAAACTCAAGACCAAGCGAGCAAAGAATCACTGGTGTACAAGGTAACATTGCCAATTAAAGAAGCAGACCAATACTTTGCAATGCAAGTATCATATGATGTGGAAGATGATGCTCCAGCCAAGCGTGAGTATTGGTTCCAAAATAGCGTAAAACAGAGTGCAACTTATCGCGTGATTTCAGACAATACCAAACAAAATATCATTAAAAAATCACTCACCACCGTTGTTGGCACATTAGGTTTTAAGGAGTAACCCTTGGCATATTCACCATTTTACATCACCCCAGAAGAGTTGGCAGTTTATCAAGAGGCGCAAGAGCAAGAAATACTCGCAGGCGATAATGTCAGAACATGGCATAAGTATGATGTAGAGGAACCATTTCGCTATTACTTTAAACTTTTTGCGCTTCCATTTGTGATCGCCCCATTCCTACTAACTTTGTTTATACACACGAGTGACACGGTTGGCGTAACTATTTTTTCTTTTATTTTGTCGGTGATGGTGTCTGGAGCCTTTTACCTTACGATTGGCCTCGACTATCGCTATGACTATATTTTTTCTGACAAAGGCTTTGTGATGAAGAAACGTCGCAACATGCCTAAGTGGGTGAATACCGCCACGCAAGCCGTTGGCTGGATAGGTGCAGTGGTTTGTGTGGTGATGGTAGCGGTCGTTGGCCCGATGGCGTTAGCAGGAGCTGGAGCTTTTATATTAGTCTCCTTTAAAATGCTTAAACGTCAGCCTGATGAACCAACAGAAGTGAGGGTCGGAGAACGTGAAGACTGGCTCTTTGCTGATTACAATAAGAAAAGAAAAGTAATTAAGTTCTTTTTTAAGCATGACACATGCGAATATATTAATATAGAACATACTAAGATTTCACGCTTACACAACCGATTCCACTATTACGTATTTTTCAAAACCGTGTCTGACTTAGAGTCTATGGTCAATCAGCTAGCCACGGAATATAAGCTTGACTGTACAGAAGTCGCCGACCACAAAAAGCTATTTGAAGCTAAGCCAGAGGCTAGACTGTTTGGTACGCCAGTTTGTTATAAAGAATATCAAACCGATGAGGTATTTGATTTAAGGGCGTCAAATGCCCCGCTCCCAGAGCGAGAGTACCTATATAACGGCAAGTGGCAAACCGAGTCTGAAATCGAACAATCAAAATCTGAACTAACGGCAGCCAAGGTATAAACCTTGGCTTGTTTACCTTTTTACATCCCCCCATGAAAAGCTTTAGGTTTACTCTGATGTACAAAAAGAAAAATTGGTTCAAATAACGAATTTTTAACTCGAGGATAGGATAGTAAGCCCGAACCTTTCTATCCTCAACTAAACACCCATTTTGCACTGAGTAAATAGTTACTCACCATGCCTGCCAATATGCCTAAGATCAAAGCCAAATAGACCATCACCCCTTGCGTTCCTAGCGCGAGCGTTACGCCTTTGAACACAATAAAGTTCGGCAAAGCACTGATACAGGCACTCGCCATAAATTTTTGCCATTGAGCGAAAGGGTTGGTTTTTTCTGCTTGAGAGAAAGTCAGCCAGCGATTGCCAAGCCAAGTCGTGGTTGCTGCAAACAAAAATGCTATCCCACGAGCCAGCATCAACTCCAGACCAAACCAATGGAACAACACAGAAAAGATAAGAGTGTCGACCATAAAGCCGACACCACCTACCAGAGCAAACCTTGTTAACGAAGCAAACCTTTCTAAAGAAGCAAATCTTGGTAATTTGCACATTCCGTTACCCAACCACACAGGTGTAGAGTGAGCGTTTCGATTTTGCTGTGAACTCGTTGGTACAACTCAACGCATTTTCATGAATCATGCTATCCACTTGCTGCGATTTACCAATCAGGTGGAATTTCTTCAGATTGTTTAAGTCATTCTTATCTTCAAGCTTTTTCGCCTGACCATGACTATAGAACTGGCCTGAGAACGGGCGCTTACCAATGTAGAAGACTGGAGCGTTGTCATTAATTTGCGCGAAGATGATGCGGTCGCTGCGGCTATCTGCTTTGCCCATATTCAAAACCAACATCGCAATCATAAGCAGCGCTGGCAACACCGCTGCCGTTCCGGTCAGCCATTTGAAATCGTGTTTATCCACCAGCATCGCAATCAAGATACCCAATGCAGGCACACCCGGTAGCACGTAAGCAGGCAAAATATTCCCAGCCATGGTGAACAAGATCATTGGGGAAATCAGCCAACACATCAGGAAGCTAAATAAACCTTGATGATCAGTTTCAATGGCTTTGAGCACCTTACGACGTTTCCACGCCAAGATAGGCAATACAATTGACCAAGGCGCAGCCGATTGCAGCCAGAATACCCAGATCATCCCACGTGGTTGATCATGAGCAGAGCCATACAGGTCCCCTTCCCAACCGCTGACAACAAAACGCTTAAAGTGCTCGCCAACAATGAAGTAATCAATAAATCCAGGCGTCGCCATTTCAGCCATGATGTACCACGGTAGAGCAATCGCCAGCATGAGCGCCAACCCCGACACAATTGGAAAACGCTGCCACAAGGCTTTGAAGGCACCAAAGAAACCATGCTGAATCACGAGCCAAGGAAATACTGCGATGCCCATGATCACGATCGCCACTGGACCTTTTGCTAACAGCCCACAAGCCAAGCCAAAGAAACCGAGGTAACCCCACAATCGGCTGTGTTTGTCTTTGCCAAGCCAGCAATAGTAAAAACCGACCATCGCCATGGTCATTGCCAACGTCAGTGCCATGTCTGTCATCACCGCGCCCGCCGCGATTGAAAAGATGCCACACGTCGCCAATACCAACGCTGCGATGACAGCATTAAAGCCTGCGCGATGCGCCATGAAAGCAACAAAAACAATTGTCGCAACCCCCGCCAACCAATGAGGTGCGCGCACTGCAAATTCATTCAATCCAAACAGCTCAATGCCATAAGCACTCATCCAAGTGAACAGGGGTGGTTTCCCCCAAAAAGGCACGCCGTAATCAAACTGTGGGGTAAGCCAATTGCCGGTTTCCACCATTAAGCGTGCCATTTCGCCGTAGCGGGCTTCTGTGGTGTCCATCAAAGGGTAAGCGGCAAGTGAAATAAGACGGAGTAAAAGAGCAAACGCCAACAACAACCACAGATGGGTTTTATTAATACTCATGATTACGCGGTTTCTCCCAGTTTAAACTTCATGGTTTGGATGGATTGATGTTTTGCAGGCTGCTCGTAAACAGACTGAACAAGATAAAGAGGACGTTGCTTGGTCTCGACAAAAATGCGGCCAATGTATTCGCCCAAAAGGCCAATCGACAGCAGTTGCACACCGCCCAATGCAAGTTGGACGACCATCATGGATGGGTAGCCAGTGACAGGCTCACCAAACACAACGGTTTTTATCACTATGAATGCGCCATAGATAAAGGCACTGAACGCCACTAACGCACCGGCAAGTGTCGCTAAGCGCAAAGGACGAATGGAAAACGAGGTAATGCCGTCCATTGCAAGGCCAATCAGCTTGAGGTAGTTCCATTTTGTTTCACCACAGAAACGAGCGTCACGCTCAAACTGAACCGTCACTTGCTTGAAACCCGGCCAAGAAAAAATACCTTTCATGTATCGGTTACGTTCCGGCAGCGCATTGATGTGTTTGACCACTTTTGCGCTCAGTAGACGGAAATCGCCCACGTTCTCCGGCACATCCAATTTCGCCATGCTATTAAGCACTTTGTAAAAGCAAGCGGCCGAGAAGCGTTTGAACCAAGTTTCACCGTGGCGTTCACTGCGCTGCATGTTCACCACGTCATACCCTTCACGCCATTTTGATACCATTTGCGGGATCAACTCCGGTGGGTCTTGCAAGTCGGCATCAATCACGATCACCGCTTCACCTTGGCAGTGTTCCAGACCCGCACTCATGGCGGACTCTTTGCCAAAGTTACGGCTTAATGCAATACAACGAACGTCGCTAGAAGATTGAGAAAAGTTTTGCGCGATCATTAGGCTGTCGTCTTTGCTGCCGTCGTCCACATAAACGATTTCACAGCGTTCTGGCATTTCATCCAAAACGGCGGCTAAACGACGATGAAATTCAGGTAAGACTTCTTGCTCGTTAAAGAATGGCACCACAACAGACAAAACTGTTTTAGGCTCAGTGTGTTGGCTCACCTTTGAAAAGGTTGCAGCGTGAATGTTGAAGGTTGACATGCTACTCTTCCACTAAATCCGATGAATGAATCCAGTCTACAAACATCAACGTGAAAGAGATGTTATTGACATCTTTTTCACGCCCTTAGTGAATAATGTTCGGTTAAAAAGAAGTCTTATTTTCGAACACCTGCCCACTTGGAGAGAAATACATGAAACGCGTACTTTTAGTCGAAGATAATCGAGAAATCGCAGGCATGCTGTTCGATTATTTTGAGTGTGCAGGTATGGAACTCGATTATGCAGACAACGGCGAGCTCGGCCTGAAACTGGCGATGGAAAACACCTTCGACATCATCTTGCTCGACCTCATGCTGCCACGCATGGATGGCCTGACCATGTGTAATAAACTTCGAGACGCGGGCAACAACACACCGGTACTTATGCTGACGGCGCTCGATAGCCGTGACGATATGCTCAAAGGCTTCCAACACGGTGCGGATGACTATCTGACCAAACCTTTCGATCTGGATATTCTTGAAGCGCGCATGATGGCACTGATCCGCCGTTACCGTGGCACTGTCGCATCGAGTAAGTTGGAATACGGTGAAGTTTCTATCGACCAAAAAACACGTAAAGCTTACCGCCAAGATAAACTGCTAGCGCTAAACCCAACCACTTACACCATTCTGGAAATGCTTGTGAAAAGCGCGCCAGACGTAGTGACACGCGAAGAAATCGCCTTCCAACTTTGGCAAGAGAACGAGCCGAACAACGACGTTCTGCGCAGCCACATTTACCAACTGCGTAACCAACTTGATAAGCCATTTGAACAACATGTGCTTATCACCGTGCCGAAAGTTGGCTTCCGATTGGAGACTGGTGCATGATCAATCGCTTACTTGCTAGCACGCAAAGCACACAAAGTATGACAGGGCGACTCGCTCTGTTTTTCTCTTTTGTGTCGGTCGTGATTGGCATCTTCTGCTTTTTGTTGATTACCGGCTCCCTGCTTTGGTCTGAAGACCGCGTGGGCGAGCGTCGTATTATGGTCGACAAAAAAGAAGCGATTGAACATTTCCAGTCCCACCCAGAGCAAGGTAGTATTCAGCTTGACCTGCTCACCACCGCATACAACGACATCTCATTGGTTGCCGAGCGCTACCAAAAATACCTGATTGGTCAAAAGCACTTTCTTGATGAAGTAGAAGACGGTGAATACTCGCGCATGGTTTACATGAGCACTTACACCTACAAAGGCGTTGAACATCCCGTTATTCTGGTTTCCTTGATTGATGAAATCGAGATCACCTCAGAGGAATTCATTCTCGTCGTCGCTATGGTGCTCTCCATTGTCGCCGTATTGGTGTTCCTGTTTGGTAGCCTGCTGCTGCGTTTATCACAGCGCTTAATTGAACCCGTCAATGCGCTTAAAACCCAACTCGATCATCACCAAGGCGATGCCACGCAGACCTTTAGTGTGCCTGAGGGCTCGGCCAAAGAGTTCCAAACCCTTGCGGATGAGTTGAATGAGTACCGCCACAAAATCAACCAAGTCATCAAGCGCGAGCAAGCCTTTGCACGATACGCAAGCCATGAACTGCGTACACCGTTAACCGTGATGAAAGGCTCAAGCAGCTTACTGGCGAGAAGTACGAACACGGATTTCCAAAACCGCCAAGTGAACCGAATTCAGGATGCAACGCAGCAGATGTCGACCATGGTGGATGCCCTACTCGGCTTAGTGCGTTACGAGCGTAATGCAGATGATTCACCAGTACGCAGCATCACCGAAGAAGAACTCAACCAAATCATCTTCCAAAGCCAAGCTCAGGCGGATGAGAAAGCACTCAGCTTTAATGTACAGATAGACGGCAACCCAAGAACGCGCGCGACGAATGCCGTGTTGACCATTATTCTTGGCAACCTGATTCGCAACGGCATCGCCGCGACACCATCGGGATCAATTCATATCAGCATGGATGAAAACACCATCTCGGTGCGCGATGAAGGTGAAGGCTTTTCAACCATTCCACATTCTGATGGGCACGGATTAGGTTTGATGATTGTGGATGATTTGTGTCAACGCTATGGCTGGCAATTTAAGATTGGTACACATCCAGAAGGTGGTTGTGAGGCAGTAATTGATCTTGCGTCAGAGCATCAGGAATAACCGAAATGGTTGTACTGAAACACAGACTTTTTATCTGGGTTTAATGGCGTTACACTACGCGCCCTTTTTAACGGCAAGGTCGCGTGGTTGGACACGTCAGCAGTCACATGAAACTCTCTGAAAGCCCGATAACTCAACACAACTTCAACGGTCATACGTTTTTTCTTAAGCGTGATGACATGCTGCATTCTCACTTTTCTGGGAACAAAGCACGTAAGTTTATGACGTTAATGGAAGAGCAAAATCCCGACGTCACCACGTTAATAAGCTTTGGCTCCGCTCAATCTAATGCCATGTACTCGCTAGCGGCTCTCGCCCAGATTAAAGGTTGGGCATTTGAGTTTTATGTTCATCACATTCCATCTTGGCTAAAAAGCTCCCCCATCGGAAACTATCGCGGCGCTCTCGATTTGGGTATGAAAATCACCGCCATGCAAGACATCGGTAGCGAACTTCACCCTAGTGAATACATCCACCAGGTACGAAGAGTAGATGAGTCGACATTGCTGATTCCAGAGGGTGGACGTTCCCACCTCGCTGAAGCTGGCATCAAACAGTTAGCACGAGAAATTCTTGATTGGACGCGATTGAGAGGTAAAGAGCAGTTTACGGTCGCCCTGCCATCAGGTACTGGCACGACGGCTTTATATCTTCATAAACATTTAAGCCCACACGGCATAGAAGTGCTAACTTGCCCTTGCGTAGGCGATGCAGATTACTTAACTGAGCAGTTCAACCAGCTCGGTGAAAACAGCCACCCAACCATTTTAACCGTGCGCAACAAACACCATTTTGGTCGCTTGTACGAAGAAGATTACATCACATGGAAAGCACTCTTTGAGCAAACCGACCTCGAATTTGACCTGTTATACGACCCGTATATGTGGCAATGCCTCACCCCTTGGTTGGAAGAGAACACAGATAAAACGGTGATTTATATTCACCAAGGCGGGTTACTTGGCAACGAGTCGATGTTGCCAAGATATCAACGAGAATTTGAATAGCGTGTTCAAATAAAGTTGTTGCTGATTACAGTGATTCCACTATTTGATGAGCGCCAGAATTTCTTTAAATTCAGGTGCTCGGCAATCTTCGACCATTTCATACAAACACATTTCTAACCCAGTGAGCACCACACCGTTAGCGGTTAACTTCGCAAGAGCGAGCGCTTTATTGGCAGCGGTTCGGGAAGAGACACAATCCGTGACTAATTCAACGCGATAACCGGACTGGCGCAGAGAAACCGCGGTTTGATAGACGCAAATGTGGGATTCAATACCGCAAACCAACCAGGTATCAACTTTCGCGTTCTCCACCGCGACCTTAAACGTCGCCTCTTTGCAACCATCAAACGTGTACTTGGTAATAGGTAAATGCGTGCTTTCAAGCACTTCACGAATCGGCTCCGCGGTTGGGCCCAACCTTTCTGGATTCTGTTCTAGCCACAGAATAGGCAAATCTAGTGCTTTGGCGCCCTTTACCAGTTTCGTGATATTTTCAATCAGTGCGTCGCTTTCATGCATTAATGTAGCGAGTTTGCCCTGAACATCCACCACAATCAGGCCCGTGTTTCCTTTCGATAACATTTCCATCTCCTATCTTGTGCGACCACAAACCATACTCAACAAGTTGAGCAACAGTTAATGTATCAGAACCCTTTCATGTTAGAGCAATAAAACCTAGAAAGATGACCTTCGCTCACACATTTGCCCTTAGGTAAGAGTGGTTTGAACTGACTATTTAAATTTCTCTCGAATTAGTTCAATCAAGGCTTTGACTTTATTGGGCAGAAATAAGGCCGAGGGATAAATCAGAGTAAGATGCTGCTTCGGATGCGCGAATTGAGGCAGCACCTCGACCAACAAACCGTCTCTCAGTGCAGGCTTGGAATGAATTTGAGGAATAAACGCGATGCCGTTTCCTGCTATCGCCATCGAGCGCAGCAAGTTGAGGTCATCCGAACGCAACGCCACATGCAGATCTGAATCGAGCAAATCGGCATTGTAACGATTAGTTAAAAGGCGATGCTGCTTAAGATCTTCCACCGTTTTTACTGGCGGATGCGATTCTAGATAGGCTTTTGACGCAACAAAGTGACTACGATAAGGCAAAAGACTGAACTGCACATAGCTGTCATCGGTGACTTTGACCACGCTCGGAAGAAGCTGTAAATCAAACGATTGACGCTTGAGATCGACACTCTCTTGATGGTTTTCAATCTCGACCGAAATCTCCGGATACCGCGTTGTGTACTCAGTGATGATCGCGTTAAACGCGGCAGAGCTCATCAATGCGGAAGGAATGGCTAAACGCACCTTGCCCGTCAGCTCTTGTTGATATTCGTGCATGGCATTTAAACCTTGCTGAATATGGTCAATAGGCTGCCCCACCAACTCAAACAAGCGTTTTCCATGCTCCGTCAACTCAATGCTGCGTGTTGTGCGGATCAAAAGCTGTACCCCGAGCGATTTCTCTAATTCTTGCAGGCGACGACTCACTTTTGAGCGTTGTAGTTGATTCGCCTCTGCCGCTGCACTTATACCGCGGTGAACCACCGTCTGAGTGAATAGGTAAATATCATCAAAACTAACGTTCATTGTCCTATTTTTAGGTCATTCATGTTCGTATTATCATTCTACTGAATTGTGGGTGACTTCTCTATAATCCGCTATCAAATATGTTTAACGGAACTTGTAATGACGGCTGAACAAAAATTCAAACACTGGATGCGAACTTTGATTGTCCTGTTCATCGTACTATTTTTGTACATTATCATTGCTGACCGCCACGCCCCCTTAACGACCGAAGGACGAGTACAAGGATACGTTGTCCAAGTCGCACCCGAGGTATCTGGTAAAGTGACCGACGTTCTCATCGAGAATAACCAGTCCGTTCAAAAAGGCGATGTGTTGTTTACGATTGATGATCGTAAATACAAGATAGCACTTGAACAGGCGGAGCTGTCTCTGCAATCCGCTTATGAAAAAGAAGCAACACTGTATTCTCAACGCGAAGCCGCTCTTGCCAATATTGCCCGCGCACGAGCGACATTTGATAATGCACACCGCGAGTACAACCGCTTACTGACACTATCGAAGCAGAAAGTCATCTCTCAATCGACACTCGATAATGCCTTTGCCCAAAATCAGGTATCACGTGCAGCGCTTAAAGCGGAACGACAAAACTTAAAAGTCATTGAGGCGCAATTAGGCGATCAAAAAGGTCAAAGCACCGCCGTTCGAATTGCCAAAAATGGCATCGAAAAGGCGCAACTTGATTTGGCAAATACCGCGGTACTCGCTCCCAGTGATGGTGTCGTGACCAACCTGCAACTAGAAGTTGGCACGATGGCAAACACCAACATGCCATTGCTGACATTTGTACCAACAGGATCACTTTGGGTAGCCGTTGATTTTCGTGAAAAATCCGTCGCGAACGTAGACAAGACTTTCCACGCCTTGGTCACATTTGATGCCAACCCAGGTTCAGTGTACGACTTTGATTTAGCTAGCCGCGATTACGGTGTAGCAGCCGCACAACAAACGCCTAATGGCGCACTAACCAAAGTAGAAGTGAACAACCGCTGGGTACGTGATGCACAGCGTACACGAGTGAACCTAACCAGCAGCGAAGAGTTACCACCAGCACTGTTTGTCGGCTCTCGCGCTACCATTGTTTTATACCCAGACAACAGCATTTTCTGGCAGTTGATGGCGCAAGCACAGATTCACCTCGCAAGCTGGTTCCACTTCATTTACTAGGCGGCGACAATGAAAACCTTACGAATTTGGTTCGGCTGCTCTTTAGGGCTCGCGCTAAGCATGATCTTCGGTTGGTCTTACGGATTTTTTGCCATCATGATGCCGCTGTTTATATTGGGCAGAATGGACAACTTTAATCTTTCGGCTTTATTGATCGTGTTTTTCTCTGCGGTGTGGACAACCATACAAGCCACATTTTTGCTGGAATACTTGCAGTTTCATCCAACATTAATGACCGTAGCCGTCGGAATCATGATGCTGTTCAAGTGTATTGCAATGATGAACCAGAAAACCTATTTATTTGGTTACATGGGGCTGTTAGTGGGTTCAATTGTGTTGAATTTTGCCAGCTATAACTTCATGGATATTGAAGAGTTCAATGTCAACATGTGGGTGATGGCGTTCAGCAATATTTTTGTTTGCGCATTCGCGTATTGGTTGTTCCCTGAGCCAAAGTCCCCCACCGAGCACATTGAGATGTCGACCCCAGTGAAAAGCGATATTGACTACATCAGCCAAGTTGCCATGGGTTGGGTAGTGGCGATGGCGGCGTTTATCGTATTCCAAGTAGCGGACTTATATGACTCGTTATCCGCACAAGCTTCCATTTTGATCATCCTAACCCCAATGACTTTAGCAGGCTCGCTCGCCATGGCAAAAATTCGCATCATCGGCACCGCACTAGGCTGCATCGCAGGGATGGCTGTTCAGCTGATATTGGGCAGTTGGTATGGGCATGGGCTACTCTTTTGGCTCGCCTTTACCATTGCAATGGGGCCATTCTGCTTGTGGCTCACAAAGGGGCAAATTAAAGCGGCTATCGCGTTTTCTGCCATGTCTGCCCTATCGGTTCCGCTGACGACTTCATTGGTGCCAGAACAAAAAGACGCGTTCTTTTCGATCTTGTACCGTTTCAGCTCGATTTTCGTTGCTGTTCTGCTCACCGCGATGGTGATGTGGGTGGTGCATCACTGGATTCGTGTGATATTGCTAAAGCATCCTGAGATGAAGAACGTGGAGTTGAATTAAATCTGGCCGAGGCTGGAAACGGGAAATGTATGCCGCTCACTTTACTGTGAGCGGCATTTTTATTTAAAACGGTCACCCTGAACATCGAGGAACGAGCGTGGTTCAGGATCGACTCACCGAGTGCTGTGAAGTTCTAAAGTTATCGTCATTTCCTAGCGAGCTGTAATCAGATTCCTAGTCTCGTCTAGACTCGCTGGAATGACGCTATCTTGAAACTGCTCTAATACCTAGGGTTGTGGCGAGCAATGCATTTTCCAACATCCGTCATCCTGAACAGCGAGGGACGAGCGTGATTCAGGAGCTACCCACCGAGTGCTTTGAAGTGCGAAAGTTATCGTCATTTCCTAGCGAGCAGTAACCCGATTCCTAGTCTCACTTAAACTCGCTGGAATGACGTTATCTTGAAACTGCTCTAATATCTAGGGGTGTGGCGAGCAATATATCTTCCAACATCCGTCATCCTGAACAGCGAGGGACGAAGTGATTCAGAATCTACTAATCACGTGCTTTGAAGTGCGAAAGTTATCGCTATTTCCTAGCGTGCTGTAATCAGATTCCTAGTCTCGTCTAGATTCGCTGGAATGACCCTACCTTAGAGCTGCTCTAATACCTGAGGGATGGCGAGCAATGTATCTTCCAACATCCGTCATCCAGAACAGCGAGGGACGAGCGTGATTCAGGATCTACCCACCGAGTGCTTTGAAGTGCGAGAGTTATCGCTATTTCCTAGCGAGCTGTAACCCGATTCCTAGTCTCGTCTAGACTCGCTGGAATGACCCTACCTTGGAGCTGCTCTAATACCTGGTGGATGGCGAGCAATGTATCTTCCAACATCCATCATCCTGAACAGCGAGGGACGAACGTGATTCAGGATCTACCCACCGAGTGCTTTGAAGTGCGAAAGTTATCGTCATTTCCTAGCGAGCAGTAACCCGATTCCTAGTCTCACTTAAACTCGCTGGAATGACGTTATCTTGAAACTGCTCTAATACCTAGGTGTGTAGCGAGCAATATATCTTCCAACATCCGTCATCCTGAACAGCGAGGGACGAACGTGATTCAGGAGCTACCCACCGAGTGCTTTGAAGTGCGAAAGTTATCGTCATTTCCTAGCGAGCTGTAATCAGATTCCTAGTCTCGTCTAGACTCGCTGGAATGACTCTAACTTTAGTTCATGGTGCGGAGCCTAAGTATTAATATCAACCCACCAACTCTTTACGAATGATCTCCGCACCCGCACTTAACGCATTGAGCTTAGCGGTCGATACTTCACGAGACAAAGGCGCCATACCGCAGTTGGTACATGGGTAAAGCTTGTCGGCATCAACGTACTTCAACGCCTCTCGCAGTGTGTTCGCCACTTCTTCTGGTGTTTCAATTTCGTTGGTAGCAACGTCAATCGCACCAACCATCACTTTCTTACCACGAATCAACTCAAGTAACTCAATAGGCACTCGTGAGTTATGACACTCAAGCGAGATAATATCGATATTTGACTGCTGCAATTTAGGGAATACTTCTTCGTATTGTCGCCATTCAGTGCCTAGCGTTTGCTTCCAATCTGTGTTCGCTTTGATGCCGTAGCCATAGCAGATGTGCACTGCAGTTTCACATTTCAGCCCTTCAATCGCACGCTCTAAACATGCAATACCCCACTCGTTCACATCATCGAAGAACACATTGAACGCAGGCTCATCAAACTGAATGATATCGACACCTGCCGCTTCAAGCTCTTTCGCTTCTTGGTTGAGGATCTTTGCAAATTCCCAAGCCAGCTTTTCACGGCTACCGTAATGATCATCATAAAGCGTATCGATCATCGTCATAGGGCCTGGCAGTGCCCACTTGATAGGTTGCTTAGTTTGCTGACGCAAGAACTTTGCATCTTCAACAAACACGGGCTTTGTGCGGCTTACTGGGCCAACCACCGTCGGAACACTTGCTTCATAGCGGTTGCGAATGGTCACCGTTTTACGGTTTTCAAAATCTACGCCGCTTAAATGCTCAATAAAGGTCGTCACAAAATGTTGCCGAGTTTGCTCTCCATCACTGACGATATCAACGCCTGCCAGCTCTTGTTCTTGCAAAGCGACACGTAGCGCATCGCGTTTGCCATCAATCAGTTCTTCACCTTGCAGTTTCCACGGCGACCAAAGTTTTTCTGGTTCCGCTAGCCAAGAAGGTTTCGGTAAGCTCCCAGCCGTTGAAGTCGGTAATAGTGTTTTCATCGTCATTCCTTTCTAGATTCTCGTTATCGATTACGCGTAGCTTGCAGACCATTGTTCAAGCACAGATTGATAGGGTTTGATGAAATGCTCCTCGGCAAATTTCCCTTGTTCAACTGCCAGTTGGCTGCGCTCTTCTCGGTCGTAAACGATTTGAGTTAGCGAGTGGTCTAGGTTTTTTAGGTTTGGCTGGTAGCAATTACCGGCAACCGCGTTGGCATTGTAAATCTCAGGTCGGTAAATCTTCTGGAATGTCTCCATCGTGCTAATCGTACTGATAAGCTCTAGGTTTGAATAATCGTTCAACAAGTCACCGAAGAAGTAGAATGCCAATGGTGCAACACTGTTTGGCGGCATAAAGTAGCGCACCTGTAAGCCCATCTTTTTGAAGTACTGCTCCGTCAACGAAGATTCGTTCGGCTGATATTCAAAGCCCAAAACAGGATGTTGGTTTTCAGTACGTCGGTATACTTTGTTGTCCGATACGCTCAGACAAATCACTGGCAGCTTTTTGAAATGCTGTTTGTAAGACTCAGAATTAACGAATGCTTTGAACAGTTTGCCATGCAAATCACCGAAGTTCGCTGGGATGCTGAACTGTGGCTGGTTTTTGTTGTGGTCCAACAGCAAAACGCTAAAGTCGTAATCACGCACGTATGAAGAGAAGTTGTTGCCCACAATGCCTTCGATACGCTCGTTAGTGTTGTGGTCAACAATGTTAGTTTTGAGCACTTCAATCGATGGGAAGGCTTCTCCACTACCTTGGATATCCATATCAACGGAGATGATTTCAAGTTCAACGGAGTAGCGGTCACCTTGCGCGTTATCCCAATATGCCAACGCATTAAAACGATTGTCGATCATTCGGAGTGCATTGCGCAGATTCTCTCGGCGGTAGTTTCCGCGAGCCAGATTAGCAAAGTTGGTAGTGATTCGCGTGTTGTCTGATGGTTGGTAATTCTCATCAAAGCGAATGCTTTTGATAGCAAATGTGAAATCGTTATTCATCGTGAGTTGGTATCCTATTTCCTTAGATAAAGCAGACTTTTCCTAACTCTGTGCATGGGGACATTTTTTGTTTTTTGGTTTTCCCAATCGTTAGGTTGCACAGCACTTACGACGAACGGTTAGTACAAAAATGACCGTCGCAGTGCCTAACACCAGAGCAGTCCTTTTTTTATACTTGCTTCACGAGTTGAGTAATATTGGTATTGTTTCACATTGAACATGAAGGAAATTCATAGTGGCAGTTCCAACCCTGAGAGAGCTATCGTAGATACTGTTTTTCATTGACACCAATACACGTAACTTGGCGAGCATATTGCCAATATGTGTAATTAAGAAACGGATAAGAGATTAGCAGTACGTAAACCAGTTTTAAGCCGAGAAAACGCATTGTATAAACAATACGCCAACTGGAATATAGGACAGCGTAACTTAAATAGCACTTTTCACACTCCATCGTTTATTCAAGCATTCGTTTAATTAGAAGTACGTTACATCTTATATTCTCGAAACATGATTATTTAATAATCTTATTTATTTCTTTTTCTATCTTTATCATCTTAAACGTAAAGTTTAATTTCCTGCTGTAAAAGCACATATAACTTCATACACGAACATGGCAACTTCATTGACGGACTTTATCACTAAACTATTACATTAAGCTCTAAAAAAATAATAACAAAAAAAACATAAGACACTGTTTTAATTTGAATTAAAACCATAAACCCGAGATGACCACATAACGATACTTTACTTAGTTTGGTATAACAAAAAGCCCTAAAAATAACATGGCTAACATTTATAAAATTCACTTTTATCAATAAAAAAGCTCAATATAACATTAGAAAATCAAAATTAAGCAATAACTTAAAAAGGCAAGACTTAATAACCAAATTCTTATTTATTATAGTTGAGAGGTGAATTTAAAAACTATGAGACATTAATCCCACGAATCTATCCTTTTTCTTTTTTTAATAAAAAACAAGATGCACTATTTCACCGCTCATTTATTGAGCTTGAATTTATAACCTGTCCATAATTATAAAGTGCCCATCAAGATAGTTTAAAACAAAAGTCTTTATGGGCTGACTAATAGGAAACAATAATGGAAAAACAGCATCTTTCCGCGAGTATTATCGCACTCGCTTTACTTGGTTCTTTAGCACCAGCACATGCTGAAGATACATTAAAATCTTACACTTCGACGTTGCTTCAGCTTGATGATGGTGATGCACGCTCGAAAAAAATCCGCTTAATTTATTCTTTAGAAAATGTCTGGAACCAATCTTTACTACCAAATGGCGCTAAAGAAGCTAAGTTGATCCTAAATGGCGGCTCTGGCTTCGACATGACTAATGTTCCAAACAAAGAACAAATCTATGGTTTTGCCACTGGGGGAGATTACCGTTACACCGTTCCAACGGCTTTTAAGCTAGCACTGAGCTATTTAAATGGCGCCCCTTTACGCCACATGAGCCATGCTCCCGAAAACACCATTGCAACGGCATCTGTCAGTGAGTCTCTAGATTTTAACCTTGGATTCAGTGCTTCTACTTCTCCAAATATTAGTGGGGGAATCTCCTGGAGCAACCGTGTAACGTACGACCAGCCAGAGTTTCAAACGGTTGCCGATTTTAACCAAGCTAACGAAAGCATTAATTGGTTAATTGAAAACAAGACTATCCGCCATAATACGCCAGCTAAAGACTGGTTATTGTATCGTTGGACCAGTTGTGACATGGGTAATTTGATTGATTACAATGAGTTACCTGTCGTTATGCGTTCAGACTTTAAACCACAAGTCGGCGTCGTATATAGAAAAAATGACATTCAAGATGGCCTAGATACATCAGAGGTCAAGCTGGTTGCTGGTTGGCGAAAAACCAATTACTACTTTGGTCGCGACTGGTGTAGCTGGTATACCACACCAGAAAATACCTGGAAGAAAAATCGTGATAGCAGTCAATGGACAGAGACTAGCCGAGCCGTAACTATCTCTTGGAATGACGATCTCTACCACTAACTTATTAGCCTGCGGCCACGGAATAAATAAGTGGCCGCCGTATTTACTAATGAAATAAACGGTAAGACATGACACATGACAAGTAACAAAAAACTCTTGACTGGATCGGCGCTAGCACTTGGTGCAGTACTCGCCATATTTCTGATTAATTCAAATAACAAGAATGCCCAGACCGAACCTGTTGCAAGACTTGACGAGCAAATCAAGACAGAAGACGCTGCGACAATAAGTGTAACGCCTCCTGAGAGCAATGCTGCTCAAAAGGTGGTTACCACTCCAACACCACAAAGTGGCAATGATGATACTTCCGACGTCATTCCAGCTACACCTTGGATATCTGCCCCATTAAATGAACTGAGCAATGAACTGTACGATTTTATTGAAGCTGAACAGGTAAGTTACATCAGTACGACCGACTATCCATTCGACGAGCAAAAGCAAAAACAATTGCGAACATTAGCTAAGCAAGGGGTTCCTATCTTGTTTGACAATACGGAGTCATCCTATTTGGATAGCTACGGTGTCAGCGAAACCAAAGTCGTATCAGAGTATTTTGGTACGGCGTCTGAAGGTGATGTCATCATCGCTACCGGAGTACAGAATGCAGATGGCAGCATTCATTATCTAGTTTTGCCTTTGAAGAGCAAAGATCTCAACGATAACAGTAAATTGATTAAGGACACTAAGCTCGCAATCACTCTACTTAAAGAACAAAAGCATGACTTGATAAAAGAGAGACAAAACGAACATCGCGAATAAAAGTAAAGGGAGATAGCCTCTGTATCGCTATTTCCCTTAAAACTCAGTTCTCAATTAAGAAAAGCTCATTTCTCCCTACTTACCGGCACCCTATCCGAAATTACCTTGCCGTCTTTGATGGTGATGATGCGTTTAGTGCGCTCTGCCAGAGCGTTATCGTGCGTCACGATGATCAATGTTCTGCCTTCAGCGTGAAGTTGATTGAACAAGGCTTCAATCTCTGCGCCGGATTTTGAATCCAATGCACCCGTTGGTTCATCCGCTAAGATGATTTGCGGATCGTTGACCAAGGCTCTGGCGATAGCAACTCTCTGCTTTTGACCACCAGAAAGCTGGTTTGGTTTATGGTCTAAACGATCCCCTAGCCCGACTTGCTCTAGCAATTTAGCTGCGCGCTGGCGACGTTCTTTGGCTTTGATGCCAGAGTAAACCAACGGCAGTGCCACGTTATCAAGCGCCGTCGCGTATTCCAATAAGTTAAAGCTTTGGAAGACAAACCCGATCTTTTGGTTACGAATGCCAGCCAACTCATTCGCACTTAAACTTGCTACGTTTTGGCCGCCAAGTTGGTACTCGCCATCGGTGGGCTTATCTAAACAGCCGAGCATGTTCATTAGCGTTGATTTACCCGAGCCAGACGGGCCAAGAATCGAAAGAAACTCACCTTGATTAATGGTTAAGTCTACGCCGTCTAGCGCGCGAACTTCCGCCTCCCCGCTTGAGTAGTATTTACAGATGTTGGTCAGCTCAACAAGCGGCTTGTTCGACATGTTCTTTCCAGAGTTATTGTTGTTATTCACTTTGTAGCGCCTCCAACGGGCTGACTTTTGCGGCTCGGTTTGCAGGTAACCATGCAGATGCCACACCAATGATCACTAAGGTGAGGATGACAATCGCGACAACGACCCACGACAACTCAGGGACAGGTTTACCCAGTTGTTCATAAAAAGCATTGCCCTCTAAAGGAATGGAACTGATGGCAGACACCAGCGCGTACGTCACGGCTAACCCAAACGCCCCCCCCATCATCATTGTCAATAAAGACTGTACTAAATAGTGCATGCGAATAGCCGTTGGGGTTGCACCGACTGCCATGCGCACACCGATATCACGCGTAGATCGCTTTACGGTTGCATACATCACATTGGCGATGCCAACACCAGCAACAGCTAACGTCACGAAGCCGATAATGCCAAGGAGACTCTGCAAACCTATCAGAAACTGCTGCATACTCTTTTGCTTAAGGAACATATCATCGACTTGGACGACCTGTTCATCACTGACACTTGCCCCGTGTTTACGGGCAATCACTTGCCTGATCGTCTTTGCTAAGGCTTCTCGGTCTACATCCGCTTGTGGCTGCACATTGATGCCACCAATTTCACCGTTGACATGAAATCGCTTCCACGTCGCTAACGGCACAAAGCTGGAATAGTTGATAAGATCCCCCAGTTCTATTTGGGCGCTGTTTTTCTCCAATACGCCCACAACAGTGAACTCCTCATTGCCGATTTTTACCTTTTTCCCCACAGGGTTGACTTGCAATGTGACTGTCGCAAACCAACTAAAGTCCTCATTCGGGTTGAATAAGTCGGCTGCCAGTTCATAACCCAGTACAACGACTTTGCGCGTCTCTTTTTGATCGAGTGGGTTTAACCATCGTCCCCCCGCCATCGGCACCAAATTGGTCATGGATTGAAACTCGCTCGTGACCGCTAACGGCTCTTGCCATGAGCTTCTGTCACCAACGGTGATGCGCTCTTTCCACTTCGCAGTTGGCGCAACACTTTTTACATCGGGTAACGCTCGAACGACCTCTGAATCGTCCATTTTTAATGTCAGAAATTTACCTTGGTGAAAAGCACCGTGGTCGACGGTGGCCATCCCTCCGGTCAAATAAATCAAGTTGCCGTTACCATTTTGTGCGGTTTTCAATACGCCCTGACGAATACCCTCACCTACCGCCAACATAGCAGCGATACAGAGGGTCGCCCACGCTACAGCCAGAATGGTCAAACCCAATCTCAGCTTTTCTGCAGCCATTTCTTGGAAAATTTGTCTCATCGGTAACAACATGACTAGGCCCTCGCACTCAAAGCAATGACTGGCGTGAGACGCGATGCTCGCCTTGCTGGGAAATACGATGCCATCAATGCCAAGATAAGCGTCACAAGTAAAGACCAAGCAATGGAATCTGGCGTGATCACAGGCAAACCAATCCATTCCGGTAATGCCATGCTGCTTAAGACAGATACCACGGCATACGAAAACATCAGACCTAATGCCGTGCCCACGGCTACCAAAATAAGCCCCTCAAGAATAAACTGACTGAGTATGGATTTTTGAGTCGCCCCGATCGCCAAACGCACACCGATTTCACGCGTGCGCTCCGTGACAGATAAAAACATGATGTTGGCAACGCCAAGCGCACCGACCGCCATGGTCATCGCGCCACTCGCTCCGAGAAAAATCTGAATGCCACGCAAAATTCCACTGATGACCGCCGCACCTTCACTAAAATCGGGTAATTCGACCGCATCTTTATCACTTGGGTCAAAATGAAGCTGCTTGGCGAAAAAGTTCACGATATTTTGTCGAAATGACGATGCATCCATCCCTTCTCTCGGCTTCATCAATACCATCCAAGGTTTCGCATCCCACAAATCGCGGTACGTTGTTTGAGGAATGAAAACCGTGCGGCTATCGCCGAATGAAATGCCAGTGTCCTCACCAACGGTTATCCCAATCACCAAAAACGGAATGCCGTTGACTTTGAGCCTATCCCCGATTTGGATTCCACCCATTTGCGCAATTTGATCGCCTAACACCGCCACGCGAGTGTGGTTGTCCATATCACTTGGTGACAGGTTTCTCGAACCGGATTGCAGCTTGCGTTGCATTAAAGGAAAGTAAGACGTATCAATACCGCTGACCGTACTCGATAAATTCTGTCCTTTGAGATTGGTGATATTCGCATCCCATTTGGCGTAAACGCTCGACGCCAGTTGCACGAAGCCCGACTGTTTGATCATGTCGACTTTTTCTTGTGGAATATCAATTTGTCGCCTTGAAGGTAATCCTTGCCACGGTTTACTGGTGCTCGATGGAAACACCACTTGCACATTGTTGATCATAAATGAAAACGACTGGGTCTGATGGCGATAAAAGCCTTCGCCAAGTGCGATTAACACCACCACAGAGATCACGCCCCAAGCAATCGCGATAATGGCTAGCACGCTCTTCATGCGGTGCGCCATCAACGTTTGCCAAGTTTGCTGCAACAGGCTGCTCATGAATGAAAAGCCCGAGAGATCAACGCCATGGTATCGTCATCGAGTTTCCCTGCGGTTTGCAGTAAGCCGATTCTCTTACGCCAATAGCTGTACAAGTTGGTTTGCAGACTGTTTTTCGCCTCAAACAAGCTGTTGTGTGCACTGATAACTTCCGACACTTCAAGCAGGCCAGCATCGTAAAGTTTCTCTTTGCTTTGCAACACTCTGGCGCGCGACTCAACCAGCTCATTCGCTATTAAAACTTGATTCCAATTGATATCGACCCGCGTAAACTGCTGAATAACTCGTTTCTGAATATCAATTTCCACTCTACGCATATCTTGCTTGGTGCTTAAAATGTTCAACGATGCTTCGTCCACTTTCGCTCGCACTGCACCATTGAGGTCAATCGGCAAACTCAAACTAATCCCAGCGTTAAACTCGCCGTTTGAACGATTGTCACCATCGCTGTAGCCCACACTGCCTTTGACGGTCGGGTAGTATCCACCTTTAGCTGAATCTTTCGCGAACTCGCTCGCTTTCACCATCTGCGCCGCCACCAACAGCTCTGGACTGCTGTCTTTCGCCAGCTTTAGCCATTGCTCCTGGGAGTCCACCAACATCGGCGGCTGAATTAAAGAATCCGTTCGAATTTGGTCGACACTCTCCGGCATTTGATTGATTAACGCGGCAAGCTCTGCTTTTTTCACTTCGAGATCGGCTTTTGCATTGAGGATACTTGCTTGCTCAGAAACTTGATTCGCTCGCATTTCTTCGACATCAACCGACTTCACTTTGCCTGCTCGATAGCGTTTCTCGATGATGTTGAGAAGCTCCTTCCCTTCTTCCAGCTTGGACTGCGCTAATTTGAGGTCGCCCTGTGCGCTTGCCACATCTAGGTAAGCAGTGAGAAACTTCTGCGCAAGCTCGTTATGCGATTGAGATAGCTCTAACTGTGCTTTGAGATAATTGGCATTCGCTTGATCCAGTTCCGACCACAAACTGCTATCCCAAATAGTTTGAGATAAGGTAGCACCGTAACTGTTGGAATGGCTTGAGGACTCATTCCAATCCGCTGACGCACTAGCACTTAAACCCGGTAATAACGCACTGCGGCTACTCTGTACGCCAACCTCGCCAAGCTGGACGCCGATTTTCGCTTTTTCGTAATTTGGATCGTTCTGCTTTGCTTGTTGCCAAGCTTGTTCAATAGAAATTGCGTAGGTCGGCAAACTGAGCGTGGCAGCCAACAATGCAAAGGCGATTGTTGATCGTTGCAGCTTAACCATGCACCGCTCCCATCATACTGTTGTCGATAACCTCTTCATCAAGCTCCACGCCGTCAAGCACTTCGACATTGATGCCATCTGACAGACCGAGTTTCACAGGTTGTTTATGAAACCCTTGTTCTGAGCTATCGGGGATCAGAACATTCGGTGCGTCACCATCAAATTGCAGAGCGCGCTCCGGTAGCGTGAGCACGTTTTCAGAAGTCTTCAGAATGATTTGAGCCGTCGATGAAAAACCAGAACGAAGCAACACATCTTGTGGGATCTTGAGTTCTCCCACCTCAACCTCAAAACCGTTATCAAAACTTTTTGCCGAGGTATTGCCCTCTGGTGAGTTGAGGTTCTCAGATTGAATCGCCACTTTGGTTAGCACACCAGAAATCGCCACATCAGGATAAGGCGCAACCGTCAACATAACGGGCATTCCCGGAGACAACTGCGCAGCATCATGCTCACTGACGCTACCTTTAAAAATCAGACTGTTCATGTCGGCCAATGACATCATTTCAGTCGCGGCTTGGCTTGATTGAGTCGAAATGATCGGCTCTCCGACCTCAACTTTCTGGTTGAGTACCGTGCCATCAATTGGCGCGTAGATCGTCGACGTTAAACGCGCATCGCCGATCGACGCCTCACCACTGCGGATGAGTTCGAGATTCTGGCGCTTTTGCAATACGTCCGCTTGCGCAGATTTGACTGCCGAGCGCGCACTTACGTATTCGTCGTAGTTACTTGGAATAATATCCTGCTTGACCAAGCTTTCTAAGTTGGACATTTTTTGTTTGGCGGATTCCAGATCGGCTTCGCTACGCATGAGTTCTGCCGATGCATCCGTTAATGCTTGGGGGGTTGGGTTTGGACGCACTTTGATCAGCGGTTGGCCTTGCTTCACCTTTTCACCAACTTTCGCGTAAATTTCACCGACGATACCGTCGATTTGTGACTTGATAGACACGGAGTGTGCAGGGACAATTTTACCAACAGCCACCGCTTGTTTTTCAATCGTGCCTTTTTCCACAATCAATGTAGGCAGCAATTCTGGTTGAGCAGCAGATTGGAGATAGAAATACGTACCACCGCCGAGCAGCGCGAAGCTCACAGCGGAGACAAACCAACGTTTCGTCATTATTTATTCCAACAATTATTGGGTAGTCTAATGACTACTCCTAAAACACAAAGTTGAAGGAATAATATCCTGCTTTAATAGCGGTTTGGTTGTCACAGTTGGTATGGTTTTGTCAGTCGGCTCTGACAATCAAAAACTAAAGAATCATTCAGCAAAGACGTTGTCTACGATGGCGACTAACAAGCTCTGTAACCGCTCGTTTCAACCGCCACCCTTTTCATTCTGAACAATGTGCAAAATGGCGCTGTTCAATATCCTCCAATCGCATATCCATACAGTCTTGCGCCTCACGTCCTAGAGCAGGAAAAACTGCATGCGCTTTTAAAATGCCTTGGCTGATAAAGCCGCATTTCTCCAACACACGGATATTCGCGTGGTTGCCAATATGCGGGGCGGTGCGAATGCGCGTTATACCCAAGCTTTGCAGGTAGACAACGCCAAGTTTGCAGGCTTGGGTTGCATAGCCTTTTCCCCGATAGCGAGCAGAAATACCAAAATGGATTTCACTGCTGTCTTGCTCAGGTATCAGCACCAGACAACCAATAGGAGTTTGAGAAGTGAGTTCTTCAATAGCGAAGACTAAGAGATTGGGAGACTTTTGATCATATTGAGCACACCATCTTTCGATAGCTTCAAGGGTTTGATTAACATTTTGGTGGGCTTGGCGATTGAGGAAGCGGCATGCTTTCTCATCGCCTAAATAGTTTTCAAACAGGGGAGCAGCGTCTGTTGTTTTGAGGTATCTGATTGCCACTTGTTGAGATTCAACTCTCATCATGATTTAGCTCTGATAAACATTCGGTTTCCAGATTTGCATAAAGTTTTCTACTGGAGCAATAGGAGTGAACCCAAACTGTTCGTACAACCCATGAGCATCGCGGGTTGCAAGCATCATACGGCGTAAGCCTTGTAGTTCTGGATGAGCAACAATTTCTGAGATCAACCACTTACTGATGCCTTTACCACGGTGTACCTCCATAACAAACACATCGGCAAGGTACGCAAACGTGGTACGATCGGTAATTAACCGAGCAAAAGCAACGAGTTGATTTTCATCATCCAAAACCGCGAAACAGAACGAATGGCGCAATGACTTCTCAAGGCGTTCTCTTGGAATGCCCTTTCCCCAGTAACTGTTTGAAATGAACTCGTAGATAACGTCTAAATCCATGTCATCTAACGACGTAGTAATTTGAAATCCTTGCATTGTATCCCTCAACATTGATTTATATTTTCTTAGCCACACAGACAAGCGAGTTGGCATTCGCCTCAAATGCTTGCGCTGACCAAGACTGGTACTTCTCTATGATTCTGAATCCCGCTTGTTCAAGGAAAACCTCTATGTCTTCCAGCGGACGATATTTTAAATCAATGCTGGAATACTCAATCGTTCCACCTTCAAAATGGCGCTCTTTCTTCAAATACATGATGGATGTTTGCAAGTCATACTCGGCCTTCATACCTAAATAATTCACTTCACCATAGGTTGGAGAAACATAGGTTTGCCACAGTGCCATCTCATTATCCAGTTCTAGATTCTCTGGCGTTGGTAACCGCGTATCGAAGACAAATCGCCCACCTTTTTCGAGGTGTCTTGATATTGAGCTCAGTGCACCTGCTAGCATCTCATCACTTAAAAAGGCTTGGAATGCATTCCCTGTCATTATGGCTAGGTCAAACTTCTTACCTAACGAAAACTGGGTTGCGTCGAGATGAAGAAAACGCAAGTTACTCCTGCTTTTGGCTTTGTCCTTTGCGTGTTTGAGCATCCCTTCAGAAATATCAATGCCAATGGCTTCGTTGAGTTGCTCAGAGACTGGAATCGTGACAATGCCGGAACCACAACAGACATCCAGTACACTTCGAGCATTGGTTTCTTCGATTAACCTTGTGATAAAAGCAATGTCGTGATGGTAATGCTGGTCGTATTGAGCATCGTATTCAATGCCAGACCCGAACTCGGTTAAATCTTGTGTTTTCAAAAACAATCCTTGTTTGTTACTTATTTCAGCGGTGTGACTTTTTCAGCTCTAGCATCAAGTATCGACACACATAACCAACACCAGATACGTAACCAATCACATTTTCTAGGGAAACCACTTCCAACCCCGCTTGCTGACAGAGTTGCTCAACTTCACTTTCGGTATATGCCGTATGCACGACCGATCCACTATAAGTATTTCGAGGCAAATCTTGTCCATCCGGATCGTGGTATTGAAAGCTGATAAAACATCGTCCATTCGCAGTTAGCTTATGCGAAATGCACTCCAGAAGTTGTTGAGGCTCTGCTAGAAACTCAGTAAAACCAAGTGCGGTGATAAGGTCGAAGGTTTGTTCAAACAAAAGGGAAAATGGCTCATCGAGATTATGAACCGCGACGCTTTGATAGAGGTTAGTTTGGCGCGCTTTATCAACCATTTTGGACGAGATGTCTAAGCCATGGATGGCGAGTTCTGGATAGTGACTTTTTACGACATGGCCGATACTGCCAGTCGCACAGGCTAGGTCGAGAACCGAGCCTTGCTCGATGGGAAAGGTTTTTAACTTCTCAGAAATCCAACGTGGACCGACGTAGTGACTGTCATCCACCAACTTTTGATAACGATCCGACACATCATCATACATTTTTGCTACGTTCATCGTTTCCTCCTTGATAACCAGAACGATGCTCGAATGTAGCACGCAATAAGCATCTAGACACTTATTGGTTAACTAGTTCTTTATGGTATGTGACCGACTGGTTGTTTAGGACAACAAAAAAATCCGATACTCAATATTTTGAATATCGGATTGTTATTGCGTTATCGAGCTAACCAAATTCTCGCTAATATTCCTATCGGAGTAGTAACGCCAGTTGTGACGGAGGAAATTTCACCATTTCTTAAAACATAAATGGTTGGGGTCACGCTAATTTTCCATTCGCGCATAATATCGCTTGAAGGATCGTTTATGTTTTCGAAACGATATTCTTTTGCCCTCATAAACTGCGCCACACGCTCATTCGGTCCCGACGATCCAGAAACGCCAACTACGGTGTAGTCATCACTCAGCCAACTCACGCTTGGGCTTACAAATTTACAAGCGGGACACCAAGTCGCCCAAAAATAAACAACGACAGGTTGTTCATAACTTTGCGCGATTGCATCGAAGTATTCACCATCGCTCAATACGGAGCTCAATGGTGGTGACTCCTGTTTAGGAATATCTTTAGTGCGATACCAATCCATCGCGATAGAAATCGCGGTGACAATGAGCACCATCTGTACGATTTGAATGAGCCAATATCGGAATGTTCTACGCTGCTTTGTCGAACTCATTGAATAGCTCCCCCACTCGCTTGCTTCACCGCACTTAAAACAACATCATCAGTCAGAATCACAGGTAACGGGATACCTTGTGGCGCTGCCGGGCCATAGACGATGTTAAACGGCACACCGTAACGCCCATGAGCTCGTAAAAAGTCAGTTACCGAGCCGTCCGGATGTGTCCAATCCCCTTTTAACGTCGCTACATTAGGGCTTTGCAGCAATGAGTAGACAGGATCTTGCCAGATCACACCGATCTTGTTCGCTTTACACGTGACACACCAATTCGCAGTGACATCCACAAACACCACTCGCCCATTATTGACGTGATCTTCAATCGCCGAGTTAGAAAGCTTCTGCCACGCTAAGTCCTCAGGAAGCGGTGTCGCCCATTGGTCGGCAGTGATACTACCAAGTAGCAGCCCGCCAGCAATTAAGATAAGCGATGCAGAGCCGGATAGCACGAGTGCTTTATCGCCATGAACGCGTTTAACGCGAATCATCAGAACAATAAACGCGACTAAACCGGCGAAAATGACCCAAAACACTGGGAGGTGATTGGCCATCAAAGACAGTAGCCAAACGCTGGTGGCCAACATCATCACACCAAATACGTTTTTGACCACGTTCATCCACTGACCCGGCTTCGGCAATTTAAGCGCAATACTTGGGAAAATTGCCACCATAATCCAAGGCAACGCCATCCCCAACGCTAAGGCGGTGAAAATAGCAAACAGCGTAACCACATCGGCACCCAAAGCAAACGCCACGGCCGTTCCTAGAAAAGGCGCGGAGCAAGGCGTCGCAAGCAATGTGGCAAACATACCTTGAACATAGTGACCAACTAGGGAGTTATCACCTTTCGAGGCTAGCCATGTATTGGTACCCGATGATAGACGGACTTCAAACAGCCCCAGCATATTGGCCCCAAACAAAGTGGTGACCAACACCATCAAACCTAAGAACCAAGGGCTTTGAAATTGCACGCCCCAACCAATGGCATTACCTGTTAGCTTGAGCACCAAAATAAAACCAGCGAGAATCCAAAACGACGTTAAGATGCCAAGTGAAGACGCAACAAACTGAGCGCGAATTTGACGACGCTCGATACCTTGAGCGGCAACAATACTACTTAGCTTCATCCCCAAAACCGGAAGAACGCAAGGCATAATGTTAAGAATTAAACCGCCGAGCAACGCGAATAGAAAAACACTCGTTAGAGACGTGCTCGGCAGCGGTTCAACTATTGCCTCAGCAGTTGCTTGAGTGGTTTCTTCTGCTAGTAAATTGGTGTCTTTGATGGTCACAAACAGCGACTGACCATCTAACTCCACATCGCCCAGCAAAGTATCAACGATATAGCTCGCGGTGACGATGTTTCCTTCTGGATGCATTCCTTCAAGCTTGAAGCTATAGTCTCGCGTTGCTTCATCGACACCATCCACCAGCACTTGTGGTTGTTGCCAACCCTGACTGTTCTGTAGCTTGATTTGTAGTTTCGATTGGTTCGCATCCCAACTCGCCTGAGTAACATCAATAAACGGCGATGGCTGCGGCACGTTACTCACTGCTTGAGCGTAACTGAACATCACGTCTTCATCGACTTTTAGATCAGAAGGCAAGAACGTCAATTGAATTTGATAGTCGGTCAGCACACAAATCGTCGTACAAGAAGAAAGTGTCAGTACCGCATCAATCGTGACAGGTTTGGACATGTCTTCGACGTGCAGCGTCATGGGGAACAAAGTGTCGCCTTTATACCCAAGAGTCTCGATACCTAATAGTTCGAATTTTTGTGGGTGCGGCCATTGCCAATCCACTTTGGATAAATTTTGTGAATTTTGCCAATCAATAGATGGTGCTACGCCGCCCTCACCAGGTGAACGCCAGTAAGTTTTCCAGTCCCCAGCCAACTTGACGTCCAGATAACCAGTAATTGTTTTGGCTTGCGGATCTTGTTGACCAGTGAGCACAAAGCGCGTTTGCACTGGAGGATGTTGTGGGTTGGTTAGCCAACCTGTATCAGTAGTTTGAGCTGAAATACTCAGAGAGAGCAAACTCAAAGCAAGCGTCATAAAAAACATGGACGCAAACTGAGTCAGTTTAGTAATTTGATTCATAGTGATTCCTAGTTAAAAGACAAAGGTGCTAAATAACTGACGCTAGTGGTCAGAAAGCACGCTTTTATTCTCGGAACACACAGAAAGTCAGATGGACTCGATACTTACGGCCTATCGGTTCCGTCCAATGTTGCGCACCAATATAGGCACTGCACAACCAAATTGCCGAAGCAAAAAGACCCACAAACAGAACAACAATAAATACATCGAGTTGATGTTGAGAAAACTGAATTAACTTTTCAGACAATTCGCACTTGCTGGTTTCTTTAGTATCAATCGACTTGACGCTCGAACGCTCATCAGTAAGTGAAACCGCGGGCGATTCCGTCTCATATTTCATAGAGCATGACGAGGCAAAACCTGAATTTTGCATCAGACACACAACGACCACCCAGCCAATAATCGCCAGTAGCCATTTTGCCCGCTTATGTGGCGTGTGATGTCGTTTAGTCAACAAACTCATAAGAATTCAGATAAAGTAAGAACGAAGAAGGTAATACGCGAGTCGTCATAAAGCTCAAGTTGTATCCTCTAAATAGCCTTAAGAGGCTTCACTCGGTAAGCTTTAATCTAGCTTGCCATAAATATATGCCAACTCTGCGACGGTTTTTGCCGAGAACTTCTTCAATAGATTAGCTCGGTGTACTTCAACCGTTCGCATTGCTATGCAAAGTTCGTCAGCAATACGAATGTTGCGCTTTCCTTCAATGATCAAACGTAAAATGTCTTTTTCTCTAGGTGTGAGCGATTCATAAGCCGATTTAGCTGCTGCCATATCGAGGTTTGTGGCAGACTGCGCCTGTCCCTGTAAAATGGCTCGTGCCAGTTCATCGCCTTTGACTGGCTTTTGGAAGAAATTGACCGCCCCAGCTTGCAATGCATCGACCGCCATCGGGACATCACCATGCCCTGTCAGATAAATAACGGCTAACGGGCTGTTGGCTTTATTTAAAACTTGGTGCACTTGCTGACCACGAAGGTTGGGCATTCGGCTATCAAGGATCACGCATCCGGCCTGATGAATGTTCACTTTATCGAGAAAAGATTGCCCATCAGCAAAAGTCGTCACCTTGAACTCATGCTCTTCCAGCATAAAAGCGAGCGAGTCACGCACCGATTCATCATCATCGACTACAAAAACAGGTAGCTGCTTTTCACCGCTGCTCATTGAATGCTCCTATGCCTAGTTCAGATTAGTTTTGATATGGAAACACAAGCTCAACCAAACAACCATGTGGTGCTGTCGAGCTGATGACAAACTCGCCACCATGCATTTCCATCACATCGCGACAAATGGCTAACCCTAGCCCAAGCCCTTCTTCTTTGCTACTCACAAACGCTTGAGTCGGATTCTCTTGCTGCAACCCTGTACCATTGTCTAACACTCGAATAGAGAGTTGATTGATTTGGTAATCGCAATGCAGGGCAATTTTACCTTGATAGCCTGATGAGTGATATTTCTCTTGGAACAAAGTACACGCATCAATCGCGTTGCTGATCACATTAACTAAAACCTGTTGTACGCCAACTGCATCGACAAGTAACGGACGAATGTTCCCTTCTGTACTGGCCACAATAGAAATGTTTTGCTTCTGCATTCTAAAATGGAGCAACTCAATCGTGTCATCAATGAGTACTTGAAGATCGCACGACGTTTTGTCGACACTGCGCTTGCGAATCAACGTTCTTAATCGCTGAATAATTGCATCGGCTCTTTCAACTTGGCCCTGTATTTTCTCAAGTACAGGGACAATATCTTCATGTGGGCGTTTTTTGGCCAAGCGAAGTAAACCGCCTTCACTATAATTGCGAATGGCTGCCAATGGCTGATTGAGTTCATGAGCAAGACTAGTGCCGATTTCTCCGACAATCGCGACCCTTTGTGAATGTTCTAACTGTTCACTTTTCTCTTTTAATCGTAACGATGTCTGCTCCAACGCTTGCTTACTCTTGCTAAATCGATACTCAAGCCAAAAGTGGTACGCGTTCAACACAATCACAAACATGAACAGCGCCCATGCCCATTCTTGATGACTACGCAGCCAGCGTAGAGCCTCACTCCACCAAGGTTGTTGCAACGGATGGAGATCCAACGCCTGATACAGTTTGTCGATACTCAGCAAGCTGACGGGGGACGTCCAACCTGACGCGCCTGCCGCAATAACCGCAGGGTGTTCAGGTGGCATCGCTAACAATACTTGCGCAATCTGTTTGGCAATCTGAGATGAGCCGCGCTCTGTTTTGGCAAATGACCAGTTCGGATAAAGCGGTGTGGAAACAGCGCATAACGAACGCTCGTTCGGCTGTTGATTTAAAACTCGGTAATTACTCGGTTGTAAAAGCCCTTCACTTAACATCTGTTCCAATAAACAAGCAGGGACAACGGCCGCTTCCACATTGCCATCACGTAATTGATACAGGTTGGCATCAATAGGAAAACCAAGATAGCGGACATCAGAAAAGAAATCGTTTGGATTAAGACCCATTTTGACTATTTGATAGCGCATCGTGAGATAACCACCAAAGGCTTTTTCTGATACCGCTGCAACGGGACGTCCTGAGACATCTTGCACCGTTTGATAACTTGAATTGGCTCGAACCACAAGCGCCGAACCAATGCCGTAATTCGAGTTTTGTGGTGCTCTGCTGGTTAGCGTTGCCATCCACGACAGCGCGTATTGCCTGCCCAATCGCACTGCCTGACCTGGGTTGGTTAAGATGAAATCTATCTTCTGAAACTTCACCGCTTCGCCCATTTCATCCAAGTTAAGGGGATGAAGGACAAAATGCACATCGGAAATTTGCTGATTGAGCCAATCAATGGTCGGTTGCCATCTCTGCTCAGCATAAAGATGACCACGTATCGCTAACACGCCCACTTCGACTTTTTGCTTGGCCTGTGGCTGCTCTGCTTTTTGCTCTTGCATTCCTTGCAGATCTGCTTGTTCAGAAACTGCGCCCTGAGCCAAAGATGCAAAGGCAACTAAGCAAAGAATCCAAAGCTGAAGCCACAGTGCTTTTTTCATGATGAGTCGAATCGTTCCGTCAAGAGAGTACAACAAGAATAACAGCTACCTTCCCTAAACCACATTTGTTTTAGATCAAGTTTGATCTGGGTATGTGGAAATCCACAATATAAGCCTCGCGGCGCATTTCTCACAATGGAATCAGTCAATTCAAATACAACAAAAAAGCAGGTGAGTTATGGATTCCACCAAACGTCGCTTTCTCAGCGCGGTCACAGCCGGAGCCGCGTTAATTCCAGTCGCAGGCATTGGCACGGCAACTGCGGGAAACATTATTCGAAATAATCAGTCCGCTGACCGAAAAGGACAAGTCGGCAAGCGTTATGCCATGGTGGTGGATTTGCGTAAATGTGTCGGATGCCAGGCTTGCACTGTGGGTTGCAGCATCGAGAACCAAGTGCCTATCGGTCAATTCCGAACCACCGTAAAGCAATACGAAGTTACGTTAGATGATAGCTCTACAGCCACGCGAGAAGCGAAAGCCTTTATGCTCCCTCGCCTTTGTAACCACTGCGAAAACCCACCCTGCGTGGCTGTGTGTCCGGTTCAAGCGACCTTTCAGCGCGAAGATGGCATCGTCATGGTGGATAACAGTCGCTGTGTCGCCTGCGCGTATTGCGTACAGGCTTGCCCTTACGATGCGCGTTTTATCAATGAGGACACCCTCACCGCAGACAAATGCACCTTCTGCGCTCACCGTCTAGAACAAGGCCTATTACCTGCCTGCGTGGAAACCTGTGTTGGCGGAGCACGTGTAATTGGTGATTTAAATGATCCAACAAGCGAGATTCGCCGCTTAATCACAGAACATCAGGACGACATCAAAGTGCTGAAACCCAATGAAGGTACCAATCCACACGTGTTTTATATCGGCATGGATGAACGCTTTACCAGCCATATCGACGGACAACCTGCCATTTACGACCCACAAGGAGAGCACGCATGAACATCACCGAAGTGTTAGTCCAACCTCAAGCAATGGCTTGGCTCCCGTGGGCGGTGCAGTACTTCTTTTACATCGGTTCTGCTTACGCTGCCGCTATTTTGTTCCTAATCGCCCTATTATTTGAGCAACACACCAGTCATCGGTTACGCGCCGCGCTGGTGCTAACGATGGCCATCGGCGCTATCGTAGGCCCGTTGGCGTTAACTGGCGACCTTCACCAGCCGGGACGAGCTTGGCATTTTTACGTGCACATCACGCCGTGGTCATGGATGTCTCTAGGCTCGCTGTTCCTGCCTGTTTTCTCAGGTTTAGCGGTAGTGACTGCATGGCTGTATCTCCGCGAGGATCTGATCAACTTACGTAATCAGCCAGGGAAAGTACTGCCTCTAATTTCAAAGCTGTCACTGGGTGACTGGGTGCTCTCTCGTAGAGTCATGCTTATGGTATCTGTTATCACGGTGCTATCAGGCATCACCATTGCAGTCTACACAGGCGCTGAAATTGCAGTCGTTAAATCGCGCTCTTTATGGCACCAACCCGCGTCGCCGGTTCTTTGGTTTGTCACTGCATTTATGAGCGCGGTCGGATTTTCTCTGTTGATTTGGCTCTTGCTGCCTAGTCAGTCAAAGACACTGACATCTGGCGATACTAATTTACTTAAAAAATCAGTGGTTACCAGCGGTGTATTAACGCTGATACTGCTACCGATTTGGGCATCCAACAATTCCGCATTTTCGCTCTATTCTAGCGAACAGTGGATGCACAACATTGCCCTGCTCACTTTTGTCGTTTTAGGTTGTGTTTTGCTCGCTTTCATCTTCTTGCGCGATACCCAAAAGTCCGCATCAGCCAGATTTCGTCACGTCATAGGGCTCAGTTTTGTGTCTGCTGCCGCACTGGCAAGTGCATGGCTGATTCGCTGGTTTACCATCATGGAAGTGCAAATCATCGCCAAGTTCGATGCAGGGCTGTATCCATACCAACTCACTATGGATGGAAATGGCTGGATAGGCATTATCGGCATGCTCGGATTATGGCTTGCACTGGCACTGCTCGGTTCGGAGCTGGTTCAGCCAAAACAAAAGATCGAAGTAAAAGCCTCATCACTCACCTTAACTGAACGCTAATCAAAGGGGATTTCATCATGGATAACAAACGCCGTCAGTTTTTGAAATCAGGCATTGCAGTGGGTGGGCTTGGCGCATTCGCTGCGGGTTACGCCACCACCACCAAACACATGGTCGAGGGTGCGCTCGAAGGCACTGCGGGAGAAAAAACGCGTGATATTCACCACGGTAACTCGCTTGAACCAGAGTACACGGTCAACAGCAAAGGCAACCTAATCCCTAATCCAAATCAGCGCGTTGCACCATCGATGTGCTTTGGTTGTTGGTCACTGTGCGGATTGCGTGTACGCATTGATAACCGCAACGACGAGATTTTGCGTATTACTGGCAACCCATATCACCCACTCTCTCATCAGCAACACATTCCGTTCGAAACGCCAGTCAAAGGTGCTTATTTAAGTTTGGCAGGAGAAGCGGGCCTTGACGGTCGTTCAACAGCATGCGCACGTGGCAATGGGATGTTAGAAATTCGCAACAGCCCGTACCGCATTACTCAGCCACTGAAACGAGTTGGAAAACGCGGCGAAGGAAAATGGATTCCGATCAGTTACGAACAACTGATAGAAGAAGTCGTCGAGGGCGGTGATTTATTTGGTGAAGGTCATGTGGATGGCTTACGCGACATTCGCGATTTAACAACACCCGTTGATCCTGAAAACCCAGAATATGGACCGAAAGCCAACCAACTGTTAATGACCAACGCCGGTAACGAAGGCCGAGACGACATATTCAAACGCTTCGCGTTCAACAGCTATGGTACGCGTAACTTTGGGCATCACGGCTCTTACTGCGGCTACGCATTTCGTGCTGGCAGCGGCGCATTTATGAACGACTTAGATAAGAACGCACATTTGAAGCCAGACTTTGATAATGCGGAATACATCATCTTCATCGGTATGTCGCCTGCGCAAGCTGGCAACCCTTTTAAGCGTCAGGCGCGCCAACTCGCCAATGCGCGAACAGAAGGTGGCTTGGAATACACCATCATCACGCCAAGTTTGCCTGCGGGTTCATCGAGCTTGGCTGCCGGTGACAACAACCGCTGGATAGCAATCAAACCGGGCACCGACTCTGCCCTCGTGCTTGGCATGATCCAGTGGATCATCGAAAACCAACGCTACAACAAAACCTTCTTGGCGCAGCCGGGGGCAAACGCGATGAAACGAGCCGGCACCGCGCACTGGTGTAATGCTACGCATCTCGTGATAAGCGATAATCAGCACCCGAGAAACGGCACGTTTTTACGCGCGTCGGACTTGAATCTGCCATTCGAGGGCGTAGCGTTGTCTGACTCCGACCCGTACGTCATCGTGGAAGAGCAAAGTGGCCAATTTGGTGTTCATACCCAAACTGAGGAAGCGACACTGTTTGTCGATAAAACGGTTTCGCTTGCATCAGGCAAAGTGCGCGTAAAATCGTCTCTGCAAAGGCTCAAAGAAGAGGCGTTTAAATACAGCCTTGCGTTCTACAGTCAACAATGTGAGATCCCTGTAGAGCAAATCGCAGAACTAGCGAAACGCTTCACAAGCTATGGCACAAAAGCGGTGGTCGATACCCACGGTGGCAACATGCACACCAATGGGTTCTATAACTCGTTTACTATCATGATGCTCAATGCGTTGATTGGTAACATCAACATGAAAGGCGGCGCGATGGCGAAAGCGGGTGGCTACCCAACTTCCGCTGCGGGTCCTCGTTACGACTTCACCAAATTTGCTGGCAAAGTCGGCCCGAAAGGCGTCTTTTTGTCGCGCAGTAAATTCCCCTACCACAAAACCAGCGAATACAAACGTCGCGTTGAGGCAGGAAAATCCCCTTACCCAACTCGCGCACCTTGGTATCCGTTTGCAGCACCACTGCTGACGGAACACTTGTCTGCGGCTATTGATGGTTATCCATATCGCGTTAAAGCGTGGATCAACCACATGGCGAACCCGATGTATGGTGTACCCGGTTTGAAAACGCTGCTGGAAGACAAGCTTAAAGATCCAAAGCAGCTCGGTTTGATTGTGTCTATTGATGCGTTCATTAACGAAACCACCGCGTTGTCGGATTATATTGTACCTGACACGGTCACCTACGAAAGCTGGGGTATGGCAACGCCTTGGCACGACGTTCCGGTGAAAGCCGTCACCGCTCGTTGGCCGATTGTGGAAGCGCGAACAGAGAAAACCGCCGATGGTCGTTCGATTTGCTTAGAAAACTTTTTGATTGATGTCGCCAAGAAAATGCAACTAGGCGGCTTTGGTGACAACGCGATTCAAGATGCGCAAGGGAATTGGCACGCCCTCCACAGCGCTGAAGATTTCTACTTACGTTCCGCGGCAAACTTGGCTTATGTGAAAGGCGGGGTGCCTGAAGTTTCGGCAGAAGACATTGCGTGGTCCGGCCTAGAGCGTTTAATGCCAGCCATGCAGAAGACGCTGACAGCGGATGAGATGAAACGTGTGGCGTTTATTTTTGCTCGCGGTGGACGTTTTGAAAATGCAACCGAAGCGTATCAAGGTGAGCAAATGAAGCACAAATGGACACGACCTGTCGCGATATGGAATGAACGTGTCGGCAGCGCAAGAAACACCATGACCGGTGATTTCTACACGGGTTGCCCAACATGGCATCCACAAAAACTGGCCGATGGCACATCAATGGAAGACCAGTTCCCAAGCTCAGAATGGCCTTTCAGCCTGACGAACTTTAAATCCAACATTCACAGTGCGGTATCCAACCTATCGCCAAGGTTGAACTCGATTAAAGGCGTAAACCCAGTGTACATCCATCCAATCGATGCCGAGCGTGCGGGCATTAAAACGGGTGATGAGTTTGTTATCGAGACACCATCTGCAAGCACCAAAGCACTTGCGATGATAGTCAGCGGGATTCGCCCTAGCACACTCGGATTTGAACATGGGTTTGGTCATACCGAGCTAGGACAACGCTCGCACTGGATCGGCGATAAACAACAACCCGTAAAAACGCGCAGCCAAGATGGCGTCAACATTAACGACATTGGCTTAATTGATCCTACCCGAGAAGGTAAAGGTGTATTGTTGGATTGGGTAGTGGGCGCCGCGGCACGTCAGTCCTTGCCGGCCAAAATCCGCAAAGCGTAACGCCGCACGTTAAGACGTCTCTACCACTTAGAGCTGCCGATTTGTGCAGCTCTTCACCACTTTGTTTTTATAGCTTATAGAACAACCAATAAAAACAAATACGGCCATTTACACTTATTAAATATGTGGAAATCCACAATACCTTTCATTATTGACAAGGCCGACAATATCGTCCGAGTGACTACCAAGTAGCACTTAGACATATTAATAAAAATTAAAGTGAGTCAGCATGTCAAAAATTCTTCCAGTGGTGGTGGCCTGTTTGTTAGCAACCACTATGGGCGCAAGCGCCTCGTCTATTCCGGAAAAAGCCAGCGTATGTAGCGGTTGTCACGGCCAAGATGGCATGGGACAGCCAAATATCGCGCCGATGATCGCTGGTTTAAACGCGAATTATCTCAACACTCAAATCGAACTATTCCTTAGTGGCGAACGCCAAAATGTGGTCATGCAAGGCATGGCGAAGGAACTCAGCGATCCCGCAGGCCGTAAGGAAGTTATGGAGTACTTTGCTAACCTCCCGAGCTATGAGTTCACGAATCCAGAACAACGCGGCGACCAAGCTGATATTCGTAACCCGTATCGTAAGTTAATTTTCCAAGGCGATTGGGATAGAAATATTCCAGCTTGCGCAACTTGTCATGGAGCCAGCGGTATGGGCGTCGACAAGTTCCCTCGCCTCGCAAGCCAACATGCTGATTACTTAAAAACGCAATTGATGGCATGGAAAAACGGCACTCGCAGTGGCGACCCGCTCAATATGATGGGGACCATCGCAAAAAATCTCACTGACAAAGAGATCGAAAATCTTGCTTACTACTTTGCCTCATTACGTTACTAGGAGCAGTCATGAAACGTTTCTATTCTTTGTTCGCACTGCCTTTCATTTCTACGCTCGTACTAGCTAACGCTCCATTACCGGACCGCCAGAAAGAGCTACCTGCGATAGAAAAAGAAAAGCACGGTGAATACTTAAAACCGCGTGATCTCAGCACAATCCCAAACACCGCATTTGGTGAGCAAGTAAAACGCGGTTACTCGCTCTTTGTTAACTCACAACAAATGCGCGGAAAATACGTTGGCAACGAACAAAACTGTGTGAACTGCCATATGGAGGCAGGACGAAAAGCAAACGCTGCGCCACTGTGGGCAGCTTACATGGCATACCCGGCATATCGTAAGAAAAACGATCGCGTAAACAGCTATGCTGACCGTATCCAAGGTTGTTTCGAGTATTCCATGAACGGTAAAGCGCCCGCTTACGATTCGACAGAAATTGTTGCCCTTAGTGCTTACGCCTACTGGTTAGCGATGGGCGGCTTGCTTGACAAACATGGTATGGCGGATGAACCCATTCCAGAACTAGACGCAAAAACGTTGCAAATTGGTGGAAAAGCAAAAGACTTCCCGTTGCCCGAAGCCATCGCACAAGCATTACCAATTGAAAAGCGGGGTAATCTCTCTGGGCGTGGCTACCCAAAAATCGCCGCCCCTGAGCAAGAACCATCAATAGAGCGAGGCGCATTGGTCTACGAAAAGAACTGTGAAACTTGCCATCGCGCCGACGGTTCAGGCATCTCAGGCATCAAAGACACCAACGACCATTCATACATTCCACCACTTTGGGGCGAATATGCGTATAACTGGGGCGCAGGTATGCACCGGATTAACACAGCGGCCTATTTTATTTACGAAAACATGCCGCTTGGGAAAAGTGTGCAGCTGACAGAGCAAGAAGCTTGGGATGTCGCAGCATACGTCAACAGCCATGAGCGTCCACAAGATCCTCGATTCAAAGGCAATGTCACCGCAAACGCGGAGAAATATCACCAGCACCAAGGCTATTACGGCAAAACGCTCAACGGTACGCAAGTCGGCTCCAATGCCTTTAAGAGCGGAACGGTCAAGTAAAGTACAACTAAGTACCTTAAATAAAATGCTCTTTTTCCCTGCTCTGATTATCTGGGCAGGGTTACTTACCCTTAAAAACAAGTAATTACCCCCCTCCACAGACAAGCAATATCACATTATTTTCGACTTCCAACATACTCATCTTCGCCGTAAAATCTTGTACCAAACGCGACTTCGTTTATGTCTTAGATCTCCCATATCCTCTAATGCCAAAAGTAAGAAACTCGTAAACTCCTGAATCAAAACAAGCGTGCCTAGTGAAAAAAGAGTATTCTTAAAGCAAATGAATCTAAAACCTACCCGATGAGTATTCAACCTAATTCCCGTCAGTTAATTTCATGCGAAGAGTGCGGCCTTGTTGTTCGCATTCCCGATATCGAACAGGGGCAAAAAGCACAATGTCCTCGATGTTCGCATTCGCTGACTAAAGTGAATGCCAAGCCTTACCAAAGCGTGATCGCCATATCATCGGCATGTTTGATCATGTTAGTGCTAAGCATTTCTTTCCCTTTTATGTCGTTCAGCGTGCAAGGGTTGTCGCAAGAAATCACCTTGTTGCACGCTGCCAAAATGCTGGCTGAGTTTCAAAATGTGCTTTTGGGTGTGCTGCTACTCGCAACAGTTATCGTTTTGCCTGCAATCTATGTTGGTCTCATTCTCTTTCTTCATCTTGAAGCATTAAAAGCACGTAAACATACCCCCTCTAAAAAGCAGCAACGAATGGCAAAAGTTTTATGCCGTCTTCTGTTTCGAGTCGAACCTTGGTTAATGGTGGATGTATTTTTGATTGGCGTGTTGGTCAGCTTAATTAAAATCGCTTCCCTCGCAGACATAGGAATGGGCACTTCATTCTGGGCGTTTTGTGTATATACCGTTCTGGTAGTCAAATGCATATCAATGGTCGACAAAAGCTGGCTCTGGGGGCACTTTATTCCAGCTATCGAGCTACCTGATGTAAAAGAGGGTGATACGCACCATAACCACAACCATATTGGTTGTCATACGTGCCACCAGCTCAACCCTATTGAAGCTAAAAAACACCAACACTGCATTCGTTGTAAAAGCCCTATTCACAAATACAACCCCGCAGACAATTTACAAAAAGCTTGGGCGCTTTTGTTTGCTTCAATCATTTTCTATATCCCTGCGAACCTCTACCCTATGATGTACACCGTAAGCCTTGGACATGCAGAAGGTTCGACTATCATGGAGGGGGTAATATTGCTTTGGCATTTAGGTTCTTACCCTATTGCGATGGTAATTTTCTTTGCTAGCGTATTTATTCCAATGGCGAAAATGCTGGCACTCGCGTGGCTGTATTACAATGCGCAAAAAGCGCGATATCTTCCGCACGAAGAGAGTATTTCACGCTTAAAGATCTACCGCATAACTGAGTTTATTGGCCGTTGGTCCATGATCGATATCTTCGTCGTCGCGATCTTAGTTGCACTGGTTCAGCTGCAAAACTTAATGGCGATTTATCCAGGTCCTGCTGCGCTCTCTTTCGCGGCAGTGGTCATTTTTACTATGCTTTCTGCAATGATATTTGACTCACGTTTGTTGTGGCAATTGCCACAAAACGAAGTGCAGGAGCCGATTTCTGACAACTTAAACGAGAAAGCCAAATATGAGTGATAAGAACAACGTAACCGCTCAAATAAAACCGCAAAAGCAGATTTCTGCGATATGGATTGTCCCGATCCTTGCGCTAGCCATGGGAGCGTGGATGCTGTTCCAATATATCAACAGTACAGGCCCACAAATTACTCTCCAACTGCCAACCGCAGATGGGATTGAGGTTGGCAAAACCGAAATCCGAGCATTGAATGTAAAAGTCGGACTGATTACTGAAGTCACTCTCAGTGAAAATTACGATCACATCATCGCTAAGGCACAAATGAACAAGGATGCAGAACGCATGCTGCGAGATGACACCATGTTTTGGGTTGTGAAGCCTCGTATTGGCCGTGATGGCGTTTCAGGTTTAGAGACCTTGCTCTCTGGCGCTTATATCCAACTTCAGCCGGGTAAATCTAAGATAGAGAAAGAGCGCTTTACGGTCTTAGATGTTCCCCCAGTCGCCTCTCCTGATGCAGAGGGGTTACGCCTTGTGTTAACACACCGCGAGGCTGGTAAGCTAGGCGTTGGTGACCCCGTCATTTATAAAGGCTTTACGGTTGGTCGTGTAGAGAAAACCAGCTTTGATGTTGACACTCGCAAAGCGTTATACCAACTCTTTATTTTCAAGCCTTATGACAGCTTAGTGCGCACTCGTACCAAGTTCTGGCTGAATTCTGGCGTAGATTTACAGCTCAACGCTGAAGGGTTCGAAGTCAAGTTTGGCTCATTAGAGAGCATGCTAACGGGTGGTGTTACCTTCGATACCGTTCCAGGTCTTGAATCCGGTGAACAGCTCACTGAAAATATGGTCAACTTCCGCTTGTACGATGATATTAAACAACTTCGAGAAGGCATGTACGATGATTATATTGAATTCGTTATGCTTTTTGATGAATCGGTACGAGGACTTAAACGTAAGGCACCTGTCGAATATCGAGGCTTGAGAATTGGTACTGTGATGCGTGTACCAATGCGACTTCCAACCCCAGAAGAGAACTTTTCTGCGAAAAAAATCCCTGTATTGGTACGTATCGAGCTCGGCCGTGTTTATGGCGATTTCCAATCCCAATCTTTACCAATGTTAAAAGATAAATTGAAGAGTGAGTTTGCTAAAGGCCTACGTGGTACTTTAAAAACAGGTAACTTATTAACAGGCGCACTGTATGTTGACGCCGACTTCTATCCAAATGACGAGCCTTACGTACCGAGTAAGTTTGCTGATTTAGATGTTTTCCCAACCATGCGTGGTGGTTTTGCGCAGGTTCAGCGCCAAGTGAACGACTTCCTAAATAAGATTAATAACTTACCGATGGAAGAAACACTAGACTCTCTCAATTCAACGTTAAAAACGTCCGAAAAAACGTTAGCTTCAGCAGAACGCGTGGCGGACAGTATTGATAAACTTTTGAATCAAAAAGAGACGCAAGAGATCCCAACAGATATTCGCCAAAGCTTACAGCAATTACAAAAAACACTCGATGGTTATGGGCCCAACTCAACCATGTACAGCGAAATGGAAGCCACGCTAAAAGAATTAGAAAGCGTAATGACAGAGTTTAAACCCGTACTTAAACAGCTAAACGAAAAGCCAAACTCTCTCGTGTTTGGAGAAGATGAAATCAGTGACCCAATACCAGTTAAAGGCAAAAACTAATGAAACGAGTATTCTTTCTGTCTATCGCGCTATTTGTCGGTCTAACGGGTTGCAGTAGCGCTCCGCAAACTAAAGGAGCTATGTACCTTCTACCTAAGGCGGAACCAGTGACGCTGAGCTCTTCTGATATCGCTCAGCGCCCAACTTTAGTTGTTCGTCCAGTGACATTGGCGAGTTATTTGAATGATAATGGCATTGTTTATCGAACCTCTGAGACCCAAGTTATTCAGGCGAAGCACAATCAATGGGCGCACAGTATTTCTGAGCAAATCACTCAGAGAGTCGTCGCGGAACTACGTCACAAGCAAAGTCATTACTGGCCGACTGAAATGAATAATCTGTTGGATCAAAGCGGTGAAGCCAAACTCCAGCTTACGTTAAATAAATTTAATGGCAGCTACAAAGGTAATATCGAAATTGAGGGGGAATGGTTACTCATTAATGCCGAAGGTAAGGTAGAAAACAGCGCGCCAATACAAATCTCTCAGCCGCTTCAAGATGAGGGCTATGAAGCGCTCGTCAACGCTTTATCCATAGGCTTAGAAAGCCTAACCTCAGACATTGCCAAACAACTCTAAGTCAATGTTAATTACAGGGAAGCAAGTTGCTTCCCTTTTTTATGCAGAGTGTAGCGACTTCTACTAAGCTGAAAGCTGACGAAAAGCCGAAAAGGAAATTGGATGAAACCATGTAACCTGCTATCACTCTCCTCACTCATTCTTGTATTACCTACATCAGTAGCGCTCTCAGCTGAGACACAAGAATCTCGTTGGCGAAATAGCATAGAAGTGTACATGCTAGGACTGAATATCCACGGGGATACCAGTATTGGTCGCTTTTCATCAGAGGTGGATGTCGATCCTAAGTTCATCGTAGACCACCTCGATATTGGGGCGATGTTGCGATTCGAGAGTATTTACCAAAGTAAGTGGGGCTACTACATAGATTATAGTTTCATGAACTTAAGTGGTGATGTTAATAATATCAAGGGCGCTCTGCCTAACGCTCGTTATCGTGCGGACATCGAAATACGGCAAGGTGTTCTAGAAGCAAAGGCATTCCAACGCGAACAATATTCATTTGGTAAACTGGATTATATGTTTGGATTACGTTGGTGGGACAATGACATCACCGGCAAGCTGTATCGTAATGACAACCGGGTACTAGAAGATAGACTGTCATTACAAGAAGATTGGGTCGATTTTTTAGTTGGCTTGCGACTCATTGATGAATTGAGTGAAAACTGGCGATTTCATGCCAGTATCGACGCCGGACTTGGCAACGATACTCACTTCACTTATGCCATTCAAACTGGTGTTCGTTATCGCTTTAACGAATGGTCTGATCTCAACTTAGCTTACAAGTCGACCTGGGTCGATTACAAAAATGAAGAGGTATTTGAATATGATACGGCTTCTCAAGGGCTTTTAGTCGGACTTGGCTTTTACTTTTGATCAGGTGAAACCCTAGCCTATATTCAAGCGTTGTAACGTGTACTAGCTCTAGGTACACGTCTAGTGCCGCGTTACAGATGCTTAAATAAGGCAAATTGATCTTCATCAGACTATAAATTGCTCTTCGGTGTTACTCTCTGTCGCAAAATATAAAACCCCACTCTATGACCTCATATAGGTCTTGTTGATAAGGTTCCCGAGTAGCAATGTCGATTAACATTTCCGATTTAACCACCGCCCTAAATAAGGTGGAGCATATTCATAAAGTGCAGCTTGAAAACGTACATCAGTTCTTCAAAGCAAACGAAGCTTTCTCGTTGCAAACATTCAGCCAGCTGATATCCAGCGACTCGCTTGATGATCGATTTAAAACCATCGATAAAGCGTTCTCTTTGCTTGGTGATGCAAAAACCTACCTTTTAGAAGTGTCTTACCTTATTAAGTAAAAAAGAAAGCCCCGATAAAATTCATTATCGGGGCTATCATTTTCTATCTAAACTACTGATTTACAATTTGTAACGATCATCAATTACCGTTAGTTCTGGGAAGGTTTTACCCTCGTCCATCGCTTCTTCTGTCTCTTCTTTTACTTGGTTATCAATCCAGAAATTACCGATATCCATTGGATGAAGCACCCATTCTGTCGCTTTTGTCATGCCGTTTTTAGGAATTTTAACCCAGCGCCAATGAGCAACTCGAGAATAAGGCACCATGTAGCCAGGAACGATGATATTTGCTTTGCTGACATAGTTTTGGATTTGATGCGACAAGTCGTAACGCTTCTCCTGATCAAACTCAGAATCATACGCTTCAATTAACTTGTCTAGCTCAGGGCTGCTGTAATTGGTGTGAGCATTCGTTTGTGGTCGATTTGCATTATCCGAGTGTAGGTATTCCCAATACGCAGGGATCTCACCAGAGCCCATATTCAAAAACGCTAGCTGATGCTTTTTCTCAAGAATGTATTTAAACGCAGATGAGCCATCCACCAAGTTTAACGTGAACTCAAGACCAGCAAGTTTCGCTTGCTCTTTCAGGTATGCAATACGCGGTGTCCAAGAGTTGTATCCGTAGGTGATAGCAAAGCTCAAGCGTTGGCCCTTGTCGTTAACACGAATACCATCTGCGCCCACTTTATCAAAGCCCGCTTTTTCGAAGTGTTTAACCGCCGCATCAGCATCAAACTTTGGCGGTGTATTGCTAGGATCATCGTATTCGCCATGACCAAAGCCGAGTCCATGCGGTTTACGTGAATAATCTCCACGCATGATGTTTTCAATCATGCCGTCATAGTCAGTGGCTGCCATAACACCTTTACGCACTTCTAGGTTATCCAACATCGGCATCGCTGTGTTCATCCAAAGACCACCAGCTCCTTGCGGTGCTTCGTTAAAGCCCCAGTACTTTTGGATATAGCCTTTTTTGTACACATCACTATTGGTTTTGTCATGCCAAAAGCTTGGTAGCACCATCTCAAAGTAGTCTAAGTTGCCTTTCTCAAAGTGCTTCATGGCAATATCAGGATCGCGAATCACCTTAATGCGAACCTTTTCAACGTTATAACGGTTTTTATAGTAGCGGTTGTTGTATCCCCACCAATCTTCACCGACATGTTTGAATGTCACGCTCTTACCTTTCTTCACTTGATCAATGTAGTAAGGCGCTGCGGTTGGCTCAGATTTAAAGTTAAACTTTCTGACGAAGTTATCAGGCATGCCATCGTTATTTGCGTCCTTTTCTCCTTCAAAGAAGTGTTCAGGACGAGGCTGAAAACCATTACTTGGCATGTTAATCATAACCATAAGTGAGTCATGACTTTGAGCTACAGCAAGATTGACTTTGATCGTGTAGTCATCAATTTTTTCAACACTCACAATACTGTTTGTGAAGAAGTCGTTATACCACGGGTCGATAATGTCTTTTGACGTGTAGTACTTCATCATAAAGACGTAATCATCTGCTGTAATTTTTTCACCATCTGACCACTCGGCCGTTTCGTCGAGTTTAAAGAATACGGTTTTGTTGTCTTCTCCAAATGCCCATGACTTAGCAAGTTGAGGGATCCATTTGCCAGTATTTGGATGACGCTGAGCCAGTTTTGGTGAACCATCCATTAAGTATTGGCGCAAACCTGAGTTCGCATCTGGACCAACACTTCGTAATGTTTGCGGAAAGCTCTGAATGTAAGTGCGATAGGTGCCACCTCGTACCGCCTCTTCAGAGGCAAATAGAGGTTCGTTGTTGTTTGAAATCCATTCGATATCAGCTGGCAATTCTGCCGCACTCAGTTGAAAACTGGCAGCGGTCAGTGTTGCTAGTACTGAAAATGGCAGTTTTTTAGTCATGTTTCTTCCTTGTTGTGTTTGCGCACTAAGGTCGTAACAAGGAAGACAGCGTGTGAAAGCTCACAGAAAGCTGCGATTTAAAATACGCAGATAGGAAATAATAGGAACGTAATATGAAGTGACGTCCTGCCAGCTTCTATATTAATTTCAAAGAGTTTCACTAGGTCATCCTAGACCTTACAACGCAGTGAATGCATCTTCGCCATAGTATTCTTTAGACATTTGTAACGCAAGCCATCAATAACACATGGTTGCATTTTCGAGGCATCACAGTGAGTTATGTTACAAAAGTGTGATCGGCATAGTACCAAGCCCTACTTTACTCAGAATAAACCGCAGAACCTTTATCTCAATTGGCCCCGATATACCAGTTAAAGCGAGTAAATGATCAGACATAGCTGGTTAAAAGGAATGGTTGTTTACCGCGATCAGTATTTTCATTCGATGTAAAAAGTGAGGCATCTTAGCCTCACTTTTCTCCATACAATCGAGACAGTGCTTACATGTTAGATAAGCTCTCATTGATCGACTTCAGCACTTCTGCAGGATTTGACGCTTGAGTGATAGGGCGACCAATCACAAGATAATCTGAACCTGATTGGATAGCGTCTACTGGCGTCATGATACGGCGTTGGTCACCTTGTTCTGAGCCAGCAGGTCGAATACCAGGGGTCACTAACTTAAATTCTTGGCCTAGTTCGCTCTTCAGTAATGAGGACTCTTGCGCTGAACATACCACACCATCTAAGCCTGCGTTTTTGGTCAAGGTTGCTAGACGAATCACTTGCTCCTGAGGCGCAACATTCAAACCAATACCAGCTAAATCACTTTGTTCCATACTGGTTAGTACCGTTACACCGATAAGAAGTGGACGATCTTTACCATATGGCTCAAGAATTTCACGTGATGCCGTCATCATACGCTCACCACCGCTCGCGTGTACGTTCACCATCCATACACCCATTTCAGCCGCAGCGCGAACTGCTTTCGAACAGGTGTTTGGAATATCGTGAAATTTTAAATCTAGGAATACCGAGAAACCACGTTTATGGAGTTCACGTACAAAATCAGGACCAAATAGCGTAAACATCTCCTTGCCAACTTTTAGTCGGCATGACGCAGGATCAATTCTATCTACAAACGCAAGTGCATCTGCTTGGTTATCATAATCCAGTGCGACAATAACTTTTTGGTCGATCATTTCATCTCCTAACTGTTTTGGTTCTTATTAAATAAAAAGTTAAAAAAATGCAGCGGACAGAAACTCTGCCAGCTGCATTAAGAATTATTCACCATCCAATCCGCGGATTGGCTTGATCGTCCCCCATCCTTTACAGGACGGACAATGCCAATAAAGGGAATGGGTAGAAAATCCACACTTCCGGCATCGGTAATGTGGTTTCACTTTTAACTGTTCACCCACCATCGCTTGTAGTGTTGATAGGCTGTCTTTCGCTCGACCATCTTCTGCTTCTGCAATGTGGTAGTCAATTAAACGGTAGAAGCCCTTCATGGTTGGGTTTTTCAGCAATTGTTTCGTCAGTAACTCTTGAGCAGCCCCAACGTTCTCGTGATGAGCAACTAATTGAGCCAACATCAACTCGGCTGATACGCCTGCTTTCTTATCAATACAAGCTCGCAGAAACTCGACAAGTTCATCTTCCTGGCCCAGATGATGATAGCATTCTGCAATAGTTGGCAAGACATCACTGATAAAGTCTTTATCTTGCTCAAGTACCCCTGTCAGATATTTGATGGTGTGCTTATAGTCTTCAGACTCTAGATAAATTCGTCCCAAAGCAATACTTGCTCGAACACACTTCGGGTCTTCCGCTAACGCTTTTTTAAAATGCTGTATTGCCTTATTAGTATTCCCATCAGCTTGGTCGAGCATGGCTATTTCACACCAAAAATGGGCAATATTTGCACGCATCCTTGAGCGTTTATTACCTAACTTAGCCAATTGGTTCGCGTAATAAATCGCCTTTTCCCATTCTCGTGTTTGCTGATAAATGGTCACTAATTGTTGAAGAGCCGCCTCTTTGTAATCTGGCTCTTCGACTAACTGTTCGAAGATTTTCTCTGCACGATCAAGAAAACCTGAGACCATGTAGTCTTTCGCTAACTGTTGAAGGGCGAGGTTCTTTTGGTCCAGTGTTAAGCCTGAACGAGAAATAAGATTTTGGTGAATTCTGATTGCGCGGTCGACTTCACCACGAGACCGGAACAGGTTACCCAACGCAAGGTGAGTATCGATGGTCTCGTTATCAACTTGGAGCAATTCAATAAAGTGATCGACAGCCTTATCTGATTGGTCAGAGAGCAGCAGATTAAGACCCGTCATATACTGACGAGAGATTTGATGAGATTGCTTCTGCTTGTCTTGCTGAGCGCTGCGATGCCCCATATACCAGCCATACGCAGCAGCTATAGGCAACAACAAGAAGAGTAGTTCAAGCATTAAAGTTAAGCCTTATCCTTATGCCTGTTTTTCAATGGCTGGCTTATCAGCAGCGTTGTTTGATTCAGTTGGTTCGTACTTTTTCAGTTTTTTCTTTAAACGACGGACCTGTAGCTGAGTTTTCAGTTGGATGCTACCAAAGATAACCCACGCTAAAGCAAAGCCAACCACAAATACTACACCTAATAGCGTAGATAAGTGGAACTCTCCTTTTGCTAGAAGATAGTTAAAAGTCACGAGCTCTTGGTTTTGGGAACCTAACGCCAATGCAATTAAAAAGAGAGCTAAAACAGCAACGATTTTTATAATTTTCATGTTACATCACCCTTCTAGGAGTAAGTCGGTAAGATTATGCAGGAAAATGCTTCTTCAGACTACGTATATTAGCAATAATCTATACCCAAGTAACCTCAAGATGCTTAGTTTGTAGACATGCTTAGAAGTTAAAGTTATTTGGGTATAGAAAGCAGCAAAGAAAACAGCTGAATCCACAATTAGATTAGTAAACGATCTTGGATGTATGACTAACTTGGATACATTACAAAAAAGCGGCATACACAAACGTATGCCGCTTTTTTCAAACTAATAAGAGTGCATTAACCAATATTTACACGCTCACGAAGTTCTTTACCAGGTTTGAAATGTGGAACGTATTTACCTTCCAATTCCACTTTATCGCCCGTTTTAGGGTTACGACCTACGCGAGGCTCGCGGTAATGAAGAGAAAAACTACCAAAGCCACGGATCTCGATACGGTCACCGCTCTCTAGTGTAGAGGCCATGTGCTCTAAAATATCTTTTACAGCATCCTCTACCTCTTTCGCTGATAAGTGTGTTTGCTCAGCGCAGAGTCTTTCAATCAGTTCAGACTTAGTCATAGTTGCCCTCTTTGAGTATCTTTATCACTTATTATAGTAAGTAATACTAATTCCAACAAACACTTGCTGACAATTCTAGACAAATTTTATGCAAAATGCGCAATGAAGAAATGCCTTTTATTAAGATAGTTTACTGTCATTAGTATTACTACTTAAATATGACCAAATATAAAAAAGGAGCCTTGCGGCTCCTTTTTTGCTTAAGCGAGTATATTATTCGCCTTTAGCAGCTTTGAAAGCGTCAGCCATTGCGTTACCGAATGCATTGTCATCTTGCTTGTTGATAGATGCCATTGCTTCTTGCTCGTCAGCTTCGTCTTTAGCTTTGATAGATAGGTTGATTACGCGGTTCTTACGGTCTACACCTGTGAACTTCGCTTCAACAACATCACCAGCGCTTAGGATTAGAGAAGCATCTTCTACGCGATCGCGTGATACTTCAGAAGCACGGATGTAACCTTCAACGCCTTCTGCGATTTCAACAGTAGCGCCTTTAGCGTCAACAGCAGTTACAGTAGCGTTAACTAGAACACCTTTCTTGTTGTCAGCAACGTAAGCATTGAATGGGTCATTTTCCATTTGCTTGATGCCTAGAGAGATGCGCTCACGCTCAGCGTCTACTGCTAGAACAACTGCAGAGATCTCGTCGCCTTTCTTGTACTCACGTACAGCTTCTTCGCCAGCAACATTCCAAGAAATGTCAGATAGGTGAACTAGACCATCGATGCCGCCTTCTAGACCGATGAAGATACCGAAGTCAGTGATAGACTTGATCTTACCAGTAACTTTGTCGCCTTTAGCTTGTGCTTCAGCGAATGACTGCCATGGGTTAGCTTTACACTGTTTCAGACCTAGAGAGATACGACGACGTTCTTCGTCGATTTCAAGAACCATAACCTCAACTTCGTCGCCAACATTAACAACTTTAGAAGGGTGGATGTTCTTGTTAGTCCAATCCATTTCTGAAACGTGAACTAGACCTTCAACGCCTTCTTCGATTTCAACGAAGCAGCCGTAGTCAGTTAGGTTAGTTACGCGACCAGTTAGTTTGTGACCTTCTGGGTAACGCTTAGCGATTGCTACCCATGGATCTTCGCCTAGTTGCTTAAGACCTAGTGATACGCGAGTACGCTCACGGTCGAACTTAAGAACTTTAACTTGGATCTCGTCACCAACGTTAACGATTTCAGATGGGTGCTTAACGCGCTTCCAAGCCATATCAGTGATATGTAGAAGACCGTCAACGCCACCTAGGTCAACGAACGCACCGTAGTCAGTAAGGTTCTTAACGATACCTTTAACTTCAGAACCTTCTTGTAGAGTTTCTAGAAGCTCGTCACGCTCAACGCTGTTCTCTGATTCGATAACTGCACGACGTGAAACAACTACGTTGTTACGTTTTTGGTCAAGTTTGATAACTTTGAACTCTAGCTCTTTGTTTTCTAGGTGAGCAGTGTCGCGGATTGGACGTACGTCTACTAGAGAGCCAGGAAGGAAAGCACGGATACCGTTTAGTTCAACAGTGAAACCGCCTTTAACTTTACCGTTGATGATACCAACAACAGTTTCAGCTTCTTCGTAAGCTTTCTCAAGTACGATCCAAGCTTCGTGACGCTTAGCTTTCTCACGAGAAAGTTGAGTTTCACCGAAACCATCTTCAACAGCGTCTAGAGCTACGTCTACTTCAGCGCCAACTTCAACTTCAAGTTCGCCAGCAGCGTTCTTGAACTGTTCAGCAGGGATAGCAGATTCAGACTTAAGACCAGCGTCAACAAGAACGAAACCGTTCTCGATAGCTACTACAGTACCTTTAACGATGCTGCCTTGTTGGAATTCTGTTTCGTTTAGAAACTCTTCAAAGAGTTGAGCAAAAGATTCAGTCATTTAATTAATCTTCAATAAATTAAACTTCCACGGGTATCCTACCGCATGGGGTTATTAAATTCGCCAGTCATCATCCTTGCGACCAACGCTCTTAGCCTAGTCGAGTATTATTACTCAGCTAGCTTCGATTCGATATATTGTAGTGCCTTTTCTACTACTTCGTCGATAGTCATCGACGTAGAATCTAGCACAAGCGCATCCTCAGCAGGGCGTAATGGCGCCACTGGGCGGTTACGATCTCGGTCGTCACGCTCTTGGATCTCGCTTAAAAGGTCAGCAAATCTAACATCTAACCCTTTCTCTTGCAACTGTTTAAGGCGTCGATTTGCACGCTCTTCAGCACTCGCATCAAGGAAGATTTTTGCTTGCGCACTCGGGAATACAATTGTGCCCATATCACGACCATCAGCAACCAGACCCGGAGCGGTCTCAAATGCACGCTGACGACGTAGTAATGCTTCACGAACACGTGGCAAAGCCGCAACTTTAGATGCTGCCATGCCTGTTTCTTCTTTGCGAAGCTCCCCTGACACGTCTTCGCCTTCTAGAATGACCTTAACTAAGTCACCTTCCGCGATAAATTGAACGTCTAGGTGGGTTGCTAGTGGGACAAGAGCATCTTCTGACTCGGTGTCGACACCGTGGTGAATCGCAGCGAGTGCAAGTACACGATAAATTGCGCCAGAATCTAAGAGTTGGAAACCCAACTTTTTCGCCAGCAACATACATAAAGTGCCTTTACCTGCACCACTAGGTCCATCTACGGTTACAACCGGAGTTTGAGAGGACATGTTCTTCTCCACCAATAGTTTCTTTTCAGCAATTTGCTCGGTTTTCGAGGCGCACATTATACGGGTAATCAGTCTTTGGAGCGAGGAAAAATGTCGTGTAAAGCATTACACCTAATGCGTAATTGGATTCATCAATAAACATAAAGTTCAACAAAAACGGCGAGAGCTTCTGCCCTCGCCGTTTTAAATGTCATGAACTTAAGCTCGATTAAACAATCGGTTTTTGACCACGCTCAGCTAACTTTAAGATCACACTGTCAGCAACTTTGCCCGCGACACCTGCTAGCTTGTCTGCCAGCTTTTTCTTCTGCACATAATGCACAGAAAGTACGGTTTTATCTTTGCATGCCGCAACAACGATATCATCAGATGTACTAATGTCATCCACCAAACCAAGCTCTTTCGCTTGTGTACCGAACCAGTGCTCACCAGTGGCTACTTTGTCTAGGTCCAAACTAGGACGACGCTCACGGATGAAGTCTTTAAACAAGACATGTGTTTCTTCAAGTTCTTGCTTAAACTTATCGCGCGCTTTATCGGTATTCTCACCGAACATCGTTAGCGTGCGTTTATATTCACCCGCTGTTAGTTGTTCGTACTCAATGTCATGTTTCTTCAACAGTTTGTTGAAGTTAGGAATTTGTGCGATAACGCCAATAGACCCCACAATTGCAAATGGTGCAGAAACAATCTTATCTGCTACACATGCCATCATGTAACCACCACTTGCCGCAACTTTGTCAACAGAGATGGTCAGAGGAAGACCCGCAGCTTTGATTCGGTCCAGTTGAGAAGAGGCAAGGCCGTAACCATGAACCATACCACCGCCAGACTCTAAGCGAAGTAACACTTCATCACCTTCACGTGCGACAGCCAAAATAGCGGTGATTTCTTCACGTAGAGACGCGACTTCTTTTGCGTCTATGCTACCGTTGAAATCAAGAACAAATAGGTGTGGTTCACGCTTGCTATCTAATGAACCGTCTTTGCTCGCTTGTTTGATTTCTTTCTCGCGAGATTTGTTCTTCTCTTTTTCTTCTTTCTTGACGGCTTTATCTCGAGCCTTGATGAAAGCATCGTCATGCAAATGATGCTCTAACTGCTCAACAGATTGTTTGTGTTGCTCTGAAAGGTTGGTAATCTCTAACTCCCCTTTCGCCGCACCCGATTTGCCACCAGCCGATTTTGCAATAATGAGCAGAACAATTATCGCAGCAACCACCGTGATAATTTTGGCCAGAAACAGACCATAATCTAATAAAAATTCCAACGAGAGCTCCTTTATCTCATTTCAGATGACGTTAGTATGTTACGCAGAAACATCAGCGAGAAGGCAGCGCGGTTTGTAACCACTTGTTCTGATTGATAGCATACCTAACGAAAGTTCTGGAATTGGTATAACACATGAATTGGTGTATTGTAACCATCTTGTCACGATTACCAAGATTTTCCATTGAGAAACAGGCGTTTTTTAGCGTCAATTAACTATCATGGACCCTCTTACAATAATAAGGATTTATCGCCGTGAACTACTCCGTTTCAGCTGATGCTCTAAAAGGTAAAGTCATTCTTGTTACTGGCGCTGGTAATGGCATCGGCCGTCAAGCCGCGCTTTCTTATGCCGAGCACGGTGCAACTGTTATTCTCTTGGGTAGAAATGTGCAAAACCTTGAATCTATCTATGATGAGATTGAAGCTGCTGGCTATCCACAAGCTGCTATCATTCCATTGGATCTCAAGGGTGCAACTCAGCAGAATTACATTGATATGGCAGAGACAATCGAAGGACAGTTTGGTCGCTTGGATGGTCTATTACACAACGCAGGTGTCTTGAGTTCGCTGTGTCCATTTGATCAAATCAAAGAGGAAGACTTCGACGATATCATGCAGATCAACGTGAAAGCCGAAGTGCTAATGACTCAAGCATTACTGCCTGTGATGCGTAAATCAGAAGCTGGGCGTATTATCTTTACCTCTTCAACTGTCGGCCACTCTGGCCGCGCATTCTGGGGGCCATACGCTATCTCTAAATTTGCCGTAGAAGGCATGATGCAAGTTTTAGCTGACGAGCTGAGTGATACACCGATCCGCGTTAACGCAATTAACCCTGGTGCCACTCGTACTCGCATGCGTGAAAAAGCATATCCGGGTGAAGATGCGAATACTCTCAAAACGCCACTGGATATCATGCCGCTATATTTGCACTTAATGGATCCTGCGGTTACCGATGTGAACGGTCAGTGCATCGACGCTCAACCGAAGCGTAAATAACTCATTCAGGTTACCTCACATAATCGATTGAAAAGGCAGCAAACGCTGCCTTTTTTCATTTCTCTCTTCATAAAAATCTTGCGACTTTCTCCCACAGAAATATACTGTACATATATACAGGTATTTATTATGCAAGATATTATTCAGAACTTAAAAAGCCAACACCTTGTTTGGCAAGCAAATTTAACGAAAGCAGATCCTCAGCAGTTGCAGACTAGTTCCGGTTTTTCTGAATTAGATGATTTGCTCGGCGGAGGCTTTCCACCTCATGGCGTAGTGGAGATGGAATCTATTGGTAGTATTGGTGAATTGCGTTTGCTCGCTCCCTATTTAAAAGCCACTCAGACCAATGGTATGACCGCATTTATTCAACCACCTGCGCTAGTGAATTCTCTGTTTTTACACTACATCGGGTTGGATATAAACCAAGTGTGGGTTGTTACTCCAACTCACCCCAAAGATGCTCTTTGGGCTGCAGAGCAATGTCTGAAAAGTGGGGTATGCAGTAATGTTTTGTTATGGCAAGAAGAGCTTGAAATACACCAAGTGAAACGCTTACAGGTAGCGAGTGAACAAGGTACTTGCCCTCTCTTTATGCTTAAAACAGATACTATCAACCGCTTGTCTTTGCCTGTGTCACTCAGTTTAAAACTGAAAGGCGACGAGCAAGGGATTCATGTTGAAGTGCTGAAAAGGAAAGGAGGCTGGAATAGAGGTAGCGTTAGTATCGGCTTCCAACACCATTATCCGCAACTGGTGAAACCATCATCTGAAACTGTGCACTCGACTGTGGTCAATTTCCCACTGGCGAACCAAGGTTAGTGATATGGCTCTGTGGATTTACTTGCACTTCCCTCGCCTGCAGCTAGACGCACTCTTTGGTGATAACCAAGAACAACCCGTGGTGATTGTCGAAAGCCAACGTTGCCAGATTATTCAATACAACGAGATTGCCGAACAACAAGGCATTAAACCAGGTATGGGCCTAGGCAGTGCTGCGTCCTTGTGTCGAGATTTACAAGTGCATCCTTATCATCCGCACACCGAATGGAGCAAGTTACAAGAAATTGCTCAATGGCTGTATTTGATCACATCTGACGTTGTGTTGATGCCAAACCAAGGTATTTTACTGCGTGCTACTCCAATGCTCGCTCTGTATGAAGGGCTTGAAAACTATTGGAATAAAGTCAGAGCTCACTTATCGGAGCTGAAACTGAGTTTTCAATTCGGATGTGGTTTTTCGCCTTTTGCTGCCAAATTGATGGCAATATCAGGAGCGAACGTCATCAGTGAAGACAAATCTGCCATACAAAAAGTCCTATCACCATTACCGTTAACACTGGCAGATTTATCAAGCGCTACAGTAGAGAAGTTACAACGTGTAGGCGTCACCACATTGCAAAACCTGCTTGAACTGCCATTGCAAGACATCGCACGACGCTTTGATATCGATTTGGTGAACTACGTTGGTCGACTGACTGGGCAGTTTAAACACCCTGTCGACCTTTATCACCCTACCGAATCCTTCCAAGTTTATTTAGAGCTGTTGTTTGAGATCGAAAACGTTCAGTGGATTGAAAAACCGTTGGCCAAATTACTTCGTCAACTCGAAACCTTTCTTAAATTAAGAGATAAGGTCGCTTTTGAACTGTGTTTAACACTCCACCAGCGTGAGAAACAAGAGCAACACCTTCAACTCACTTCTGCGCAAGGTGATTACCTATGTCAGCGTTGGCAACAGTTAGCGAGTTTGAGCTTAGAGTCACTCTCGCTTAATGGCCCAGTCACAGGGCTAACGTTAAAAGTCATCCGTCAAGGTGAGCCTCTTAGTGCATCACGCGATCTCTTTGCTGGGCAGAAAGGAAACATGAATGCTTTAGAGCTGCTCTCTTTACTGCAAGCTAAATTGGGGAAAAGTGCCGTTTTAAAACCCAATATTGCTTGCGATCCTAGACCAGAAAAGGCCAGTCAGTATCGCCCTGCTGATGCTCCAGATAAAAAGGGGCACGCCATACCCTCCATACTACGCCCCGCAATGCAATTACCCACTCCCATTGTATTGCAAGAACAAGTTTCTTTGGTCCACGGACCTGAGCGAATAGTTTCTGGGTGGTGGGATGGTGATGAGATCATGCGTGATTACTACATTGCACACACCAAGCAAGGCCGCTGGTTATGGATATTTCGCGATCAGCACAAGCACTGGTTTCTTCATGGCTATTTTTGTTAAATCGACAGTTATTTTTGTTGGGTCATTATGAGTTACGCGGAACTATTTTGTCAGTCTAACTTCTCTTTTTTGACTGGAGCTTCTCATGCAGAAGAGCTGGTACTCCAAGCTGCTTTCTATCGCTATCAAGCTCTAGCTATAACGGATGAATGTTCAGTCGCGGGCGTTGTCAAAGCCCATGCGACCATCGAACAACATAAACTCGATATCAAACAAATCGTTGGAAGTATGTTTTGGTTAAATGATGAATGCCAAATCGTACTGCTTTGCCCTTGTCGCAAGGCTTATGCCGAGTTGTGTCGTATCATCACAAACGCAAGAAGACGTAGTGAAAAAGGCAACTATCAACTGTTCGAATGGGATTTGATGTCGGTTCGACATTGTTTGGTATTGTGGCTGCCCACACATCAAGAGAGTGATCACTATTGGGGGCGCTGGCTCAATCAACACCACGCTAATCGTTTGTGGGTAGCGATTCAGCGCCATTTGAGTAACAACGATACTGAGTACATTGCGCACTGCGAGCAGTTAGCACATGAATTTCAATTACCTATAACTGCCTGCGGAGGCGTTCTCATGCATGATGTTGAACGCTTGCCATTACAGCATGTACTTACTGCTATAAAGCATGGGTGTAGCGTCGATAAACTCGGTTTTGATCGTATTTCGAATACTGAGCGAGCACTTCGTCCTTTTAAAAAGTTGATTCGGATTTACAAACCAGAATGGCTGGAAGAAAGCACTTACATCGCCGATTTATGCGAGTTTAAGCTCTCCGATTTAAAATACGAATATCCTACCGAGCTGATCCCAGATGGTTACACACCCGACTCTTACTTACGTATGTTGGTCGAACGCGGTAAAAAGCTGCGTTTTCCTGAAGGCGTGCCAGCAGAAGTCAATCAAACCATCGAGAATGAACTGGCGCTTATTCAAGAGCTGAAATACCACTACTACTTCCTTACTATTCACGACATCGTAATGTTCGCGAAACAGCAAGGCATTCTTTACCAAGGGCGAGGTTCCGCTGCAAACTCTGTGGTGTGTTATTGCCTGGAAATTACCGCCGTCGATCCTCGACAAATCGCTGTCTTATTCGAACGATTTATCAGTAAAGAACGTAAGGAACCGCCGGATATTGATGTAGACTTTGAACACGAGCGCCGTGAAGAAGTTATCCAGTATATTTACAAAAAATATGGCCGTGAGCGTGCAGCACTTGCTGCAACAGTGATCAGCTATCGCTTTAAAAGTGCCGTGCGTGAAGTCGGTAAAGCACTAGGGATTGAAGAGACCCAATTGGATTTTTTCATTAAGAACGTTAATCGCCGAGATCGCCGCCAAGGCTGGCAAGCTCAAATTATTGAACTGGGCTTACAACCAGAATCTCTCAAAGGGCAGCAGTTCATCCAATTGGTCAACGAGATCATTGGCTTCCCACGCCATTTATCTCAGCACGTAGGTGGCTTTGTAATTTCATCTGGCCCTTTATATGAGTTGGTACCTGTTGAAAATGCCTCGATGGAAGATCGCACTATCATTCAATGGGATAAAGACGATTTAGAAAGCTTGAAGCTACTAAAAGTCGATGTGCTCGCACTCGGCATGTTAAACGCCATCAAAAAGTGCTTTCAGCTGGTCGAGAAACATCACCAGCGATCCCTCTCTATTTCCGAAATCACTCGCCGACAAGATGATCCACACGTGTATCGCATGATCCAAAAAGCTGACACGATAGGCGTATTCCAAATAGAATCTCGTGCACAAATGAGCATGCTTCCTCGCCTAAAGCCTGCTTGTTATTACGACTTAGTGATTCAAATTGCAATTGTTCGTCCAGGCCCTATTCAGGGTGATATGGTGCATCCTTTTTTAAAACGACGAGATCACAAAGAGCCTGTCAGTTATCCATCGGAAGAAGTAAAAAGCGTTCTTGAGCGGACTATGGGCGTCCCTATTTTCCAAGAGCAAGTCATCAAGCTAGCCATGGTAGCCGCAGGGTTTAGCGGCGGCGAGGCCGATCAACTCCGTCGAGCGATGGCATCATGGAAAAAGAATGGCGATCTCGCTAAATTCAGACCAAAACTGATCAATGGTATGCAAGAGAGAGGTTATGACTTAGCGTTTGCTGAGCGCATTTTCGATCAGATTTGCGGCTTTGGTGAGTACGGCTTCCCTGAAAGTCATTCAGCGTCTTTCGCAGTGCTGGCATATTGTTCTGCATGGTTAAAATATTATTACCCAGCCGAATTTTACACTGCATTGTTGAACAGCCAACCAATGGGATTTTATAGCCCATCGCAATTAGTACAAGATGCTCGCCGACATGGCGTCGAAGTATTGCCGGTGTGCGTCAATCATTCAAAATATCAACATCATCTCGTCTCACGTCCGAATGGCAGGCTCGGCGTGCAACTTGGTTTTCGCTTGGTGAAAGGCTTTAACGCAGAAAGCGCACAAAGGCTTATTGAGCGCAAACCACTTAATGGTTACCGATCGATTCAAGAAGTAAAGCAGATATTAAGAAGCCGAAGTGACATTGAATTATTGGCTTCAGCCAATGCATTTCAAGCCTTATCGGGAAATCGTTATAACGCTCGCTGGGCAGCAATGGATTCCTTATCTGACCTACCATTGTTTCACAAGGTCGAAGAACCCAATGTTAGCTACCAGACTCAACCCTCTGAATATGAAAATTTAATTGAGGATTACGCAAGCACGGGACTATCTCTTAGCCGCCATCCAATTAAATTATTAGAAGAAACGGGCAAACTCCCTCACTTTACCCGCATGAGGCAACTGACAGAGAAACCGCATAAGTCACTGGTCACAGTGGTAGGTGTGGTAACAGGAAGACAATCTCCAGGCACCGCCGCTGGCGTGACATTTTTTACGTTAGAAGATGACACGGGCAACATTAATGTGGTCGTTTGGCAAGCTACAGCACGAGCCCAAAAGCAAGCGTATTTAGGCGCTAAAGTATTAATGGTGAAAGGCATTCTTGAAAGAGAGGGAGAAGTCACGCACGTCATTGCTGGTAAGTTGATTGATTGCACGCACTACTTGAACAATCTACAAAGTAAATCTCGGGATTTCCATTAGTACAGAGGAATTAAGGAGAGAGATGTTAAAAATCAGAGAGAGGTGCGCTCCCTCTGATTTCACTAGATCTAATCATGCACTTTTAGAAAGCATCTGGCGTAATCGGTCTTGAGCAACTTCAACCAGCAGATCCGGTTGGAATTTAGATATAAAGCGATCACAGCCTACTTTTTGTACCATGGCTTCATTAAAACTACCGCTCAGAGAAGTGTTCAATGTGATAAACAACTTAGACATACGTGGATCTTGGCGCACTTCATGGGTCAGTTTATAACCGTCCATTTCAGGCATTTCAGCATCCGTAATCATCATCAACAGCTCTTTTTCTACATCTTTACCTTCATCACACCAACGTTTTAAAACCGTTAACGCTTCTAGCCCGTCACGACACTCGATGATATTCATACCTAATTGAGAAAGCGTATCGCGAACTTGATTACGAGCTGTAGAGGAATCATCCACAATCAGAACATTACGCCCGACCATTGCTTGGGCCAATTCTTGATCGAGAATATCCTCCGAGATAGTCACGTCGTAATGTACGATCTCTGCTAAAACTTTTTCAACGTCAATAATTTCGACAATTTGAGAGGCATCCCCCTCTTTAATTTGCGTGATAGCCGTGAGGTAATTCGAGCGACCAGACGTGGAAGGAGGCGGCTGAATTTCAGTCCATGCCGTATTAATAATGTTTTTAACCGGACCGACTAAGAAGCCCTGCACCGTGCGGTTGTACTCTGTCACGATCAAATTTTCTTCTTCCGCTTCACCACGCAAAGCTGGGAAACCTATCGCGCCACGCAAATCAATCACTGGCACTGCTTCACCTCGTAAAGAAGCGACCCCACGAATGTTGTAGTGTGAGCCAGGAAGCTTGGTTAACGGTGGCAGCTTGATGACCTCTTTCACTTTGAACACATTAATCGCAAACAATTGGCGACTATTTAAAGTGAACAGCAGAAGCTCTAGTCGATTTTCACCAACCAAGTTTGTACGCTGGTCAACCGTATTTAACACTCCGGACATACTACTACCTAAATTATGGATAATTCTTATTTTACTCGAAATCAGTACAGACACAGCAAGGTTATATAACCAAATAACCTTAAAATATTTGGCTTTTCGAGCACAGCTTTAAAGTACAACAGTTTTAGCGTATTACTTCTCTTTGCATCAGACGCAAAGTCACGCAGCACATTGAAAGCCATTTTGTTTATTTACTTGAGCTTTTTAGGAAATTACATGAATGGCGCAGATATAGCAATGCAGCATAACTCAAATTCCCTTTCAAGTAATAGGCGATCAAAAAGGGTGAGCCGTTAAGTCTCACCCTAAATCACCTACAAATGCAGTCTCAACAGCCAGGCACATCATCATGTTAAAAAGTACTTAACCTTCCACAACCTTCATCAATAGTTGACCATCGTACAACGCCTGCTTAATCAACGCGGCACCAGGCATTGTGGCTTGCTTATAGAAACGAGACTCCACCAGCTCAAGATCTTGGTGATAAACAGGTAAACTCTGCTCTTCGATACAGCGACGAACCGCAGGATAAAGCACATCTTTTGCTTGGTTAATCACACCACCGATCAAGATTTTCTCAGGGTTAAATAAGTTGATCACAATAGCAATTGCAGAGCCTAAGTAGCCTCCAAGTTTTTCAATCACATCGACGGCCAAAGGATCACCGTTTGCAGCGGCTTCACAAATGCTCTCAATACTCATTTCCTCTTGTTTAGCAAGAATAGAGTCTTCGCCATCAGCGATTCGTCTTACGACTTCTTCACGAATTGCCTGAGAACTGGCAACGGTTTCCAAACAGCCAATATTGCCGCAATGACAACGTTTTCCATTTGGGTCAATTTGAATATGCCCGAGTTCACCAATGTTACCGTGACGGCCTTGCAAAACGCGCCCATCCAGAATGATGCCCGCACCTAAACCGTGGTGGATAGAGATAAGAACGGAGTTGTCATTATCTTGAGAATGACCAAAAAGCTTTTCTGCTAATGCCCAAGCTCGCGTGTCATTGGCAATGAAAACTGGCAAGCCTGTTGCTTTGTATATCTCTGGTCCAAGAGCAAGATTTTCGACATTGTAATGAGGCATCTGCAAAACGACACCTTGCTCTGAGTTCACGAGACCAGGCAGCGTAAGGGCAATACTGGTAACACGATCAAGTTGATCCGCGTAAGTCTGAAAGAATTCATCAATTTCGTAAAGCAGGCGCTCAAGCACATCGTCTTGATCAAGCTCGTGTATCTCGATTTTAGTATCGATTAGTACATCACCGCCTAACTCATGCAAAGCAATGGTTAAATAACCCCGCCCCAAACGCATTGACAAAAATTGCCAGCCTTCATTATTGACCTGCAAACCGACAGCAGGTCGACCACGACTCGTCGCTTCTTGTACTGTCGTTTCATGAATCAAGTGCGCTTCAATTAATTCTCGAGTGATTTTGGTGATACTAGCAGGAGCAAGCTCACTCTGCTTGGACAAATCAATTCGAGAAATAGGACCTTTTAGGTCAATTAGTTTATATACACGACCAGCATTGACCTGTTTGATATGATCAATATGGCCCGGTTGAGCCATGTACATCTTGCACTCCGAAATTCTATAACGGGACAATTTTTTTACTTTGCGAACTAATTGTGAAGTGAATTAATAAATCCCCGTGACAAGCATCACGTATAAACCTGTTTGTTTGTGTATTCAATCAAATAACGAAGAATCTACTCCTGTTAAATTGTTTGAAAAATAACTTATTTTTATTCACTAAATTATGAAGTAATGCCTTTAAAGCAGCGTATTTTTATCAATAAGGCCATTGCCTGTCGAATATCTGTCTGTTTTACCGGGGTTACTCTTAATGTAAACATTCTGTGCATATACTTATATTCAAGTAGCTTTAAGGTGTGGGCTAAGCGAGGCTAACCTTGAGAGCGATTGCGTAAAGTAAGGATAGAGTTCAAGTTACCTGTACACACACATTCATCGGAGAATCTATGACTTCCAAATTAAGACGAACAAAAATTGTCACTACGCTGGGTCCTTCAACGGATAAGGACAATATACTTGAGGAGATCATCAAAGCCGGTGCAAACGTTGTCCGTATGAATTTTTCACATGGAACCAGTGAAGACCACATTCAACGTGCGAACAAAGTCCGTACCATTGCAGCAAGACTTGGGCGTCAGGTTGCAATTCTTGGTGACTTACAAGGCCCTAAAATTCGTGTATCAACGTTTAAAGACGGCCAAGTCATTTTGAATGTGGGCGATAAATTCACATTAGATAGTGATTTACCAAAAGGTGAAGGCAATCAAGAATCTGTAGGGTTAGATTATAAAGAACTACCGCAAGATGTTTCACCAAATGACATTTTATTACTCGATGATGGACGCGTTCAGCTGCAAGTTACCAAAGTAGAGGGTAATAAAGTTCATACCCGTGTGATTGTCGGTGGTCCACTGTCCAACAATAAAGGGATCAACAAAAAAGGCGGCGGATTGTCAGCCGATGCGCTCACAGAGAAAGATAAAGCCGACATTCTTACCGCCGCAGCAATTCAAGTAGACTACCTTGCTATTTCATTCCCGCGTAACGGCGAAGACATGCATTACGCTCGACGCTTAGCCAGAGATGCAGGCCTTGAAGCCATGTTAGTGGCTAAAGTCGAACGAGCAGAAACCGTCGCGACCAATGAGTCTATTGACGACATTATTCTCGCATCCGATGTGGTGATGGTTGCACGTGGTGACCTTGGTGTAGAAATCGGTGACCCTGAGCTCATAGGTGTCCAGAAAAAACTGATTCGCCGCGCACGCAGTTTAAACCGTATCGTGATTACTGCGACACAAATGATGGAGTCCATGATTACTAGCCCAATGCCAACGCGTGCTGAAGTGATGGATGTGGCCAATGCGGTTCTAGACGGCACTGACGCGGTGATGCTTTCTGGAGAGACCGCTGCAGGTAAATATCCTGTAGAAACGGTCAAATCCATGGCCGAAGTATGTGTGGGGGCAGAAAAAATGTCGGAGGCAAGTCTATCAACCTATCGCTTAGATAGAACCTTCGAAACCGCTGAAGAAACCATCGCAATGGCAACCATGTACTCTGCGAATCACATGGAAGGAATTAAAGCGATGATCTCGTTAACTGAGTCCGGCAGGACTGCGTTGATGATGTCTCGCTTAAGCTCTGGCTTGCCAATATTTGCCTTATCACGGAATGAATCGACACTAAATCGAGCAGCATTATACCGAGGCGTGACACCTGTATATTTCGAGTCAAAAAGTGATGCGGGTTTACCAACGGCTCAAGCAGCGATTACTAGCCTTAAAGAGCAAGGGTTCTTGCACAAAGGTGATTTAGTCATTATTACTCAAGGCGATGTAATGGATGTTGTTGGCTCAACCAACTGCATGCGCATTCTACAAGCGTAGTCGTTATACCTAACCGGAGTTAACCACAAGAACCCGCAAATAAGGCTCCGAAAATGGAGCCTTATTTATATGCTTTGTATATTGCGCACATCGTGAACGTAAGAAGGTTTATGCACTCTCTCTACCATCAATTTCAACATCCAGCTGGTCATAGAGTTGAACTAGGTTAAACCCAGCTTGAAGCCCAAGTTGATAGTCATGCTCTAGTGACTCTTGGTCACTTAACAAAGAAGAAGAACGAAGTCCCTCTTTAGGCGCAACTTGTAAAATAAAAGTGTCGTCAGGTGGAGCAGATATAAAGGCCTGAGTGAGCTCAAATGTTTGATAATGAATCATCAGCATGTCGGCTAAACCTGAATCAAAATTCTCACCAATCAGATGACTTAAACGATACAAGTTATCGGCACCGAACAACCAACGACCTCCATTTAACAGCATTTTCCCTGCAAGCTTCGATTGATGTGCTGCATTAATTTTTTGTTGGAAGAACGACGCCCAATCCAGCTTCCACTGATTCACTTTTTGCTGCCATGATTGCTGTACTGAGTTGATAGACTCTCGATACCATTCGACAGGCACATCCCCCACTTCACTTTGGGCTCTCGCTTCAATCTCTGAAAACGGCTCTGTGCGAATGACAATAATGTTGCGAGCATTCTGACGCCACGCTTCTTGAACAGGGATAGAGGCAGACACGCCGCCATCAACAAACTTATTGCCATTTACGTCGACAGGTCCGTGGTACAACTTGGGAATCGCACATGTCGCTAGCATAGTGTTAAACCACGAGTCATCCAAGATTGGTAGATATTGATCTGATAGCGTCTCTATATTCGTTACCGCAGCAAACGCTCCTCGTTTTCCCAATGCACTACGACCTAAATCAAGGTCAAGCTTGTATGGGAAATCTTGAATCCGTTCTAATGCCCACTCTAAACCTAAGTACTGCTGCTTTCGGATATAGCGAAACAGATTAAAAAATTCAGGAGACGTTGTCAGCTCGGTAATAAAAGCTTTGCCCATGCCATGTTGACGACACAAGTAAGAACATAAGTTAAGTGCTCCGGCAGAGGTGCCATAGAACTCATCGAAAGGATCGAAGTTGGAAAGTAAAAAGGCGTCTAAAACGCCAGCGGTAAAAATCCCTCTCTGCCCTCCACCTTGCGTGACTAAAGCAGTTTTACCATGCCTAAAGTGCTCATAAACTTTTACATCAAGCTCTGCATGGCTTTCTGTGATTATACCGCTGTTACGTATCATAGGCTCACGCCATTTTGTTAAATCGTTTGGTAAAAGTGGTTATCTTAAGCTGTTGTAATAGCAATGATGCCAAATGACAAAAGCACTGCAAAAACAGTCACCACAATGATTAATGCGGATTTTAGATCGTGTTCCATAAACACCTCCTTAATATGTAACAAATTAATAACACCGGTGTGAAATATGTTCAAGATTTGCTTAATTTAGTCGCGCAATTTTGACTAACCCATCACAATTAGCTTAGTCATAATAAGGAGATAGGGCATGAACCAAAAACTCAGCTGGTTAGTAGGAATCATGATGATGAGTACTGCTATCAATGCACAAGCGAATATCATCGTTACGCCATACATAGGCTATACAGGAGGCGGCCAAGTAGAGGATGAAAGTGGTAATAAATACGATCTCGACCCCGCAGTGAATTACGCTCTTTCAGTCGAGACTCCCTTAGAAAAAGGAAGGATCGGATTGTTTTACTCCAATCAATCGACGGAACTTGAAAAGCTGTCCAACTCGGCAGATATCCATTATCTGCACTTCCAAAGCAGCATGTACTATCCTGTCGCAGAAAATTGGCAAACCTATATCGGTGTAGGTTTGGGCGCTTCTTATGCCGATGTGGATTGGGTAGACAAAAAATACGGATTTTCGGCTAGCGCTTTTGCAGGGCTGGAATATGAATTTTCAAAGAACTTTGCGTTAACAGCCCAACTGAGATGGTTAGGAACGGTCGTTGATAACGATACATCTGGCGCCTGTAATCTACCTAATGACGGCTCAAACTGTATCATTAAGTTCGATACTGATTGGATGAACCAATTCCAATCAAATGTCGGTTTTAGTTTCAGCTTCTAATTTTTATGCATGTTCCTTTGCAGGACTCGTCACAAAGAACGCTGAACGAGTCCTGCACAGAGCCGATAAAGGATATCGTCTAAGCACCATTGTTTGGCAAAGTAACGAAGCATCATCTAGATAGGTGCACAAAAGATAGCCGTACGCCCTAATTCATCAAAATAGTCTTAAACACCAAAGCAATTATTAGATCCCAGTCATTTATTCCAGACAAACAACCAACCACCCACACAAAACCACAATCAAACTCAAATTTAACAAGATTAAAACCAGACAACGCATCTGAATTAACATTTAGATTCTATTGCGCTAAGTATTATTAGAAGTTAGTCTGATCAGTGAAAACAGATAAATATTTCAGTTTTATCAAACACAAATCAAAATTTTAAGATTAATAATCTACTTTCTCTTACAGTATCCAGAATATAGCTCTATAAAATTATAATAAGTTAGAATTAAGGATAGAAAAGCTGATGGATAACAGCGGTCCTTTCTTCCAACTGTTTGCGCAATTATTACTGTGTTACGTAGAGAGCTTCATTCCTCAGGGAGTCTTATAGGAGTCAAATATGAAGCGAGAACAATGGGGATCCCGGGCGGGATTCATCTTAGCAGCAGTTGGGTCTGCTATCGGTTTGGGAAACATTTGGCGTTTCCCATACATGGCCTATGAAAACGGTGGCGGCGCATTTTTTATTCCTTACATTTTTGCCATGATCACTGCCGGTATTCCATTTATGATCCTTGAGTTCAGTATGGGACAAAAATACCGAGGCTCGGCACCAAAAACACTTGCGAAAATTCATTCTAAATTTGAATGGCTTGGCTGGTTCCAAGTTGGTGTGGCTGCAGTTATTGCCGTTTACTATGTGGCTGTTATCGGTTGGTCGATTTCTTACTTTGGGTTGTCGTTCACTCAAGGTTGGGGAACCGATACCAACGCATTTTTCTTTAGTGAATACCTAAAGCTAGGTGACAACTCACCAACAGACTTAGGCAGTATTCAATGGAAGATTGCTTTATCCATGGTAATTGCTTGGGCAATTACTTACACCGCCATTGCCAAAGGCGTGAAATCAGGAATTGAACGAGCATCTAAAATTATGATGCCAATCCTATTCTTGATGGTGATTTTCTTAATCGGACGTATGATTTTCTTGCCAGGAGCTCTAGATGGCGTGAACTACATGTTCGAACCCGATTTCAGCAAAATTTGGGATGTGAAAGTATGGGCAGCGGCATATGGTCAGATCTTTTTTACGCTAAGTATCGGCTTCGCCATCATGCTAGCTTACTCTAGCTACCTACCAGAAAAGTCGGACATAACGAATAACGCGTTTATGACCGTGTTGATCAACTGTGGCTTCTCGATCCTAGCCGGCATCATGATCTTCTCAGTATTGGGTTACATGGCTCAAGAGCAAGGTAAGCCGTTAACAGAGGTGGTATCTGCAGGCGTTGGCTTGGCTTTTGTTACTTTACCTGCGGCAATTAACCTACTACCTGCCCCATATATTCTTGGTCCACTGTTCTTCTTTGCACTGGTGGTTGCTGGTCTAAGTTCGCATATTTCAATTATGGAAGCCGTAACTTCAGCCATTATCGACAAGCTGAAGTGGAGCCGTAAAAAAGCTGCAAATGTTGTGATTGGTATTGGCTTCGTTGTCTCTATGGCGTTTGCTACCAATGGCGGTCTGCTGCTACTCGATCTAGTAGACCACTTTGCAAACAACGTTGGCATCATGGTTGGTGGTCTGGTTGAGATTGTCTTGATGGCGTGGCTATTGAAGCGCGTGCCAGAAGTACGTAATTACGTTAACGAGCGCTCTGATTTCTCTGTTGGTCAATGGTTCGAGATCTGCTTACGCTTCGTTACACCAATCATGCTCGCCATTATCTTAGCGACCAAGCTATACGCCCTAATTACTGAAGGCTACGGTGGCTATGATCTAACTTTAGGCTGGGCACTTATCGCCGCACTCTTTATCTTTGGTCTAGTGATCAACGCAGTGAACCGCAAGGAGACAGCAAAATGACAATCAGCGCAATTATTATGATGGTTATTGGTTTAGGTATCACTTGGGGCGGAGCTGCCGTTTGCATCAAGCGAGCCATGGATAAACAATAGCAATATTGCATTCCAAACAAAAAACGCCGGTATTTACCGGCGTTTTTTATGTTTCTTTTATTCTAGAAACTGTATTTGATGCCAACGGCGCCGCCAAGTTGCAAGTCAGCACCTTTGTAAAGATCTAGCTCTGGGTGTATTTGGCCATAAAGGTCCCAGCCGCGTGATAAATCCCAGTTCACACCAAGTGGTACTCTCACACCAAACTCGTCATCCCATTCATACCAGCCACCAACGCCGACATACCAAGTCACAGGCATGTTTTGATCGAATGTTCCACGCTTAGCGATGTAATCAAACGCCATACCATCGTTTCCGATAATGCCACGATATTTGTTATCTAACTCTACAACAACACTTAATTGTTGATCGACAGCCATACCAACTGATAGATCCGTTGGCTCGCTTGCCGCCATTGCCGTACTAGAAACTAGTCCCAAAACTAAAATGAATTTGTTCTTCATACACGTTATCAATTATTCAAAAAAAACATTATTCGCTATTCAAACATAATGGCATATCAATATGTCAACGATGGGTAAGCTCGATGTATGAAAAAGCTGACAAAAGTAAAGATGAGTTTAGGATCACACTAAAAAAGGAACTGTCAGTTAATAAAATAGGAACTAAAAAAGGAGGCCGAAGCCTCCTTTTATGCATTACTATGAATGACTGCGATTAACCGTGGTTACGAATCCACTCATCCATTTCAGTTTTTAGGTTATCAGACTTAGTACCGAAGATAGCCTGTACACCACCAGCTACAACTACAACACCAGCAGCGCCTAGTTGTTTTAGCTTGTCTTGGTCAACAGCTGCTGTATCTGCAACTGCTACACGTAGACGTGTGATACATGCATCTAGACCAGTAATGTTAGCTTTACCGCCAAACGCTGCAACCAGTTCACCGCCCATATCAGAGCCAGAAGTTACAGCTGCACTTTCCGTTTCATCTTCACGGCCAGGTGTTTTTAGGTCAAGCGCTGTGATTACACCACGGAACACTACGTAGTAAATTACTGCGTAAACTAGACCAACGGCAATCATTAGCACCATCTTCTGAGCGTTACCAGATAGAACTAGGAAGTCGATCAGACCGTGAGAGAAAGAAGTACCGTGTACAAAGCCTAGAGTGTTCGAAACGATGTATGCAGAACCAGCTAGTAGAGCGTGGATACCGTATAGTAGTGGAGCAACGAATAGGAATGAGAATTCGATTGGCTCAGTAATACCAGTTAGGAATGAAGTCAGTGCAGCTGACGCCATGATACCCATTACTTTTGCACGGTTTTCTGGTTTAGCACAATGAGCAATTGCGATTGCTGCAGCTGGTAGACCGAACATCTTGAACATGTAACCACCCGCTAGCTGACCGAAGCCATTACCAGCAGCACGAGAGGCTTCATCAGCAACTAGGTAACAAGTTAGTACACCATTTTGAGCTTCACCGGCAGCGTTAACACAAGAACCTGCTTCGAAGAAGAACGGTACGTTCCATACATGGTGTAGACCGAATGGGATTAGAGAACGCTCAACAACACCGTAGATACCGAATGCTAGCTGTGGGTTTTGGTGTGCAGCCCAATCAGAGAATGCAGAAATTGCACCGCCAATTGGTGGCCAGATAACAGAAAGGATAACACCTAGGATGATCGCAGCAAAACCAGTGATGATTGGCACTGCGCGCTTACCAGCGAAGAAGCCAAGGTACTCTGGAAGTTGGATTTTGAAGAAACGGTTGAATGCCCAAGCAGCCACACCACCGACAAGGATACCACCTAGTACACCTGTATCGATTTTCTCAACACCCATAACGCCCGCCATTACACCTAGCGTTGCCGTCATGATGCCGTAACCAACGATAGCTGCAAGACCTGCAACACCGTCGTTGTTAGTGAAGCCTAGAGCTACACCTACTGCAAATAGAAGTGCCATTTGGCCGAATACTGAACCACCAGCTTGTTCCATAAGATTAGAAACGATCTCTGGAATAAAGCTTAGATGGGCAGCACCCACACCTAATAAAATACCTGCAACTGGCAAAACTGATACTGGAAGCATCAGAGCCTTACCAACTTTTTGCAGGTTAGCAAAAAGGTTCTTAAACATGTTTATGCTCCTGATAAATTTATAAGTATTATTTGGGCACTAACGGCACACCCCCGTAGCCTAAAGGTTAGCACCCAATGAAAATGTAACCACAACTGCATTATATTTTCCGGCTCTAAATATATATTGATGACCCTCAAACTTTCCACACAGTTACGAAATTTAGTTTCAAAACAAGTCTTGGATCACACCCAAAAACAGCCGATGAAAAGGTTTGCATTGCACTTATATTACTGTTTTATAAAGAATTAATTATTTATATAATTAATTTTAAGGCGTAAATAAAATACGCCTCAATGTTATTTTTAGTAACAAAATTACATTTGTGATTTTTGAATGTTATTAAATCAACATTTTTAGTAAACATTAAACTCATGAGCGTATCTGTTGTTTTTATCAACAAAAAAGGAGCCTAAGCTCCTTTTTTATGCTCTTATTATTTTTTCATCGCAAAAAAAGATTTCGGAAGTTTTCGGTGGTTTTTTGTGCCACTTCAGAAAGAGAGCACGATTTGAGTTGCGCAATATAAGAAGCGACTTCGACAACGTAAGCGGGGTGATTCTCTTTGCCACGATGAGGGACAGGAGCCAAGTAAGGAGAATCTGTCTCAATAAGAAGCTTCTCTAAAGGTAGAGTCTTCACCACTTCTTTTAACTCTGTAGCTTGACGGAAAGTAACAATCCCCGAGATAGAAATATAAAACCCCAGCTCCAGTGCAGCTTCAGCAAATGGAAGATCTTCTGTAAAACAGTGGATAACACCACCACATTTCTCTGCCCCACCCTTACGCAAAATATCTAGAGTATCCGCACGTGCGTTTCTGGTATGGATAATTAAAGGTTTGTTGAGCTCCACTGCAAGATCAACGTGTTGCTCAAAGCGCTCTTTCTGTAACGCGGCCGTTTCGGGCTTGTAATGATAATCTAACCCCGTTTCGCCAATAGCGACGACTTTTGCATTCGACGCATGGTGGCGCAATACGTCCATCGAAAAGTCGCTTTCAACATCAAGTGGGTGCACACCGCACGAAGCATAAACATTGTCATAAGGCTCGATCATTTCCATCATTTTCGGGAAAGAATCCAGCGTTACTCCAACAGAAAGTAGCTCAGTTACGTTTGCTTGTTTAGCTTTGTTAATAACGTCTTCCACATTGATGTGGAGATCGTCGTAATTCAATTTGTCTAAATGACAATGAGAATCTACGAACATAATGCCTCTCGTGATTCAATTAACCAATTCATTGATAGTAGCTCAAGGTTCAGGCCAGGAAAGGCTTGCACCTGAGCTTTCAGGTTCATCAGCGCCTTCGCTGATGAGTACAAACCGTTATAGTTGTCCGGTTGAAACTTTGTCGCGCCCGGAAGCATTTGAGCTTCTGATACACCAAACTGCGCTTTCTGAGCATCTGTCAGTAAATACCATGCCCAGTCTAGTGATTGCTCTGAGTGTTTAGCGATTAAAGAAGCACACTCAGAAACGTCTGAAACAGGCGAAGACATTGCCTTAATAAAACTGCGTTCAAAAGCCAAGTAAGCTTCGAGCTCACCATTATTTAACGCATCCAATGTTTTTATTGGAGAGCCCATATTCAGTTTTAAGGCATAAGCAGGAACTTGCTTCGCCCCTTGTTCGTGCATCCATTGCATCGCTTGTTCCGCTGACGGAGGCGCAACAACCCAGTGTTGGCAACGGCTACGAATCGTTGGGAGCAGACGCTCCTGATTGTGGGTAACGAGCAAAAACAAGCACTTTGCCCCAGGCTCTTCTAGCGTCTTTAACAGCGCATTCGATGCCGACTCGTTCATAGAGTCCGCCGGTTCTATTACAAATAGGCGGTAACCATTAAGCTGAGATGATTCCTGAGCAAGACGGTTACAAGCGCGAATTTGGTCCACCGTTATCGCCTTTCCTTCTTTCTCTGGCTTGATCCAGTGTAAATCAGGGTGGTTTTGAGATTGATTTAGCTGGCAGCTATGACAAAAACCGCATGCTTCACTCGCGTAATTTTGGCAAAGAAGTGCTTGGCTAAAAAACTCGATAAGTTTTTCGATGCCCAAGCCCTGCTCGCTTTGTAATAAAAGCGCACCTGGTATTCTGTCCGACTCTAACCCTACTTTGAGGTTATCCCATATTGGCTGTAGCCATGGATAATCATTTAACATGAGTCACCTAAATTTACGTTTCACTTATTGACGAGCTAGCCACTCGTTTAGAGCGTCCCGAATATCACGCGACACGCCTTCAATCGTCTGTTCTGCGTTAATGATAACGATGGAAGGATCGGCATGAGCAATCTCCAAATAACGCTCACGTGTACGCTCGAAGAAACTAATATCCATCTTCTCTATACGATCTAACTCACCACGCCCACGTGCACGCTCAAGCCCAACACGAGGGTCAATATCCATATAGAGAGTGAGAGCAGGTTTAAAATCACCAAGCGTTGTATCCCGGAGATTTTTCATTAACGATGCGTCAATCTGACGGCCACCACCTTGATAAGCTTGCGACGACATATCGTGTCGGTCACCAACCACCCACTGACCGTTTTCCAAAGCTGGTTTGATCACGTTCTCAACCAACTGAACACGTGCAGCGTACAGAAGAAGCAACTCCGTCATGTCCTTAAGTTCTTCGCCTTCGTGCTCTTCTTTCACCAGAGCGCGCATTTTTTCTGCTAGCGGTGTGCCTCCTGGCTCACGGGTATTTACGATATCCTCAATACCGGCCGCTTTTAGCGTATCTAAAACGGTTTTAATCGCAGTGCTTTTACCCGCGCCTTCTAGGCCTTCAACGACAATAAAGTTTGCTTTCATCATTTGTTCTTTCTTAGTTCTCTTAAATAGGCACGAACAGCACGGTTGTGCTCAGCAAGGGATTTCGAGAATACATGTCCGCCCTTTCCACTTGCTACAAAATATAAATAGTTGCTGCTTTCTGGATTCAAAGCCGCTTCAATGGAAGCTTCACCAGCCATCGCAATCGGTGTTGGTGGCAAACCATTGATGGTATAGGTGTTATATGGTGTCGGCGTACGCAAATCTTTCTTACGAATGTTGCCATCGTAGGCGTCACCCATACCATAAATAACTGTCGGATCAGTTTGTAACCGCATACGTTTGTTCAATCGGTTGATAAACACAGAAGCGACGCGCTCACGCTCAGAATCAATAGCCGTCTCTTTCTCGATGATAGACGCGAGAATCAAGGCTTCATATTTATCCTGTAATGGCAGCTTTTCTTGACGAGCTTCCCAGCTAGCGTCCAGTATTTTATTGAGTTTTCGATGCGCTCGTTTTAATAACTGGCTTTCACTCGCACCCGCTGTGTAATGGTAGGTTTCTGCTAAAAACAACCCTTCTAGCTTTTCTCTCTCAATTCCGAGCTTCGCAGCCATTTCTTTTTCTGAAAGATCGGTTAAATCATGCTTTAAATAAGGAGCACTTTTTAGTTGATCTACCCATTCAGAAAAGCGACTGCCTTCAACAAAAGTGATCGCAAACTGGTATTCTTTTCCAGTATTCAGATGCTCCAATGTTTGCGAAAGCGACATACCAGGCTCAAGTTGGTAAGTACCCGCTCGCACTTGCAACAATTCTGGATATAAGTGAGGAATTAAACGGATGTACTCCGATGTTTCAATCACCTCATCTTCAACTAAGGCGCGCATGACATGATGAAAGCTTGTACCACTTTCAACAGTAAACAGCTGAGGTTGTTCCAATAGAATAGGCTTTTCAACGTATTGTTTAGCCTGTGAAATTATATAAAAAACAGCTGCTGCGCCTATCACTGCGATCAGCACAACAAAAGCCAACAGTTTTTTAATCACGTAGTTAAATTCCCTTGCAGTCGTTGAGTCAATTTTCCTATCGGAAATATAGTCTTAGAGTTCGATGTCACTATGCTGCGAATAGGTGCGACACCTAATATTGAGTTACACATGAAAGCCTCGTCAGCACTCAGCAAATCTGGAAGTATAAAACGCCCCTCGATGACTTCAATATGACTTACTTTAAGTAACTCAAGCACCTTACGACGCATTACGCCCGTAACACCTGATAAGGTTAGCTCCGGCGTAAATACTTTATTACCTTTAACCCAAAAAAGGTTGGCCATTGTAGTTTCAATGACATGGTTTTGCACATTTAACGTTATTGCATCTGCAAACTCTGTATTGTCGATTTCAGCCTTGGCGAGAATCTGCTCTAAACGGTTGTTGTGCTTATGTCCCGCAAGTAAAGGTTGAATCCCTAGACGAGTATTACAAACGCCCAAGTCCACACCTTGTTCTTGCCAAGATGAATAATGAGAAGGAAATGCAAAATTGGAAATCGTCACGATAGGGCCTTTAATCCCATTAGGGCTATACCCTCGCCCGCCAATACCGCGGCTAACGTGAATCTTCACCCCCGCTCGTGCGTCAGATAAAACCGCTTTGCTTGCCCAACCATGCACAACTTTCCAGTCAGGTGAAGAGATCTTCAAAGCGTCAAGGCAAGCACTCATGCGCTCAGTATGCTCCTGCCAGTAAACCAACTCTCTATTTTGGGTCAGGATGGTGGTAAAGCCTCCATCACCGTATTGGAATGAGCGATCACCTAGCTCTACATGCGTTTGCGGAACTCCATTTACCCAAAACATTCACGTACCTTCAAATTAGCAGACAACAAATAAAACAAAACGGCTCAATGCTAAGCATCGAGCCGTTAGAATACAAGTTTCGCTTATCTAAATAAGGTTAGATAGTGTTACTCAGCGAACTTCTTGAAGATCAAAGAACCGTTTGTACCACCAAAGCCAAACGAGTTACAGATAGCGTACTCCATACCTTCAACTTTGCGCGCTGTATGCGGCACAAGGTCGATGTCTAGACCTTCTTCTGGATCATCAAGGTTAATGGTTGGCGGAACAATTTGGTCAACCAAAGACATAACCGTGATAATTGCTTCAACAGAGCCAGCAGCACCTAATAGGTGACCCGTCATAGACTTAGTTGAAGACACAAGAACTTGCTTCGCACCTTCTTCACCAAGAGCACGTTTCACGCCCTTGATTTCTGCAACATCACCAGCAGGAGTAGAAGTACCGTGAGCATTCACATAACCTACTTGAGTACCTGTGATGTTAGCGTCACGCATCGCCGCTTCCATCGCAAGTGCACCACCAGAGCCGTCTTCGCTTGGAGATGTCATGTGGTAAGCATCACCAGACATACCAAAACCAACCAGTTCTGCGTAAATCTTCGCGCCACGTGCTTTTGCGTGTTCGTACTCTTCAAGCACCATCATGCCAGCACCATCACCTAGAACAAAACCATCACGGCCTTTATCCCATGGGCGAGACGCTTTTTGAGGCTCTTCATTACGAGTAGATAGTGCTTTAGCTGCACCGAAGCCAGCCATGCCAAGAGGCGTAGAAGCTTTTTCTGCACCACCAGCAACCATCGCATCTGCATCGCCGTAGGCAATCATACGTGCTGCATGGCCGATATTATGCAGGCCAGTAGTACATGCGGTAGAAATCGCGATATTTGGACCACGGAGACCACGCATGATAGATAGGTTACCTGCAACCATGTTTACAATGGTCGAAGGAACAAAAAATGGGCTAACTTTGCGAGGGCCTTTGTCTACTAATGCAGTATGGCCAGTTTCGATAAGGTCAAGACCGCCAATGCCTGAGCCGATAGCAACACCAACTCGAGCCGCATTTTCTTCGGTAATTTGTAAGCCAGAGTTATCAAGAGCTTGAATACCCGCTGCAATGCCGTACTGGATGAAAAGGTCCATCTTACGAGCATCTTTTTTAGACATGTACTCTGTGCAATCGAAATCTTTAACAAGACCTGCAAAACGAGTTGAGAAGTTCGTAGTATCAAAGTGCTCGATATTTACGATACCACTTTGACCTTCTAGCAGGGCTTTCCAAGATGATTCTACTGTGTTGCCTACCGGTGACAACATACCCATGCCAGTGACAACTACACGACGCTTGGACACGATATAATTCTCCGGGAATTGAATATTTCTATGAGAGGATAGAAGAAGTTAGAAAGAACACAGGCGGTCTAGGAGACCGCCTGGGAGAGCTAATTACTGAGCGCTGTTTACGTAGTCGATTGCAGCTTGAACAGTAGTGATCTTCTCAGCTTCTTCGTCAGGAATCTCAGTGTCGAATTCCTCTTCTAGAGCCATAACTAGTTCTACAGTGTCTAGAGAATCAGCACCTAGATCGTCAACGAAAGAAGCTTCGTTTTTAACTTCTGCTTCGTCTACACCTAGCTGTTCAACAATGATTTTCTTTACGCGTTCTTCGATGTTGCTCATTTTTCTTTTCCTTTACAGATTTCGCCTAATGCGATGATTCCGTAGTTTATTCGAACTATTGAAAGTTGCAAGGGGGTCCTTGCTGGTCAAACCACAAAATTAGCGAATTTAACCGAATTTCAATACATTTTTGACTTAAATCATGCACAAATCTTGCGCATAAGCATGACAAGTTCATGACAGTTAACTGCAACTATAGGCTATTTTTCACAATGTAAAATAGCTTATTTTGCATAAACTGTCGCATTAAACCATGTACATGCCACCATTTACATGCAAAGTTTCACCAGTAATGTACGCTGCTTCAGGAGAAGCAAGGAAAACTACTGCTGATGCAATTTCACGTGGGTCACCTAAACGACCTGCTGGCACGTTCGACAAAGTTGCCGCACGTTGGTCATCATTTAGCGCCTTAGTCATGTCAGTTTCGATGAAACCAGGAGCAACAGTGTTCACTGTTACACCACGAGACGCAACTTCACGAGCCATTGATTTAGTAAAACCAATCACGCCCGCTTTCGCTGCTGCGTAGTTAGTTTGACCAGCATTACCCATGGTACCAACAACAGAGCCTACGTTGATGATACGACCCGCACGTTTTTTCATCATACCGCGTAAAACCGCTTTAGACATGCGGTAGATAGGCGTTAGGTTGGTATCGATGATGTCGTTCCACTCATCATCTTTCATGCGCATCAATAGGTTGTCACGAGTAATACCAGCGTTATTCACCAGAATATCGATCACACCAAATTCTTCGTTGATCGTTTTTAATGTCGCTTCGATAGACTCGACATCAGTCACGTTAAGCGCTAAGCCTTTACCGTTATCACCAAGATACTCGCTGATAGCAGCCGCACCACTTTCAGAAGTAGCAGTACCGATAACCGTAGCACCTCGCTCGACAAGAAGTTCCGCGATCGCGCGGCCAATACCACGGCTTGCGCCGGTAACTAGCGCGATCTTACCTTCTAGATTCATCATGTTGTGTTTCCTTTTCTTATCGCAAATTTATCGCTTGATGGATTACTTCGCAGCGTCTAGCGATGCGATATCATTCACTGCTGCTGCAGTTAGCGTTTTCACGATACGTTTTGTTAGACCTGTTAAAACTTTACCAGGGCCAAGCTCAAGAAGATTTTCTACGCCTTGTTCGTGCATCAGTTCAACTGTTTCAGTCCAACGAACTGGGCTATGTAGCTGACGAACAAGCGCATCTTTGATTTTTGCAGGATCTGTCTCAGCAACCACATCAACGTTGTTGATAACTGGCAGCTGTGGTGAGTTAAATTCGATAGACTCAAGAGCTACAGCAAGTTTTTCCGCTGCTGGCTTCATAAGTGCACAGTGTGAAGGTACTGAAACAGGAAGAGGAAGCGCACGCTTCGCACCAGCTTCTTTACATAGCGCACCAGCTCGCTCTACTGCGTCTTTGCTACCAGCGATAACGACTTGGCCAGGCGAGTTAAAGTTTACTGGAGAGACCACTTCGCCTTGCGCTGCGTCTTCACACGCTTTTGCAATCGCATCATCAGCCAAACCGATAATCGCGTACATTGCGCCAGTACCAGCTGGTACTGCTTCTTGCATAAGTTGACCACGTAATTCAACCAGCTTGATGGCTTCTTTAAAGTCAATAACACCCGCACATACAAGTGCTGAGTACTCACCTAGGCTGTGGCCAGCTAGGTTGGCTGGTTGCTCTAAGCCAAGTTCCTGCCATACACGCCAGATTGCAACAGATGAAGCTAGCAAAGCTGGTTGAGTACGGAAAGTCTCGTTTAAATCTTCTGCAGGTCCATTTTGAACAAGCGCCCATAGATCGTAACCTAGTGCGTCAGATGCTTCTGCAAATGTTTGTTTTACTACGTCATATTGTTCGCCTAGCTCTGCAAGCATACCTACAGCTTGAGAACCTTGACCTGGAAATACGATAGCAAACTTGCTCATGTTGTTTTCCTTTAAGCAAAGTAAAAAGAAATAAGATGCACCAAGTGCACCTTAAATTTTGAATTCTTGTGAAACTTAGAACTTCACAAGGGCCGAGCCCCAAGTGAATCCGCCGCCAAACGCTTCAAGAAGCAGAGTTTGACCGCGTTTAATACGACCATCACGTACCGCTTCATCTAGTGCTGTTGGCACAGTTGCAGCCGATGTGTTGCCGTGTTTATCAAGTGTAATCACGACTTGGTCTAGTGACATCGAAAGTTTCTTCGCTGTCGCTGAAATAATGCGGTAGTTCGCTTGGTGCGGCACTAGCCAGTCTAGTTCAGACTTATGCATGTTGTTGGCTTCAAGCGTATCTTTTACTAGTTTCGATAGCTGAGTTACAGCGACTTTGAATACTTCGTTCCCAGCCATATGAAGCCATTTATCCGCATCTTGCCCCCGCACAGGTACAGGTAGGCTTAGAAGCTCTCCGAATTGACCATCCGAGTATATGTGGGTAGAGATAATGCCAGGCTCTTGGCTAGCGCCTACGACAACGGCTCCGGCACCATCACCAAATAGGATGATGGTTGAACGGTCTGTCGGATCACACGTTTTAGACAAAGCATCTGAACCAATCACAAGTACGTTTTTGCACATACCAGATTTGATATGTTGGTCTGCAACAGATAATGCGTACACAAAACCAGAACAAGCAGCGGCTAAGTCAAAAGCTGGACAACCTTTAATGCCAAGCTTTGCCTGCACCTGACACGCAGATGAAGGGAAAGTATGGCTACTGCTCGTTGTGGCTACGATAATCAGGTCGATATCGTTTTTATCAATACCCGCCATATCGATAGCGTTTTCAGCTGCGTAGAATGCCATGTCTGCTACAGTCTCGTTTTCTGCAGCAATTCGACGCTCTTTAATACCCGTGCGAGCAACGATCCACTCATCACTTGTATCTACCATTTTCTCTAGATCTGCGTTTGTACGCACCTGAGATGGCAGGTAGCTGCCAGTACCTAAAATTTTGCTATACATGAAGACTAATAATGCCTCTCGAGTAAAACCGCTTCCAAACGATCGCTAATACGGCTTGGTACTTGTCGTTTGACCTCGTGTACTGCCTCGCCAAGTGCATTGACAATCGCAGATACATCCGCACTTCCATGGCTTTTTATGACAATGCCGCGCAATCCTAGCAAACTTGCGCCGTTATACTGGTCGGGGTTCAGTGTTTTTAGTTCATTAAACAGCCTAGAAAACAACTTTCTAGCTATCCAACCCTTTATCGTTGATGCCATTATGCTGGTTTTAATTTTTTCGATAAAAAGTTGAGCTGTTCCCTCACTGGCTTTCAAGCATACGTTGCCGACAAATCCATCACAAACAATGACGTCAGCAACATCATGCAAAATTTGATTACCTTCAATATAACCGACAAAGTTAATCGCATCGGTCTGAGAAAGCATTTCTGCGCAACGTTTGACTAAATCGTTACCTTTAATCTCTTCTGCGCCAATATTGAGCACAGCAACGCGAGGAGGACGACCCAAGTGTTCTTCAGCTAATGCACTGCCCATTACAGCAAATTGGAACAAGCTATCAGCATCGCACGATACATTCGCCCCCAGATCTAGCATCCAAGTGCGCTTTCCGGTAATCGTCGGTAAAGCGGAAACTAAAGCAGGACGTTCAATGCCAGGAAGTAACTTAAGAATGAAACGCGATAGTGCCATTAATGCACCGGTGTTGCCACCACTAACACAAGCATCCGCTTTCTGCTCAGAAACCAAATCGATAGCCATACGCATAGAGCTATTTTGGCTATTACGTAACGCCAATGAAGGTTTTTCTGAGTTCGAGATAACTTTCTCGCTGTGAAGAATAGTCAAGCGGGAACTGGTCGAGGTACCGAGTTGAGATAATTGAGACGTGATCAGTGATTGATCACCAATAAGAATCACTTTTAGCTCTGGGAAATGAGACAGTGCCTGCACGGCGGCAGGCACTGTTACGCGTGGACCGAAATCCCCGCCCATTGCATCAAGTGCAACGGTAATACTTTGCAAAGGTTCAACCTTACTTGTTGATAACCTTTTGACCACGGTAGTAACCTTCAGCAGTTACGTTGTGGCGTAGGTGAGTTTCACCAGAAGTCGCGTCTACAGATAGAGCAGCTGTAGTTAGCGCATCGTGTGAACGACGCATACCGCGCTTAGAACGAGTTTTACGGTTTTTCTGTACGGCCATTGACCCTACTCCTATACTATTGGGTTAAAAACCTGAAGAAGAATCGGCTACCACACCTATTACTTTTTCAGACTTTTCAAAACGTCGAATGGATTCGGTTTTTCTTCCTCAATTTCTTCAGGAATCTCACCAAAAACCATGTTATTTGAATCAACGCTACAATCCGCTTCATCGTGCATCGCAATTTGAGGTAATGCTAAGATGAACTCGTCTTCAACAAGTTGTATGAGGTCTAATTCACCATATTCATTTAGATCTACCAAATCATAAATTTCTGGTGCTTCCTGTTCTGTTTTCTCACCGTAGTAAGGAGTAGAAAGGAATTCAACTTCGCACTCATGTGCGAATACCTCATTACAACGCTGACACTCTAAATCGACTTCGATGTTAGCTTTACCAGAGATAACAACGAGTCGCTGTTCATCCATCCCAAATGACAATGAGACTTCTGCGTCGCGTTTTACGCCTTCAGTTGTTTCCACTAAGCGCTTGAAAAGACTAGCTTGGATGATGCCATCGTAATCCAATCGTTTCTGTGCAGCTTTAGCTGGGTCAACCGTTCGCGGTATTTTTACCTTTTGCATAGGGCGAGAATATTATCTTCCAAATCAAAATTAGTCAAAGAAAAAGGCAAAAAAGTTGTACTTTTTTGCGCTTAACATACAGAGCATTAGCCAGAATCATTTTTGATCGATTATCCTATTGGAAATGCTCCCACGAATTGTAATTCAAAATGAAAAATTACCAACTGGTTTTAGCCTCAACTTCCCCTTTTCGTAAACAACTGCTTGAAAAGCTCTCACTACCATTCGTTTGTTTATCACCTGATTGCGATGAAACACCTTTTGACCAAGAAACGCCAACTGAACTTGTGCAGAGACTGGCCCAAGAGAAAGCAATATCTTGCCAGACGGATAAAGCAAGTTTAGTTATCGGCAGTGACCAAGTTTGTGTCATTAATGGTGAAATCGTTGGCAAGCCTTTAAATAGAGATAACGCGATAAATCAACTTTTGGCTCAAAGTGGAAAAGTCATCACTTTCTATACTGGTCTTGCGGTACATAACACCGTGACAAACCATACAGAAGTCGGCTTTGATTCTTTCGAGGTGCACTTTAGAGATTTAACGCTTGAACAAATCGAACGCTACGTCGACAGGGAAGAACCTTTTTACTGCGCAGGCAGCTTTAAAAGCGAAGGCATGGGAATTTGCTTGTTTACGAAATTAGTTGGTAAAGACCCGAACACACTTGTCGGACTACCATTGATTGATTTGATTGATATGTTGCATGTTCAAGGACTCGATGTCCTTTAACCCAAATACGATAAAAGGGAGCCTGTGGCTCCCTTTTGCATCCGCGAGGAAAACATGGTTACGCGTTTCTTAAACCCGCCAACACTTTTTCTAGTTTCGGTTCCATCGGTGCGTTGATTTCCATCCACTCATCATTTGATGGGTGTTGGAACTTGATGTTTGCCGCGTGTAGGAACAAACGATCTAAACCAACTTGACCTGTATAAGCATCAAAGCGGCGATCACCGTAGCGATCATCCCAAGCGATTGGGTGACCAGTGTATTGCGTATGAACTCGGATTTGGTGAGTTCGACCAGTAATCGGACTCGCCTGAATCAATGTAGCTTGTTCGAACTTTTCCAAAATCTTAAAACGCGTTTCTGACGGCTTACCATTAGGGTTAACACGAACAATACTGTTCACTTCGTTTTTGAGCAGTGGCGCGTTCACAACCTTACAACTGCTTTTCCATTGCCCCATGACAAGAGCTAAGTAAAACTTCTTTACTGTCTTTTCACGAAACTGGGCTTGCAAGTGACGAAGTGCAGAACGCTTCTTAGCAACCAGCAAAATCCCTGAAGTATCACGGTCAATACGATGCACAAGTTCAAGAAAGCGAGCTTGAGGACGCAGAGCCCTAAGCGCTTCAATCGCACCAAACTTTAAACCACTGCCACCATGCACAGCGGTGCCAGATGGTTTGTTTAGAATCAACATATGATCATCTTCGAAGATAATCATATTTTCCAACTCAGCGACTTTGTTAAGTTTCGTACTTGGTGCGACATCGTCATCTTTTTTCTCGACGGTAACCGGTGGAATACGAACGAGATCGCCTGCTTTTAACTTGTACTCTGCTTTTATACGCTTTTTATTTACGCGCACTTCGCCCTTACGCACAATTCTGTAAATCATGCTTTTAGGAATGTCTTTTAATTGGTTGCGCAAAAAATTATCAATGCGCTGACCCGCCATATCTTCGTCAATGTCGACGAACTGGACTTTTGTTCTTATTTCGTTCATGAGCCGTATTGTAAACTCAATTTCGTGCGACTTCACATTATTCTTGTCGTAAAAGAAACACTCGGTGGCACATACTGGTCTAAATTTCGCCAAGCTTTTGTTTAAATTATTAAAACTCTCAATCAAGTTCTCAATTTGTTTTCTGTCTTGAACAGTTTGCACATCTCAATTGCTTATGAAACAGCCAGTTATAAAATAGAAATTTTGAGTTTAGCGGCAAATTTTCTATCGTTTGCGTGAAAGCAGATTGCTGATAGCCACGCGCACTGCTATAGTTCACAGCTGCTAAGGAAGGTTTGGTTACATTTTATTCATTACCAATCATTTATCCTCAAGCAATGTGAGTAGATCGTTGAAGGTCGAGTGCAGCATTGGCGTGAGACACATCGAATTCAACACTCTTGCCACCCTACTCCTCGCATATTCACGTTGAGTACCTACCGCCCAAATAGCGGGTCACAAGTCTACGTTTCCAACAGAAACCACAAGAGGCTTGTGATGACTGAAGTGCCCGAGAGCATCCCCTTCCAGCCGGGAGGCTGCAAAATACAAGCCATGGGATCAGGCACCGTGAAAGAGCGAAAAAACAGTGGCAAGTCGACAAGAAAGATATAAAAGAAAAGACAACGAGAATTTTCAATGAAAAGAATGTTAATTAACGCAACTCAAAAAGAAGAGTTGCGTGTCGCTCTGGTTGATGGCCAGCGACTTTTCGATCTTGATATCGAGAGTCCAGGTCATGAATCTAAAAAAGCGAATATCTACAAAGGACGTATCACACGTATCGAACCAAGCTTAGAAGCCGCATTTGTTGATTACGGCGCCGAGCGTCACGGTTTCCTCCCTCTCAAAGAAATTGCCCGCGAATATTTCCCTGAAGGTTACACCTACCAAGGTCGTCCAAGCATCAAAGAAGTGCTAACGGAAGGCCAAGAAGTTATCGTTCAAGTGGAAAAAGAAGAACGTGGAAGCAAGGGCGCAGCTCTTACTACTTTCATTTCTCTTGCTGGTAGTTACCTTGTTCTGATGCCTAACAACCCTCGTGCTGGCGGTATTTCTCGTCGAATCGAAGGTGACGAGCGTACTCAACTAAAAGCCGCATTAAGTACTTTGGAACTGCCTCAGGGCATGGGCCTAATCGTACGTACTGCTGGCGTTGGCAAGAGTGCTGAAGAGCTTGAGTGGGATTTGAATGTACTACTTAACCACTGGGGTGCAATCAAAGGTGCAGCGGACTCTAACCCTGCTCCATTCTTAATCCACCAAGAAAGTAACGTTATCGTTCGTGCAATCCGTGACTATTTGCGTCGTGATATTGGCGAAATCTTAATTGATAGCAACACCATCTACGAACGTGCAAAAGAGCACATTCAATTGGTGCGCCCTGATTTCCTTAACCGCGTTAAGAAATATGAAGGCGAAGTTCCACTATTCAGCCACTACCAAATCGAAAGCCAAATTGAATCGGCTTTCCAACGTGAAGTGCGTCTGCCATCTGGTGGTTCTATTGTTATTGACCCGACTGAAGCACTAACGTCTATCGATATCAACTCTGCTCGTGCAACCAAGGGCGGCGATATTGAAGAAACAGCTCTAAACACGAACCTAGAAGCAGCCGACGAAATTGCTCGCCAATTGCGTCTACGTGACTTAGGTGGCTTAGTGGTTATCGACTTTATCGATATGACCCCAGTTCGTCACCAACGAGAAGTAGAAAACCGTCTACGTGAAGCCGTTCGCCTTGACCGCGCTCGTGTACAAATCGGTCGTATTTCTCGCTTTGGTTTGTTGGAGATGTCACGCCAGCGCTTGAGCCCTTCTCTAGCAGAAGCAAGCCACCACATCTGTCCTCGCTGTAGCGGAACTGGTGTCGTTCGCGACAACGAATCTCTAGCACTTTCTGTACTTCGTTTAATTGAAGAGGAAGCGCTAAAAGACAACACAGCACAAGTACTTGCAGTCGTACCTGTGCCAATCGCCTCTTACTTATTGAACGAAAAACGTCGTTCAGTAAACCATATCGAACGCATTCAAGAAGTGAAAATTACGGTTGTTCCTAACTCTGATATGGAAACACCGCACTTTGAAGTTATCCGTGTTCGTGAAGGCGAAGAGTTCGATCTGATTTCTTACTTACTTCCTAAGAAACTGGAAGCAATGAAAGAAGCAGAAGGTAAAGAGCCAGCGGAAGTTGACGTAAAACCAAAACGAATTGAAGAGCCAGTTCTTAAAGGCTTTGCTGCTCCGTCTCAAACCGCACCTGCACCAGCAGCTAAACCAGCTCCTGAGGCGAAGAAGAAAGAACAAAACGTTGAACAAGAAGAGAAACCTGGATTGTTCAGCCGTCTGTTTAAAGCACTTGGTAGCTTCCTATTCGGTGGTTCTGAAGAAACAAAAGAAGAACAGAAACCTCAGGAAGAGAAAAAACCAAATCGCGATAATCGACGTAATAAGCGTGATCGCAACGATCGTCGTCGCAATAACAACCAGCGCGATAATCGTGATAATCGTGATAACCGCGACAATCGCGATAACCGACGTCGTCGTAAGCCTCGTGATGAGCAAGCGAATGAGCAAAACGAAGCTCAACAACAAACCAATAAACAGCAAAACCGCAACCAAAAGCGTAAGCCTAAAGCTCAACAAGCAGACAAAGCCCAAGAGCAAAAAGCAAATGCAAAAGTAGCGGAAAAAGGCCTGCAGCTAGCGGCGGAAGCTCGAACTGAAACAAAACCAGAAGAGAGCAAACCAAAGCAACAAAACGCGAAAGCAGAAAAAGTGAAGGAGCGTCGCCAACGTCGCAAACTGAACAAGTCTGTACGCGTTAAAGACCAAGAAGCGGTTGAGAAGAAAGCAGAAGAAACGGCGGTTAAGACTCAAGAAACGGTTGAAACCAAAGTTGAGAAGCCAACAGAAGCAGCGGTAGAAGCACAACAAGACAACAAGCAAGCAGAGTCTAAGCAACGTCGTAATCGTCGTTCGCCACGTCACCTGCGTGCAAGCGGCCAGCGTCGTCGCCGTGGCCGTGATCGCCGCCCTAACCCGTTCCGCCTACGTAAGGGAGGTGTCGCTTCTCCTGAAATGGCTATGGGTAAAGTAATGCCACGTTACATTCCGAAACCAGCACCTAAGAAGGAAGAGCGAGTTAAGGAAGAAGCTGTAGCAGCAGTACCTACAATCCAAGGTGGCTTTGCGTGTCCAGAAATGGCAATGGGTAAAGTGATTATTCGTCGCGAGCAACCTGTCGTAACAGATGCGCCAGTTGTTGAACACAAGGTTCAAGAAACCGTTGAAGCGAAAGTGGAAGCTCCAGTAGTAGAAGCACCTGTTGTTGAAACAGTAATCGCAGAAAAAGCTGAATCGGCAGTAGTAGAAACAGCATCGGTAGAGCCTATCGTTGAAACTCCTGTAACTGAACATGCTGAACCGGTTGATGCCATTGTAGAAACGGCACCTACTGAAGAGCCTATCGTTGAAGCAGCAAAAGAGATTGTAGCCGAAGCGCCAGTAGATAAACCAGAGCCTAAAGTCGAAGCCATTAAAGTTGCTGCTAAGCTAAACGCTAGCGCACCGATGACGAAAGCACCTGGCCCTCAAGAGCTACGCGAAATCACGGTTGCAGCAGCGCCGTTCAAAACCGAACGTTACCAAGCTAAAGGTGCAGGTAGCCAAGTGGCTAAAAACCGTGCATCGGCAGAGATGACAAAGCCTAACTTTAACTAGGCTAAATCATTACGTTCAACTGCTTAACGGCATAAATAAATTAAAGGCTACCATCTGGTAGCCTTTTTTATCTTCATATTTGCCCAATAAATTGTTCATATAAATACCAATTCGTGATCACATTTGTACGCCATTATTCGTATCATTCTTGAACTTAATCACACTTTTCGGTAGCATGCGCCGACTCAAGTTTTCGACACCATTCTGATGCTGCTCTTTTAATACTACGGTTTACACTGCAATGTTTGATTAAAAATCAACCTTCCAGTGGCTTGTGCAAATACGAATATGTGTCGGGTTTAACTCATTGCAAAGAGAACTTAAAAACAAACATGTTCGAATTTCCCCAATTTTCTAAGCACTCCGTAAAAAATGATGTGCTATCAGGCTTAACCGTTGCGCTAGCATTGGTTCCTGAAGCTGTCGCATTTGCGTTCGTCGCAGGCGTAGATCCGATGGTCGGTCTTTACGCTGCATTCATCGTTGGTCTTATTACTTCCATTTTCGGTGGTCGTCCTGGCATGATTTCTGGTGCAACAGGTGCCATGGCAGTCGTAATGGTTTCGCTTGTCGCGACTCACGGTGTCCAGTACCTATTCGCAGCCATCATGCTCGCTGGTATTCTTCAAATTGCCGCTGGTATGTTTAAATTGGGTAAGTTCATCCGTATCGTACCTCACCCTGTGATGATCGGTTTTGTGAACGGTCTGGCTATTGTTATCTTCCTAGCTCAGTTGGGTCAGTTTAAAGCGCCAGACATCAACGGCATGCTTACTTGGCTACCACAAGACCAGATGCTGCTAATGCTTGGTTTGGTTGCGCTGACTATGGCAATCATTCACTTTCTACCAAAAATCACAACAGCTGTACCCTCTTCACTTGTTGCGATCGTAACGGTGACGGCTTTAGTGGTTGGCTTGGATCTGGAAACTCGCACTGTTGTTGACTTCCTGCGTACAATGTCTGGTGATGAAGCTGCAACACTCGCAGGTTCACTACCAACCTTCTCTATTCCTGCGGTACCATTTACACTAGAGACACTACAAATCATTCTTCCATACGCGATCATTCTCGCGGCCATTGGTCTAATTGAATCTCTACTAACACTGACAGTTTTAGATGAGATGACGAATACTCGTGGTCAATCTAACCGCGAATGTATCGGTCAAGGTATGGCAAACATGACGTGTTCTGTGTTTGGCGCAATGGGTGGTTGTGCGATGATTGGTCAGTCGATGATCAACGTAAACTCAGGTGGTCGCGGCCGTCTATCTGGTATCGTTGCGGCTATCGCTCTATTGATGTTTATCTTATTCGCTTCTTCGCTAATTGAAATGATCCCACTCGCTGCTCTGGTTGGTGTGATGTTCATGGTTGTCATTGGTACATTCGAATGGGCAACATTTAAGCTAGCACGCCGCGTACCGAAGCAAGACTTCTTCGTTATTGTTCTTGTGACCGTTGTTACTGTTCTTACTGACCTTGCTGTTGCCGTAGCGGTTGGTGTTATCGTTTCTGCATTAATGTTTGCATGGCAACACGCTAAGCACATCTATGCCGACACGTGCTTAAACGAGGAAGGTTCAAAAGAGTACAAGATTCACGGCCCTATTTTCTTTGGCTCTGCGGCTAACTTCCTGGAGTTGTTTAACGCGCCTGAAGATCCAAAAGATGTGATTGTCGATTTTGCAGACTCTCGCGTGACAGATCACTCTGCAATTGAAGCCATTGAAACACTGGCTGAGCGTTACAATGCTCAAGGTAAAACGCTGCACCTTCGTCACCTAAGCCCAGATTGTCGTAAACTTTTGGACAAAGCTGGCAGCTTGGTTGAAATTAACGTGAAGGAAGACCCAAGCTACAAAGTCGCAACCGACATACTAGCGGGTTAACACGAATAAAAAGGGATGAGCTGAGCTCATCCCTTTTTCTATTGTCTTCAAGCACGGCGATTACAGCTTCTTCAAAATTGCGTCTGATGCCTCTTCGATTAAATCAAGCACCAGTTCAAAGCCATCTTCCCCACCATAATATGGGTCCGGGACTTCGTCGTAACCTGACTCAGAATGACTTAAAAATAACGATACTTTGTGTCGATACTTCAACGGACAAATATCCAATAAATCGGCCAAATTTGCTTTATCTGCGGCTAATATAAGGTCAAACTTTTCAAAGTCATCAATGGTGACTTGGCGCGCTTGCATTCCTTTAAAAGAATAACCTCGCTGCTTTCCTGCTGCCATCGCTCTTGAATCCGGTCGGTTTCCTGCGTGGTAGCCAATTGTACCTGCCGAATCAACCTCTACTTCAACGCCTAGCTTTTGAGCTTTCGCTCTTAACACTGCCTCTCCAGTTGGTGACCGACAAATGTTTCCCATACAAACAACAAGTATTTTCTTCATTTTATTCCCTGAATTATCGGTGGTTTTTCTTCACGATATGTTGGTCTATCATAGCGAGATAAATCAATGAACCCAAATTAGCTTGGGCACAGCACGAAAAGGAATTGAGGAAGTATTATGTCTATCGAAGAAAATAAAGAAGCACGCCATAAAGCTCGCCAACAAAAAGTCAAAGAACAGGTAGACGCAAAAATCGCTGCTGCTAAAGAGGAAAAAGGTCTGCTACTGATCATTACCGGAAATGGTAAAGGTAAATCGACATCAGGATTCGGTACGATCGCACGCGCAGTGGGTCATGGTTTGAATTGTGCTGTCGCGCAGTTTATTAAAGGTACTTGGGACAACGGTGAGCGCAACCTACTTGAGAAACTCGGCGTTGAATTCCAAGTAATGGCAACCGGCTTTACGTGGGAAACTCAAAACAAAGCCGCTGATACCGAAGCAGCGCAAGGCGTATGGCAAGAATGTAAGCGCATGCTGCAAGACGACTCTATCGATGTCATCTTGTTTGACGAGCTAACTTATATGGTGAGCTACGGCTACATCGACTTAGACGAAGTGGTCGAAGCACTGAGCAACAGACCTAAAATGCAGTCGGTTATTATTACTGGGCGTGGCGCACATCGAACCCTGATTGAAATGGCCGATACCGTTTCTGAAGTGAAAAATGTAAAGCACGCATTTGAATCTGGCGTAAAAGCCCTCAAAGGCGTCGATTGGTAACACTCGCAGAGTAATTTAAAAAGGGTTGGCAAAATGCCAACCCTTTTGATTTTCACGCACGGTTAGTTGAAAAGATTCTTCAATAAACCATCGACCGCATCTTTGGTTTTCTCGTCTTTGATTTTGTCCGTTAGCTTCTCCACGCCACGATCGATTTCTTTTTGAGCTTTCTGCTTCAGAACATCATCGAATACGAGCTTGAATTTAGGATCTGCCCACTTACCAGACACATTGATTGGAATCGTGATGTCTTTCAGCTCATCTATATCTTTACCGCCCTGGCCTTCTAGGCTGCCTACAACTGACGTGCTGATAGTAAAGTCGACTGTTTCATTGATGTAGTTTGCGGTACCTTTACCACGAACACGTAACAATGGAGACTGAGCTTGCATATTATCCGTTGATACAACACCTTTGTTGAGTTTCAATGTCGCCGTCATCGCACTGAAGTCTGTTTTCTTAGCTACATTGGTGCCTTCAACTTTTTGCCCTTTAAATTTCGCATAGTTTTCACGAATCAACTGAGCAACGTTGATGCCATTCACCGCACCGTCAGCAAAATTGATAACAACCGTACCAGATAGATTCTTCTTGATACCGGTAGGCGTGAGACTCTTACCTGTAACATTCACATCAATGTTACCTGTCCCTTCAAGTTTGTCGTTTTCAGCAACGTCTATAAGTAGCGGTTGAACTTTCACGCCTTTGATTGACTTTTTAACACTGTAAGTCGCTGGTGATTGGCGTGCATCTAACTTCGCTGTCGCTGAGATTGAGCCTTGGTACAACTTCGAACTAAAAGATGTAAGCTCAAACACGCCACGATTTACAGTGAAGCTCGTTTTTACCGCTTCCATCTTCGCATTTGCCGCTTTGAATTTGTCGATGGTAATGTCACCCTTTACATCTAACGTTTTCAACGCAGACAAATCAGGCTCAACCTCAGGTCCGGCAGGAGCACTCTCGCCACCAGAAGCAGGCTTATTACCTTCGGCAGCTTGCTTATCTAACCCTAAGAACTCATCAAGATCGATATTGGGGCTATGGAGAGCAAAGCGTACTTTAGGAATATCACCGAGTGCCACATCAGCCTTACCATCTAAGGCGATAGCATTCGCTGTTAACTTCTCTAGAACAAAACTCAGATGGTTTTTCGTTAGGTCGAAAGACAGATCAGACACCATGTCGACTTTCATCGGGGACTGAGGTAAGGCATCACCCTCAAAAGTCGATTTAAGAGTTAACTTATCCAACTGTACTTTGCTGATAGCCTTGTCCACGCTAAGTTGACCAGCACCCTGCATATCTAACTTCATACCACCAGCGTCACCCTTAATGGCATAAGTCAGGTTATTTACTTTATCAAATTCAAACGTGTCTAAACCGATCGTTGCCGATTCAATTTTATTGGCAGGGTCAGAGTATGTCGCATCAAAGTTGATGTTCTTTAGCGCGTAGTTTGCCAAACCTTTTTCTAGCTTAAAGTCTGCCTGACCTTTCGCGGTGAACTTTTGGTCGTTCATTTCGCCCTTCACGCCAAAATCAGCCGTTGTCCAGTTGTCAAAAGCGAATTCGGAAAGGTTTAATGAAATATCATAAAGTTTGGTGTAACTACCGGCTTGCTTATCCTGCATTTCTAATGAACCGTTAGAAACCGTAACGCCAGCAAGATTAATACTCCACTCAGAACCAGAAGTTTGCGTTTCACCATTTTGCGTAGGCGCAGCATTGCTCTCTTGTTCTGCTTGTTGTGTTTGGGCTTTCGTCAATGCATCAATATTCTTGCTGCCATCTTTCTTGGTTTCAATGTAGAACTCAGCACCATCAAGCGTGACGTTTCCAATTTCAAGCTGTTGACTAAAAAGTGGCATAACAGAGATGTCTATACCAACGGTATCAACTTTGAATAAATTGGGTTTACTAAAGCCTTGTGGGTTTCGCAATTCTGTATGTCCCAACTCAAAGCCAATCGATGGGAAAAATTGCCAACTGATATCCCCTTCAATCACCAACTCTAATCCCGTTTGCTTTTGCGCTTGCTCAACAATAAGGGGTTTAAACTGATTCGGATTGACGAAGATGGTTAACGCTAAAATTGCGACCAAAATGACCACAATCGGTATTGCTAGAATTAAGAGCAGTTTCTTCATTTGTTTTTCCTTGCTCGAGTGTTTTTACAATTATAAGCGCAGACTCCATTTGCCGCTGACAGTTCCACAAAAGCGTGAAAAGTGTCTGGTTTTAACCTGCAACTGACTAATTTAAAAACAAAAAAAAGAAGTGGCACTTAAGGTGCCACTTCTTCTCCTAAAAATAAAGCGATATAGCCGTCTATAGGCTTAAGCTTTCAAAAGTCTTGCAATGTGAGCTTTTAATACATCAATTGCGATACGGTTTTTACCACCGCGAGGAACAATAATGTCCGCATATTGCTTAGAAGGTTCGATAAACTGCATGAACATCGGACGTACTGTTTGTTGGTATTGCTTAAGAACAGACTCCATAGTTCGGCCTCGTTCTTCCACATCACGCTTAACACGGCGAAGCAAGCAAATATCTAACGGTGTGTCCATAAATACTGTCGCATGCATCAAATCACGAAGACGAGGGTCTGTAAGAAGAAGGATACCTTCTAGAATGATCACCTTTTTAGGTGTCATTGTGGTGGTGTTAATTGTTCTTGTGTGCTCAGTGTAGCTGTACTCAGGCACTTCTACTGCTTCACCACGTACCAATTTTTCTAGGTGCTCACACAGTAGGTCGTGGTCCAACGCACTCGGGTGATCGTAGTTCGTCTTTACTCGCTCTTCCATGCTTAGGTGGCTTTGGTCGTTGTAGTAGCAATCTTCCGTGATGACACCGATTTGATGATCGCCTACTTTCGCGCGAAGCTCATTATAAATAGTGCTCGCGATCAGACTTTTTCCAGAAGCAGAAGCGCCAGCAATACCTACGATGACGCATTGATTATTATCAGACATTAGTTTGCACCCGATGATGATTTCTAGTCACATAAAAAGATAAACTGCTTGATTATAGGGAGTTCACCCCATAGTTACTAGTTGGAATTAGGGTTTAGTCATAAGTTTCTGCCTGCTCAGAGGATTACCCTCCGAGCAAACGTTAAAATGTGCAATTATCAACCAACAGGCATAGTAAACTTAGTTCACCATTGTAAAGCTAATCGCATCTGGTTTTGCTTTGCCTTGCCAAAACATCGTGCTACATACGCGATCGGCAAGTTGCTTATAATACCCTGCATGCTCACTTTCTGGGCGTCTTGCTACCGTTGGCACGCCAGCGTCAATATCTTCTCGCATAGAGATATGAAGCGGAATTTGTCCTAACAATGCTAAGCCAAATTCTTGCGACATTTTTTCAGCTCCGCCCATACCAAAAATATGCTCTTTCGCGCCACATTGACTACAAATGTGATAACTCATGTTTTCCACAACACCAATAACCGGGACATGGACTTTGTTAAACATTGCCGCTCCCTTCCTTGCATCGGCAAGGGCTAAATCTTGCGGCGTTGTGACTAGCACGCTACCTGTTACCGGAATTTGTTGTGACAGAGTCAATTGAATATCCCCCGTACCTGGCGGCATATCAATCACCAAATAATCCAAATCTGGCCAATCTGTTTCAGTTAATAACTGCGACAATGCTTTTGAAGCCATTGGACCGCGCCATATCGCCGCTTCTGATTTATCCACCAAATAACCGATAGAATGAGTATAGATGCCGTGAGCAAAAATGGGTTCCATCCACTTGCCATCACGAACTTCTGGTTTAGCATCTTCTTGCCCCAACATCATAGGTACAGACGGACCATAGATATCTGCATCCAACAATCCCACTTTCGCCCCAGATTGAGCAATCGCCAACGCTAAGTTAACTGCGGTAGTAGATTTACCAACGCCACCTTTCGCAGAACTGACGGCAATGATGTTCTTAACACCCTTAACCGAGTTAGCCACTTGAGTTTCTAAAGCTTTAACTCCAAGGCGAATATTAAATGGGAATTCAGCCACTTTACCCGAGGCTTGCTGCTGTTTGATCCAGTCATGCAGTACGGTTTGAAGCTCATTACTTGCGAATGGCAACGTTATATCAATAGAACCCTGTGTCGTAATCGAAATTGCGCCATGAATATCTGCCCAGTTTTCCACCAACTGTGGATGTTGGAATTGGTTAAACCAGTGACAAAAATCTTGTTTTGAAGTGAACTGATGCATAAGCCCTCCTTTTAGATGTCATGCTACCACCGTCCAGGCTCAACCAGAACCCCAAAAAAACTAAGGCATTCCGCAGTTTGACACCTTGGAGTTAGTCAGTTCATGGGGTAGTATTATCCATCAAAATTTATTTATACCTATCAAGAAAAGCGAATATTAAGTATGGCAAACGATCCAAAAAACTTTCCGTCAAGGAAAATGCTGGTAACTTGTGCCCTTCCGTACGCTAACGGTTCGATCCACCTTGGTCATATGCTTGAGCATATCCAAGCGGACATTTGGGTTCGTTACCAACGCCTACGCGGCAACACTGTAAACTTCATCTGTGCTGACGATGCTCACGGCACGCCAATCATGCTTAAAGCGCAACAGATGGGTATTACTCCTGAAGAAATGATTGCCGCAGTTAGCGAAGAGCACCAAAAAGACTTCGCTGGATTTGATATCAGCTTTGATAACTACCACAGCACACACTCAGATGAGAACCGTGAGCTAGCGTCACACATTTATCTTGAGTTGAAGAAAAATGGCTTTATCTCTAGTCGTACTATCTCTCAGCTGTTCGATCCAGAAAAAGAGATGTTCTTACCGGACCGTTTCGTAAAAGGTACCTGTCCAAAATGTAAGTCTGAAGACCAATACGGTGACAACTGTGACAACTGTGGTGAGACTTACAGCCCAACAGAACTGATCAATCCTAAATCTGCGGTTTCTGGTGCGACGCCAGTAATGAAAGATTCAGAGCACTTCTTCTTCGACCTACCTCAGTTTGAAAGCATGCTAAAAGAGTGGACTCGCTCTGGCTCGCTACAAGCTGAAACAGCGAACAAAATGCAAGAATGGTTCGAATCTGGTTTGCAGCAATGGGATATCTCACGTGACGCACCATACTTTGGCTTCGAGATCCCTGGTGAGAAGAACAAATTCTTCTACGTGTGGCTAGACGCGCCTATCGGCTACATGGGCTCTTTCAAAAATCTATGTGACAAGCGCGACGACCTAGATTTCGACGAGTATTGGAAAAAAGACAGCTCAGCAGAGCTGTACCACTTCATCGGTAAAGACATCGTTTACTTCCACAGCCTATTTTGGCCAGCAATGCTAGAAGGTTCTGGCTTCCGCAAGCCTAACAACGTATTCGTACACGGTTACGTAACCGTAAACGGCGCAAAAATGTCGAAGTCTAAAGGTACGTTCGTAAAAGCAAGCACTTACCTAGAGCACCTAGACCCTGAGTGTCTACGTTACTACTACGCTGCGAAGCTAAACAGCCGTATCGATGATCTAGATCTTAACCTTGAAGACTTCACTCAGCGCGTAAACGCTGACGTTGTTAACAAGATCGTTAACCTGGCATCTCGTAACGCAGGTTTCATCGCGAAACGTTTTGAAGGCAAACTGTCTGACAACTTTGCAGAGCCTGAACTTTACAACGAATTTGTTGCTGCTGCTGACCGTATCGCTGAGCTTTACGAAACGCGTGAGTTTGGTCGTGCAATCCGTGAAATCACGGCATTGGCAGACAAAGCTAACCAATACGTTGATGAAAAAGCACCGTGGGTTGTAGCAAAAGAAGAAGGCAAAGATCAGGAACTACAAGACATCTGTTCTGTCGGTATCAACCTGTTCCGCGTACTGATGACTTACCTGAAACCAGTAATGCCATCGCTAGCTGCGCGTACTGAAGCGTTCCTAAACCAAGAGCTAACTTGGGAAAACATCGCTGCTCCACTAACAGGCCACGAGATCACTAAGTTCAAAGCACTGTTCAACCGTATCGATCCGAAGAATGTTGAAGCGATGATCGAAGCGTCTAAAGAAGATGCGGCGGCAGAAATGGCGGCGAAAGAGAAAGCTGAAGCGGAAAAGAACAAGGCTAGCCAAACCGAGCTAGACAAAGAACCAATCGCTGAAGAGATTGAGTTCGATGCTTTTGCTGCAGTAGATATGCGTATCGCTCGTATCATCTCTTGTGAAGAAGTACCAAAAGCCAACAAACTGCTTAAGTTCCAATTGGACATCGGTGGTGAAACTCGTCAGGTATTCTCTGGCATCAAGTCAGCTTACAAACCTGAAGAGCTAGAAGGCAAGCTAACAGTAATGGTAGCAAACCTAAAACCTCGTAAGATGAAGTTTGGTATGTCTGAAGGTATGATCCTAGCGGCAGGCCCTGGTGGTAGCGACCTGTGGATCCTTGAGCCACACGAAGGCGCTCAACCAGGGATGCGTGTAATGTAAGTTGTAGCTTTACAATCAAATTTAAAAAGTCCTCGCCAGTTCAGCGGGGACTTTTTTTGACTGAATTCACACTTTTGGGGAATTTGTGCACCAAACTTGTACAGCACCTCTCCCATCACAATCCTAAATTACTGTTTTAATAGAATTTAATTAGTGGCATCAAAACTGCAATCTTCCTTGCTAGGTCCAAACACTAACAAGGAGTTGGTTATGTTTGTTTTAATTTCCACATTATTATCTATCGCTATTTTAGCCGGAATATATCACTTATCTTCTAAACGAGAGCAGCAACACGCGCGTAAATATCAGCTGTTAACATTATTGCGAGATGTTGTTCATCTGCTGAGACGCCATCGAGCTGCGACGCACTACTCACTTCAATTTCAACAAAATAACGAACAAGAATTAGAAGTCCTTCATAACGATCTCACCAACAAGCTTCATCTTTTAGTCGAAACCTCACGGTTTGAAAACAAACCCATGTATCGCGTATTACAGATTAAAGTAGGGAAACTACTTGAACAATGGGATGACCATAGTGTTGCAAGAAACCAGATGGAGCATGGTAAGTTAATTCGTCATTGCTTGTTTTTGATGGATGAAGTAACCATCGCATGGCTAGCGGTTGAACAAAGAGATGACTTGCATAATGAGTATCACATGAACTGGCAAAACATTATGGATAGCTTGGAGACCCTGACTCAGTTACGAATCAGCATTCAAGATTTAGGAGAGCAAGGCGGAAATGAGCGTTTCAAAAATTATGCATCGGTCATGATGCGTAAGCTAAACCAACTAGCGGTTATCGCTCCACTTAGCATTACCTCTCCTGCTTCCACGCGCTCAATACAGACGCTAAATGAATACGTGACAGGGAGTCATGTCGACTTAACAGAATCAGAGCTTTATGGCGTCACATCGGACTTGTCATTGACCATCTTCAATACTTACGACCATGTCCTTTCAGATGTCGTAGAGTCATTATATCTACCGTTACCCAGACTCTCACTAGCAGGATAAACGTTCCATACCTTATTATTGGTGCTTGGTTCGTCGCCGACTTATAAATAAAAGTAAATTACCACCTTCTAAAGAAGGTGGCTTTGTGTGAGCCCCCTAAAAGGGGGCCTTTGTTTAGTCCAGCGCCAAT
>NZ_JAWOTW010000009.1:0-82627 GCF_033339075.1 Vibrio sp. 970
TGGTGCCGACTACCGGAATCGAACTGGTGACCTACTGATTACAAGTCAGTTGCTCTACCTACTGAGCTAAGTCGGCACACTTTATTCTTTGTGCTTTTGTCCGTGTTATAACATTTCGTTAAGACACCAACAAATCAAATTGTGGTGCCCGGAGGCGGAATCGAACCACCGACACGAGGATTTTCAATCCTCTGCTCTACCGACTGAGCTATCCGGGCAACGGAGCGCTATTAAACGGATTTTCCCGCGTTGCGTCAACCACTTTTTTTAAATAATTTCAAAAAAGTGGTTGTTCGAACGCTTTTTATTCAACTGTCACTACAAAGTTTGCTTCGAGTTAAATTCCTTTTTGAAATTTGTAACTTTTTCTAGGTAGCGACGCGCTTCTGCGTTCGGGTGTTTCTTGGTTAACGCCCAATAAACTTGGTTGGGTTGCAATGAATTAAGATCTTGCATTGCGCGTTTGCGATCACTGCGATGAAATGTGTTTAAAACTCCTCCAGTACCGCCATTGTAAGCTGAAATCATGCTGTACTCGAGAGAGGTAGGGTGGCGGACTTCTCTTAAATAACGATTTTTTAAGATATAGAAATACGCAGTACCGGTATCTATGTTGTTTTCTGGATTAAACAAATATTCAGGGCTTGGTTGGCCCGAGCGCTTTTTCACGAGTTTGAACACATCTCGTCCCGCTGTTTTAGGTACAACTTGCATTAGGCCATACGCATTTGCCCAACTTACCGCGTATGGGTTGAAACTGCTCTCGGTTTTAATAATGGCGTATATCAAGTCTTCTGGAATGTCGTATTTCTTGGAAGCTCGACGCACGATATCGGCGTATTGGTAGCTGCGAGTTGAAAAGTGGTCTTCAACCATGGGAATTTCGACGTAATACGCTTTCTTGAAATCTACATTTTTGGTTTTTATTTTATTTGCGATGAGGTATTCCGCAAATCGGTTTGCCCGCCAAGACCATTGAATTGGCTTATTGTCTTGGTCGACAACTTGTTTATACAGGAATGGTTGCCCCTCTAACGTGATACCTTTAGAGGAGAATAAGTCGACGTGCGCGGGATCGTCTGGTGTTAATAAGGTGGTGACAATCGCGTCTTTTAGGTGTTTTTGGGGCTCGGTCGGTGATACGGTCTCTATCGTGATCACGCCTTTGCGAAAGTCGACCTCGGCGCGGCTAAGGTAGTTATCGATGTACTTAACGTAATTACTCTTGCCAGCGTACTTGATTTCTTTTTTACCCCAGCGCTTTTGAATATTGCCTGAAAAGCTATTGATTAAGGCATCTAGCGCCGCAGTATCTTTTTCAAATTGTCCTGGTAGCTCAGCTAAGTTATTGGCAAAACGGTTTGTTGGCTCGTAGTTGACGTCATAAATCTTTTCGACGAATTCACGGCTACAGCCTGCCATTAAAAGTGCGGCAGCAATAAAGACAATTTTTTTCATAAGTATCAGAGTTATTGAAGGTAATAGAAAAATGACACCACAAATGGTTGTGATGTCATTGTTTAACTCAAGCGACTTTATTCGCTCGGAGGTGTGTAACCTTCGATATGAACGTCTTTTCCTTCAAAGAGGAAATTTACCATTTCTGTTTCGATCAGTTTGCGGTGTTCTGGATCCATCATGTTGAGTTTCTTCTCGTTGATCAACATGGTTTGTTTGTGTTGCCACTGAGCCCACGCTTCTTTCGAGATGTTGTCGAAAATGCGTTTACCTAGTTCACCAGGGTAAAGTTGAAAGTCTAGACCTTCGCCTTCTTTCTTTAGTCGAGCACAAAATACAGTGCGGCTCATAATGACTCCTTGTATTCAATTAACGAAGTTCGTGGGGTAGCGTTTCCAGCAATAGTTTTACTGGCGCGGCTAAACCGACTTCTTCAGGTTTAGATAAGTTATACCAAAGACCTTTGTTGCCTTCCATTATCACGTCCGGTTGCTTTGATAAATCAATCAAAATTGGCGTGATATCTAGGTGGTAATGGCTGAATGTATGACGAAAGGTAATCAGTGTTTGCTTCTGTTTGATATTGCTGGCTTGAATGCCGCGTTGATCCAGTAGCAATTCAATGTCGCTTTCTGCATCCACATGTTCGGTTTGTGGGAAGCAGAATAAGCCACCCCAAATGCCTGTTTGTGGTCTTTGCTCCAACCACACCTCATGACCATTTTCGGTGTTGTGGTGAAGCATCACGAAACGAGTTTGCTTGATTGGTTTATCTTTCTTCGGTTTTTTGCCCGGGTAGTCGAGCACATTACCTTGTTGTTTTGCCACACACAGGTCAGCAACAGGGCAGAGGCTACATTTGGGTTTGCTGCGAGTGCAGACCATTGCGCCCATGTCCATCATTGCCTGGTTATACTTATCTACATCCGTTTGTGGGGTATGCGTTTCGGCAATTTCCCACAGCTGGTTTTCAACCTTTTTTTGTCCTGGCCATCCTGCAACTGCGAAACAGCGGGATAGGGTGCGCTTCACGTTACCATCAAGAATCGCGTGTGGTTGTTTATACACAGACGATAAAATGGCGGCAGCAGTAGAGCGACCAATCCCCGGTAGGGCGTTCATTTTCTCTATATCAAGAGGAAACTCACCATTGTATGTAGAGGCGACCTCTTGTGCTGCTTTGTGAAGGTTACGGGCTCGGGCGTAATACCCTAAGCCAGTCCAAAGGTGTAGGACTTCATCTTGCTCAGCATTGGCAAGATCGACCACGGTTGGAAAGCGCTCCAAGAAACGTTGGTAATACGGAATAACCGTAGTGACCTGAGTTTGCTGAAGCATAATTTCAGACAACCAGACACTGTATGCGGTCTTATTTTGTTGCCACGGAAGATCTTTTCTTCCATATGCGTCATACCATTCTAGGATGGCACTGGCGAAAGGTGTCACGACTTGCTCTGTATTCTATTATTGGTTAGGTGCAAAATTGCACCACATAATGGGCAAGAAGTACAACGGATAAACAGTAGGGATATAAAGAGGTGTGTCGTTGCTTTTGGGTTGCCATAGACCAAGAGCTCAACAAATACTTGCACCTAAGTAAATTCTTTGGATAATCCCCGCTTTGATTAATCAATGTGCAGGCAAAATCAATGAGTGAAGTAACCACTAACGAATACAACGAAGACGGAAAGCTGATCCGCAAAATCCGCAGCTTTGTACGCCGTGAAGGGCGTTTGACTAAAGGTCAAGAGAGCGCGATGAATGAATGCTGGCCTACGATGGGTATTGACTTCAAAGCTGAACTTCTCGATTGGAAAGAGGTGTTTGGCAACGATAACCCAGTAGTGCTTGAGATCGGTTTTGGTATGGGTGCTTCATTGGTTGAAATGGCAAAGAACGCGCCAGAGAAAAACTTCATCGGTATCGAAGTTCATAGCCCAGGCGTTGGTGCTTGTCTTGCCGATGCTCGCGAAGCGGGAATTACTAACCTGCGTGTAATGTGTCACGATGCGGTAGAAGTATTCGAACACATGATCCCAAATGGCAGCTTATCGACACTGCAATTGTTCTTCCCAGACCCTTGGCATAAGAAGCGTCACCACAAGCGTCGTATTGTTCAATTAGGTTTTGCGGAAATGGTGCGTGAGAAGCTTATCCCTAATGAAGGTATTTTCCACATGGCGACCGACTGGGAAAACTACGCAGAGCACATGATTGAAGTGATGAACCAAGCGCCAGGTTTCGAAAACATTGCTAAAGATGGTGATTTCGTTCCTCGTCCAGACGATCGCCCGCTAACGAAGTTTGAAGCTCGTGGTCACCGTCTTGGTCACGGTGTTTGGGATATCAAATATAAGCGTATTGCGTAACCAGAGGAGTTCATGGGATGTACCATTACGCGATATTAGCGAATCCGGGTCATAACCGAATTTACTTTGATAGCGCAATGACCATTGCCTGTTCTGAGCTAAAAGCAATTTTAGCTTCACAAGGCGTGGATGTGACAGAAATTGGTAGTAAAGACGTTGGCTTACCTGCTGCGTTGGTGTTTTCTTGTCAGGAAGCGCTAACCGATGAGCAGGCGCGAAGAATCGCAGCCTCTTCGATTTACTATGCGCTATTTGAAGTGCGCGAAGATGGTTTACTTCGACCAGTTCAAGCGCCCGTATTTAACACTTTCCCGGAAAGTATGAGCCAGATTTTGCGCTACACCGGGAAAACAAACGAGCAGTTTACCCGTTTGATGGTGAATATCGGCATTAGTGCGTCCAATACGGGAAGTGAACAACTGACCTTAATGGATCCAATGTGTGGTAAAGGTACAACCTTATTTGAAGGCTTGATCCACGGTTTGAACGTGGTAGGGGTTGAGATCAACGCCAAGTGGGTGCAAGAGATCCAGACCTTTATTGTTAAGTTCATGAAGAATGGCCGCTTTAAGCACAAAGTGAGCAAAGAAAAGCGCACTGCGGGTGGCAAGAAAGTGGCGGATGGTTTCGTGGTTGAAGCTGCAGCAAATAAAGAAGATTACAACCAAGGCAATCTTCAGTTTATGAAGCTGTATTCGGCTGATACTCGTATCGCTGATCAAGTCGTGAAAAAGAACTCAGTTGATGTGATGGTGTCTGATCTGCCTTATGGCGTGCAGCACGGCAGCAAAAATGCCAAGGACAGCAAACTGAACCGTAGTCCATTAGAGCTTTTAAAAGAGGCTCTGCCTGCATGGAAAGTGGTATTGAAAAAGCAAGGTTCAGTGGTGTTGTCTTTCAATGAATTCACATTGAAATGGAAAGATGTCGCGGCATTATTTGAAGAGCAAGGTTGGAAGGTACTTTCAGAAGAGCCTTACATCGGTTATCTTCACCGTGTTGATCAATCTATCAACCGCAATATTATTGTGGCAGTAAAACCATAATCGACTTGAGTCGAACGAACCCTATGGAAAAGCCAACGACACGTTGGCTTTTTTTACCTCTGAGCTCAACGAGTTCTCTTGTAAATAGAAGGTAGAGAATGAAACCGACAGTGGAAATTTTGACAGATATTTTGGCGGAAGTACGCCCTTTAATCGGCCAAGGTAAAGTGGCTGATTATATTCCTGCTCTGGCAAAAGTACCCAGCAACAAGTTAGGTATTGCGGTATACACCAACGAAGGTGAGGTTATTAAGGCGGGTGATGCCGATGAACCTTTCTCTATCCAATCTATTTCAAAAGCATTGAGCTTGACGTTAGCGATGTGCTTGTACAAGCAAGAAGAAATTTGGTCTCGAGTGGGAAAAGAGCCTTCGGGGCAGGCATTTAATTCGCTAATCCAGCTAGAAATGGAGCAAGGTATTCCTCGTAATCCATTTATAAATGCTGGAGCGATAGTAGTGGCAGATTTGTTACAAACTCGCTTATCTGCACCTCGTCAGCGCCTGTTGGAATTTGTGCGTCAGCTTTCTGGTGATACCCATATTGTGTATGACAAAGTCGTTGCGGCATCCGAAATGATGCATGGTGATCGTAATGCGGCGATTGCATATCTCATGCGTTCGTTTGGCAACTTCGAAAATGAAGTGATTCCAGTACTACAAAACTACTTCCACGCTTGTGCGCTGAAGATGAGTTGCGTCGATTTGGCTAAAACGTTTAGCTATTTAGCAAACAAGGGCACATCGGTACAAACGGGTAAGCCTGTAGTTTCTCCTGTGCAAACCAAACAACTTAATGCACTGTTAGCAACGTGTGGCTTGTATGATGGCGCGGGCGAGTTTGCTTATCGCGTTGGTATGCCTGGTAAGTCTGGTGTTGGTGGTGGCATTATTGCGGTAGTACCTGGTGAAATGACCATTTCAGTATGGTCTCCAGAGCTTGATCCTTCAGGTAACTCGCTTGCTGGTACTAAGGCGCTTGAGCTGCTCTCAGAGCGAATTGGCCGTTCAATTTTCTAATGTTGGAAATGTGTCAACCTTATTTAGGATGGTACTGTTTCTAAATAAAAAGCCTCTCAATTGAGAGGCTTTTTTTGTTTTGGGGTTGCGTTAGTCTTCGCTTTCTTCGGCCATAAAGGCTTCGAGCAAATCATTAAGGAAGAGCTTCCCTTTTTCAGTAATTTGCCAATGGGTAGCTGTTTCACTCAGGTAGCCCATTTCTATCGCCCAGTCGATGGTTTCTTGAATCGTACTGAGCGGTAAGCCCGTGGTGTCCACATAATCTTGCTTCGGACAGGCTTCGATTAAGCGGAATCGGTTCATAAAAAACTCGAATGGACGATCTTCATCCGCGACGACATGTTCTGTATGCAGATAAGGTTTGACCATATTTTGATAAGCCGCTAAATAGCCTCGCGGGTGTTTTACCTTTGTCGTTCGAATAATACGTCCGTCGGTAAAACTGAGTTTGCCATGAGAGCCACAACCGATACCAAGGTAATCACCAAAGCGCCAGTAGTTGAGGTTGTGCTGACACTGATAGCCCGGCTTGCTGTAACCGGAGATTTCATATTGCACATAACCCGCAGCTGCAAGTTTTTGGTGTCCGAGCTCGAAAATATCCCACAAGTCATCATCGTCAGGTAGCGTTGGTGGCTTGTAGTAAAACATGGTGTTTGGTTCGATGGTCAGCTGATACCAAGACAAGTGCGGCGGTGCCAACTCAATCGCTTTGTCCAAATCTGCCAAGGCTTGTTCGATGCTTTGATCAGGTAAGCCGTGCATGAGATCGAGGTTAAAGCTGTTCAAACCGATTTGGTGCGCCAGCTGAGCAGCGTTGACGGCTTCGTCTTGGCCGTGAATACGCCCCAAACGCTCAAGCTTTTGTTGCTCAAAGCTTTGCACGCCGATAGAGATACGCGTTACACCAGCTTTGCGGTAGCCAACAAAACGCTCTGCTTCGATGGTGCCTGGATTCGCTTCCATGGTGATTTCGATTTCAGGCTTGAACGGAATACGCGCTTCAATGCCCTTAAGTAGACGCTCGATGCCTTCTGCCGAAATCAAACTCGGCGTACCACCACCAATGAAGATTGAATGCAGTGGACGTGGCGCTTCGTTAAGTCGGTATTTCTCAATGTCGGTATCCAAATCTTCTAAAAGGGCACTGATGTACTCTTCTTCTGGAATCTCGGTTTTGAGCGCGTGAGAGTTAAAGTCGCAATACGGGCACTTTTGCATACACCACGGGATGTGTACATACAAGCTGAGTGCTGGGGGCGTTAACATGGTCTAATTCGCTCGTGATTACTGAGACACTTGCTCAGACAGTTGAGCAAACAATGACTTGAGCGCTTTACCGCGGTGAGACAGTTGTTTCTTACGTGCAGGTTCAAGTTCGGCTGACGCACAGTTGTCTTCAGGAACAAAGAAGATTGGGTCGTAGCCAAAGCCATTTTTACCGTGTGCTTCAGTTAGAATTCGGCCTTCCCATTTACCGTGACAGACGATAGGCGTTGGGTCGTTCTCGTGACGCATGAGGACTAATACGCAGTGGAAACGTGCTGTACGCTCTGCTTCTGGTACGCCTTCCATTGCCGCTAGCAATTTTTCTAGATTCTCTTGATCAGATGCGCTCTCGCCTGCGTAACGTGCAGAGTAAATGCCCGGAGCGCCTTTTAAGAAATCGACTTCTAATCCAGAGTCGTCTGCAATGGCAGGAAGCCCTGTTTCTTGTGCGGCATGGCGAGCTTTAATGATTGCGTTTTCAATGAAAGTTGTACCCGTTTCAGCTACTTCCGATACATTGAATTCACTTTGCGCTAATACTTCAAAGCCGAAGTCAGACAATAAATCTGCCATTTCACGAACTTTGCCTTGGTTACCAGTTGCTAGCACAATTTTTTTCATGGGAATCTCTTTTAATAGTGATAGAGGAGAACAAATCGTTCTCCTCTAGATATTCTTTAACTAATAAGTGGTTTTTAGCCTGCTTAGATCCAAAAGCTTTTGGAACATCACAACCCAATTACTCTTCAACATAAAACTTCTGGGTGAATTTAAGCTTACCTGAGCCTTTGTTTCCAGCTTTTACGTCAATATCGAAAGTAAAAGTTTCTTCGTGGGTAATTGGTAGTTCGGCTAAATAGTATATCGCATTGCCTTCTTTGACTTTACGAAAGGTCAAGGTCTGAGTTTGGCCGATAAGGTTCTTCGCGCGTCCAGCAATTTTTGCTTCTAATGCTGGTTTACCCAATGAAGCTCTATCTAACACGCTAATATTAACCACAGCGAGGTATCCATTACGTTTGATATCGTAGCTACGTGCGACTTTGGGTGTTAGGAATGTTGAGTTAAACGCGACATAGTGTACTTCGATATCTTTCATATTTTTAAACTGATCGGCGAAGCTTGGTAACGACAACAGGCTAATCAGTAATGCGGTAATCCATTTGCTCATTGTTACTTCCTCAAAGCTCTTGTTATAAAACAACCATAGCTGCAATTTTACCTTGGTCAGGGGGTAAAAAATGCGTACTCAGTCGTTGGTATTAGTAAGTGTGGTACAAAATCGTAAATAAAAAGCCATCATATGATGGCTTTAATTTCTGTCGGTATCTGGGTAGGCGATTCTATCCGAATTTGTTTGTGCCGTCCTAATTCACCTTTTTCTATGTGAACCAAACCCTTAGCGATTTTAAACTGCTTGGCTAAGAACTTAGTTAGGTGTGCATTAGCTTTGCCATCGACAGGTGGAGCAGTAATGGCGATTTTTAGCTCTTCACCATGCAAGCCAACGATTTTATCGCGGCTAGCTTTAGGTTGAATATAGAGCTTCAGGATGATGTCCTCACCATCTTGCCAAACTGCAGCTGACATTATAGCTGGAACCAAATTGGACCAATGATATCGCCCATTAAGAAGTTCGCGAACTGCAAGCCGATAAATAACACCAGTACGCTTAAATCAAGACCACCAATAGCCGGAAGAATACGACGGATTGGAGCGCACATTGGCTCGGTCAGTTGATGGAATACGTACTCGATAGGGCTGCGGCCTTGGCTTACCCAGCTCAAAATTGCACGGATCAATAGTACCCAGAACAATAGGCCACCTGCGGCTTTGATTAATGATAGTAAGCCCAAGAATAAGAAGTCAGCGCTGAAAGAGACGGAACCGTTCGAAGCTATTAGGATAAGCACGACAAATTTAAGCACACACAACACGTAGGCAAACAACACGGTTGCTAGGTCAATATTCCCCACGGAAGGGATAACGCGGCGCAATGGACCAATGACCGGCTGAGTCGCTTTTACTATGAATTGCGAGAATGGGTTGTAGAAGTCTGCGCGCGCAGCTTGCAACCAAATTCGCAAAATTACGACCATGATGTACAGGTCAAATAGGGTTGAGATGAGAAAACTCATTGAATTCATAAGGTACCCTTAACAAGTGATGGATGATACTAAACGGAGTTCATCCAAATAATTAAAACAGTTTTTCCATTTCTTCCGCGCGAGCCACAGCAGCTTGCATGGCTTTAGCGACAATATCTGAAAGTTGATGTTCGTTGAATGTACGCAGTGCTTCTGCCGTTGTCCCACCTTTCGATGTTACGTTCTCACGCAGGGTCGATAGCTCAGTTTCTGGGTTGCTAACCACCATACTAGCCGCGCCCAGTGCAGCTTGCTGAACCAATAGTCGAGCGGTCTCTTTATCAAAGCCTTGCGCAATCGCTTCTGCTTGCATCGCTTCCATAAACAGGAAGAAGTATGCTGGAGCACTGCCCGCTGCGGCAATCACATTATTGATACCTGACTCTTGCTCAACCCAACATACTTTACCGACCGCTTCCATTAACTCTGCGGCAAAAGCTTTGTCGTGCTCGGTTACATGAGTTGGTGCGAATAACCCACTCATACCCAACCCAAGTTGTGATGGCGTATTTGGCATAACACGAACCAAGTTCAATTTGGTGGCTAGCATATCATCCAATCGAGAACAGTTGATGCCTGCGGCAATAGAAATCACCAGTTTATTAGTGAAATCGATCGATTGCAGTGGTTTACAGACATCCGCCATCATTTGCGGTTTCACAGACAATACCACCACATCCGCCTCGGTCGCAGCTTGGATGTTATCGCTGGTGGTACGGATGCCAAAATCTTGTTCTAGCAGAAGGCGGCGAGCCTCTGAAGGAGCCGTCGCGGTAATGTTTTGCGCTGGGTATCCGTTAGCAACCAAGCCTGAAACAATGGCTCTCACCATGTTGCCAGCACCAATGAAGGCGATTTTTTTATGTTCCATTTGTCTGATTTCCATCATGATATTTAGAATTTGTTGTGCGCTCAGGTGTATAATGGCGCCGCTGTTACTTACTGCTCCTATTGGCGAGTAAGATGATTGCGCATTTACGCTCTAACGATTGACGACATAACTTATGTCGCGAGTGAGCGTTTTGTTGATTTAGCTGTAGTCTCGTGCGCCGAAAATAGCGGTTCCAATACGAACCATTGTACTACCAGCTTCGATTGCAGCGGTCATATCACCACTCATTCCCATTGATAATGTATCGATTTCTGGGAACTGTGCTTCGAGTGTTTGCTTCAACGTAGCCAACTTCTGAAATTCACGGAGTTGTGATTCGTAGTCAGACACGTTGGCAGGAATCGACATCAACCCTCTTAAAGTGAGGTTAGGTAGGCGAGAAATCAACTCCGCCAGCTCGAATACTTCCGCTTCAGTGACACCAGACTTAGATGCCTCACCACTGGTGTTAACCTGAATCAGAACTTGTAGCGGTTTAAGTTCGCTTGGCCGCTGATCATTCAGGCGTTGAGCTATCTTGGTTCGATCGATGGTGTGAACCCAATCGAAATGTTCAGCAACAAGTCGCGATTTATTGGATTGAATCGGGCCAATGAAGTGCCATTCGATTCGATTATCTGGATAATGCTCGACAAAGTGCTGAACTTTACTGACGCCCTCTTGAACGTAGTTTTCACCAAAGGCGGTTTGTCCCGCTTGGTAGGCTTCGAGAATTGCCTCGACAGGTTTAGTTTTGCTTACCGCTAGAAGTTGCACTGACTCTGGAGTTCGACCACATTTTTGCTCGTCATATCGAATTTGAGAGGTGATATGTTCAATATTTTGTTGAATACTACTCATAGCTGTACTTTAGACTTAAGGATTTTAAATGGATATCACTGAGTTACTGGATTTTAGTGTAAAACATAATGCCTCGGATCTACATCTTTCTGCAGGTGTCCCACCAATGGTTCGTATTGATGGGGATGTGAGAAAACTAGGCATTCCAGCGTTTACACACCAAGAAGTGCATCGTTTGGTTTTCGAAATCATGAACGATGCCCAACGCAGTGAGTTCGAAGAAAAACTCGAAGTCGATTTCTCTTTTGAGTTGCATAACGTTGGCCGTTTCCGTGTCAACGCTTTCAACCAATCTCGCGGTTGTGCGGCAGTATTTCGTACCATTCCAAGTAGCATTCCAACTCTGGAAGAGCTAGAAGCGCCAGAGATCTTCAAAAAAATTGCGAACGCTGAAAAAGGCTTAGTTCTGGTCACTGGCCCAACAGGTTCAGGTAAATCGACGACCTTAGCAGCCATTGTTGACTACATTAACCGTAATCACAACAAGCATGTACTCACAATTGAAGATCCGATTGAATTTGTTCACAACAACAATAAATGTTTGATCAACCAGCGTGAAGTTCACCGTGACACCCATAGTTTCCAAAATGCTTTGCGTAGTGCATTGCGCGAAGACCCAGACGTTATTCTGGTTGGTGAGATGCGTGACAAAGAAACCATCAGTCTAGCGCTGACAGCGGCTGAAACCGGTCACCTTGTTTTCGGGACGTTGCACACCAGCTCGGCGGCAAAAACCATCGACCGTATTATCGATGTGTTTCCTGGTAGTGATAAAGATATGGTTCGCTCGATGCTATCTGAGTCCCTTCGTTCGGTTATCGCGCAAAAGCTTCTGAAGCGTAACGGTGGTGGCCGTATTGCATGCCATGAAATTATGATGGCAACGCCTGCGATTCGTAACTTGATCCGCGAAGACAAAGTCGCGCAGATGTATTCGATCATTCAAACAGGTGCGGCTCACGGCATGCAAACCATGGAGCAAAATGCTCGTCAGTTAATGGCGCAAGGCATGGTTGCTCGTGAAGAGGTCGATAGTAAGATCGGATTAGAAGTGCAGCAATTCTCGTAACGTTCATACAGATAATGGTGAATACGGAAGATGGATCTAGATAAATTTCTCGAAGGCATGCTGGCGCTGAAAGCGTCGGATCTTTACATCACGGTTGGAGCGCCAATTCTATTTCGTGTGGATGGCGAATTGCGTCCGCAAGGGGAAAAACTTACCGAGAGCGATGTGGCTGCATTACTCGACAGCGCTATGGAACCAGATCGGCGTCAGGAATTTCGTAAAAGTCGCGAGTCGAATTTTGCCATTGTGAGAGATTGTGGCCGCTTCCGTGTGAGTGCCTTTTTTCAACGCGAGTTACCAGGCGCAGTGATTCGTCGTATTGAAACCAATATTCCTACTTTTGAGCAGTTAAAGTTACCGTTAGTATTGCAAGATTTGGCAATAGCTAAGCGTGGTTTGGTGCTGGTGGTCGGTGCTACTGGATCGGGTAAATCGACTACCATGGCGGCGATGACAGGCTATCGAAACAGCAATAAAACCGGGCACATTTTGACGGTCGAAGATCCGATCGAGTTCGTGCATGAACACAAGCGCTGTATTGTGACTCAACGTGAAGTTGGGCTAGATACGGAAAGCTATGAAGTTGCGCTTAAAAACTCGCTGCGCCAAGCACCAGATATGATTTTGATTGGTGAGATCCGTAGCCGTGAAACAATGGAATACGCGATGACCTTCGCCGAAACGGGTCACCTGTGTATGGCAACGTTGCACGCCAACAATGCAAACCAAGCTTTAGAGCGCATTCTTCACTTGGTACCGAAAGATCAAAAAGAACAATTCTTGTTCGATTTGTCGATGAACCTAAAAGGTGTGGTTGGTCAGCAGTTGATCCGAGATAAAAATGGGCAGGGACGTCATGGTGTATTTGAGATCTTGCTAAATAGCCCACGTGTGTCGGATTTGATTCGTCGCGGAGATTTACATGAGTTGAAGTCAACCATGGCTCGCTCAAATGAGTTTGGTATGCTGACGTTCGATCAATCTCTCTATAAGTTAGTGATGCAAGGTAAGATCAGCGAAGAGGATGCACTACATAGTGCCGACTCGGCAAATGATCTGCGCTTGATGTTGAAAACGCAGCGTGGTGAAGCATTCTCTACGGGCAGTTTGGCGAACGTTAAGATCGATATGGATTAATTCAATCCAGAAACAAAAAAGGTTGGCAGGAGCCAACCTTTTTTCATTGTGCTTGAAGTGTTTACTCATCCCAAAGGACTTCAAACCAGCTTTCTAGAATCACCACTGCTGACTGGCAGTCAACATTACCTTTCGATAGGGCTTTGTAGCCGCCCATGCTGAACAACTCCGCACGAGCTTCTGCAGTAGATAAACGCTCATCATGCAGTTCAACAGGCAATCCGTATCGGCCTTGCAGACGCTTAGCAAATTTTCGTGCACGAGGGGTTATGGTCTCAAGGTCTTTACCATGCAGATCGGTCGGTAAACCGACCACTAGCAAATCTGGTTGCCACTCTTTGATTTGCTTTTCGATATCGTCCCAGTTTGGAATACCGTCATTGGCTTTAAAGGCTTTTAATGGGGAAGCTGTACCAGTAATTTCTTGGCCAATAGCGCTACCAATGCTTTTGGTTCCAAAGTCAAAAGCCATAATTGTGCGTGACATAAGGTGTCTCTATCTAATGTAACTGTATATTTGGACTAAGCATGTCCAGAGTCTGCTGAAAGGTGACTTGGGTCGATGCCCAGCTTTTCGACCGCTTTCTTCCAACGCTCGTTGATTGGTGTATTAAAGATAATTTCAGGCGTCGCTTCAATGGTGAGCCAAGAGTTTTCGACCAGCTCACTTTCTAATTGGCCTGCACTCCAACCGGAGTAGCCAAGTGCCACTAGGTAATCACTTGGTTCTGCTTCTGTTCCTAACACCGAAAGAATATCTCGCGAAGTGGTTACCGCGAGGTCGTCGGTCATTTGGACGCTGGACTCGTAGTAATCTTTGGGTTTATGCAAAATAAAACCACGATCTTCCGAGATTGGGCCGCCATTGTAGACTGGTCTATCTAGACTGGCTTCAAATAGGCGCGGGTGTACTGGCTGAACTTCCACCTGCTTGAGCATGTTGCCGACGGTGATATCAACAGGAGCATTGATCATCAGCCCCATAGCGCCGTCTTCGTTGTGCTCACAAACGTAGATCACGCTGTTTTGAAAGTACGGATCTTTCATCCCAGGCATGGCAACCAAAAAGTGATTTGTGAGATTCATACTCATATTGACCCTTAACTCTCGTAAATGCCCTTAAGCAAACATCATACAATTTACCATCTAGGTATGTGCATGAGTTTGCTTAAGTTAATGTACTACGCTCTCTATTAACTGTAATACAGTTTGAGTTATTCGCCTTTTACTCGACGCTCAATCGCATCCATCAGCTTGCCTGTGATTGAGATATCAAAAGCTGCTTCAATTTCGCGAATACAGGTTGGGCTGGTGACGTTGATTTCTGTTAGCTTGTCGCCAATTACGTCAAGGCCAACAAAGATAAGGCCTTTTTCTTTCAGTGTCGGAGCAACGGTTTGCGCAATTTTGAGGTCGGTTTCGCTTAGCGGACGAGCTTCACCAGTACCACCAGCGGCTAGGTTGCCGCGCGTTTCGCCTTTAGCAGGAATGCGTGCTAGACAGTAAGGCATAGGTTCGCCATCTACCACTAGGATACGTTTGTCACCGTTGCTGATATCTGGCACGAAGGTTTGCGCCATTGCGTAGTTTTGACCGTGGTTAGTCAATGTCTCGATGATCACAGAGACGTTTGGATCGTTTTCCTTCACACGGAAGATGGACGCGCCACCCATACCATCAAGTGGTTTCAGGATGACATCACCATGTTTTTCACGAAATTCTTTAATTTTTTCTGCTTTTCGCGTCACGATCGTTGTAGGTGTCAGCTCTGGGAACCATGCTGTAAACAGCTTTTCGTTACAATCACGTAAGCTTTGAGGCTTGTTAACGATCAGTGCACCTTGTTCTTCTGCACGCTCAAGAATGTAAGTCGCGTAGATGTATTCAGTATCAAACGGAGGATCTTTACGCATTAGCACCGCGTCTAGCTCAGACAGTTCGATAGTTTGCTCTGATTTGAACTCGTACCAACCGTTTGGATCTTCTTTTAGTTCCACCACTTTAGTATCTGCAATGGCAACGCCTTGATCGAGATGCAGATCATTCATTTCCATGTAGTGGATTTCATAGCCGCGTCGTTGCGCTTCAAGCATCATGGCAAAGCTAGAGTCTTTTTTGATGTTAATGGACGAGATTGGGTCCATTACGATACCGAGTTTGATCATTATTTTTCTCCGTTTAACCAAGATCGCCGAAACGAACTTGTAAGGCTGTAATTGCTGTCAGAGCCGCTGTTTCGGTACGCAGAACGCGAGGGCCGAGTAGCGTTTCTTCAAATTGGTATTCTCGAGTCATCTCGATTTCTTCAGACGATAAACCGCCTTCAGGACCGATCAGTAGACGCACTTTTTCAACCGGGGTTGGCAAAGTGTTGATTGAGTATTTAGCACGAGGGTGAAGGTTAAGCTTTAAACCATCGTACTCTTCTTTACACCACTCTTCCAAGCTCATAATTGGACGAATTTCGGGCACGACATTACGCCCACATTGCTCACAGGCACTGATGGCGATTTTCTGCCATTGCGCGAGTTTTTTCTCAAAACGCTTTTGGTCAAGCTTGACACCACAACGTTCAGAAATCAGAGGAGTGATGGTATTGACGCCAAGTTCAACAGACTTTTGGATGGTGAACTCCATCTTATCGCCACGTGAAATGACTTGACCAAGGTGCAGATCTAAAGGGGATTCAATACTGCTTTCTACACGCTCGGTGATGTTAACCAAAACTGATTTCTTGCTGACTTCACTGATAACCGCTGGGAACTCTGCGCCACTGCCGTCAAAAAGGAGAACGTCTTGGCCTTCTTTCATGCGCAAAACACGACCGATATGGCCTGCTGCGTCGTCACTTAAAGCAAGTGAGCCAAGTTGATGAATAGTTTCTGGATGATAAATTCGAGGGGTACGCATGAGATTTCCAGCAAGAGAATAAACTTAAACCCTAACATGGATGCTTTGCACCGAAAAAACAAGGGGCAAGAAGCGTTTCAATATCAGTAATTGAAACGCTTCGAGGTCGGAGGTTACAGTGCGCGGCAGGCTTCTTGAACAAATGGGTTGTGATTGCCCTGTACTTTTGCAATGCGCTCGTCACGCTCACATTCCCATTTATCGACAGGATAGGTTTTGTTCCAAGCACTCATTAATTGCGTTTGCTGCTTCGACAGTTTGAAACCGTACTCTTTGCTCATGTATAGATAGGTACGAGCAATTGAGCCACGCGCACGGTCTGGTGGCATGACTTTACGCTGCTTAAAGTTCACTTGCATCTCACAGCGACCATAACTCACGCCATCCATACCGTTCCATTGGCTGAAGTTGTAGTTCGAACGGTCACCGTTTACTTCACCAATAGCAGGAGTTAGGTTGTGCAAGTCTGCTTCCATCAAACGAAAAGTTTTGTCTTTTTTCTTACAGTTTTTACGTCCGCCATCTTGCCAGCATTGACGCTGGTGGCCAAATTGCCACGCAGGAACAACGTGCTCCCATTCGATTCGTGCAGCCCGTTTTTCTTGTTTACGGACTTGGTAACCGCAAGAGGCTAAATCGGGTAAGCCTTTCTTGCCTTGCCATTGAATGTTACAGCCACAGTAGAAGCTTGTTGGGTGGTCTTGATAAATTTTGACCGCCTCACGTTTGGCTGCAGAGAATGAGCTCGGTGGCGCGGCAATCGCAGTGCTAGAAAGCGCGATAAGCAACAGAGAGAGTAAGTATTTCATGATAAAAGTCTTTATAAAGTATGACTTTATTCATGATAACACGCATAAAATAGCTTTAGTGATGAGTAAGTTAACAATAATTGGCGAAGGTAAGGTTTTGATCAACTCGATCTTTATTTTGGGAACGCAAGTAACACTATGAGGTAAGGGCTACGATAATTGAATGCCGGTGAAGTTAAGTGGTTGGCGGCATTTTTGACAAGAGTACGTCGCCTCTTTGCGCAGAACTTTATTATGACGGCGAATCGATAGAGGGTAGGTCATACAACCACAACGATACTCAAAGGTTTTACCTTGAACGGATTTTACTTCAAAGCTGTGAGTGGTTTTGGCTGGTACGTTAAACACGGCTTCCATGACGCCTTTCCATTCTTTACCGTGAGGCCTAACTCGCCCGTAAACCTGATAAGTAATCAGGTGTGCTACTTCATGAGGAATGACTTCATCTAAGAATGCTTGGGTGTTTTCGCGAAATAAAACAGGGTTTAGGCGTACTTGATTTAATTGAAGGTAGGCTTTTCCTGCCGCTTTCCCACGGACGTCGAAGGTGATTGTTGGAATCGGGAAAGAACGTTTGAAAGCTTGTTCTGCCATCGCGATACAGCCCGCCATCACTTGCTTGGCTTTATAGCTGAGTTCTATATCCACAATTCACCTCGATAAATCAAATAAAAAAGCCCCCGCATTTGCGAGGGCCAGATCATAGCATCAGTTAATTATGGTGTGTGTTTTTTCTTGATGGTGGCATGGTAAGCGTGCCATGTACCGTAGCCTAGAATTGGCATGGTAAACAACATTCCGATCCCGTAGGTCGCAAAGCCGATAAGAATACCGCCACAGATGATCGCTGCCCAAACAATCATTGCTGGAATGTTGGATTTCACGGCATTAAAGCTGGTAAATACAGCGGTCATCATGTCTACGCGACGCTCCATCATGAGCGGAATAGAAAAGGCTGAAATGCTAAACACCACACAAGCCAAAACAAAGCCAACTAAAGAGCCGATGACAAGGAAGGGTAGGAACTCACTTAAAGGTGCCCCTTGAACAGAAGGGTAGAGCGCATGAAGTAGAGCGGCAATGCGCATCCAAAATATCATACACACTGCGAGTAACACGGCGAACGCCCATTGAGATGTTGAGTTACGACCGATCGCTTTCATTGAATGGAACAAGCTTGCTTTGTGTCCGCGCTCTCTCTCCCAACTGGCATCATACAAGCCCAGCGCGAGAAACGGACCGATTAACATGTAAACAATCAAACTGGGCATGACGACTAAGTGTGTGCCTTGCCACTGTACGAGCAAAACAATGCCTATCGCAGCTGCCATAAAACAGATGCCATAGAAAGCACTAATAAGCGGCATTCGCACGAAATCATGCAGACCTAATGCGAGCCAATGAAAAGGTGCAGAAAGATTGACCGTATTGCACGGTATGGTTCTGGCGTATTCGTTGTCTGGCACTTCCTTTCGTTTGTTGTGGAAGTCCGATGGATTAACAGTTCGAGGCATAACTCCTCCTTGATTTATTCCCACATTATCCGCTTATACCAACTGACAGCGGTTTTTGTTCAGTCAAACTTGAAGCGACTTTTTCAAGTTTACATCTGAGCATTGGCTTAGTTTGGTATCGGCCATAAAGATGCCTGACTCATGTCTTTACTTAAGTGTTGCTTCCACAGTCGCCAGCATCCGACGTCTCTATTTAAATTGGAGTTAACAATATTTTAACTATTGGCGGAGATGGGATAATTTACAAATAATTGCTTAAAATTTATTCGGTATAAAAATGAGGGAGAAACAGGACTGCTTTGTGGGGCAGGGCGGTATGAGCCGAAATGGCTGGATAAAAGTTGCTGAAAATAAAAAGCCCCCGCCATAGGCGAGGGCTTGATTGATTCTTGCTTGGCTTGATTATTTGATGCCAGCGAAATCGCGTAGAAGTGCAGCTTTGTCTGTCGCTTCCCACGGGAATTCTTCACGACCGAAGTGACCGTATGCCGCTGTCTTCTTGTAGATAGGTTGAAGAAGGTTAAGCATTTCTTGTAGACCGTATGGACGTAGGTCGAAGAATTGACGAACCGCTTCAATGATGATGTCGTGAGGTACTTTCTCAGTACCGAACGTTTCCACCATGATAGACGTTGGATCAGCAACACCGATTGCGTAAGAAAGTTGGATCTCACAACGGTCAGCCATGCCTGCCGCTACGATGTTTTTCGCTACGTAGCGTGCTGCGTATGCTGCACTACGGTCAACTTTTGATGGATCTTTACCAGAAAACGCACCGCCACCGTGACGAGCTGCGCCGCCGTAGGTATCTACGATGATCTTACGACCAGTTAGACCACAGTCACCCATAGGACCACCGATTACGAAGCGACCGGTTGGGTTAATGAAGAAGTTTGTTTCTTTGTTGATCCACTCAGAAGGTAGCACTGGCTTAATGATCTCTTCCATTACCGCTTCACGCAGGTCTGAAGTTGAGATTGAATCACAGTGTTGAGTTGAAAGAACAACCGCGTCGATACCAACGATGTTACCTTGATCGTATTGGAATGTTACCTGAGATTTTGCATCAGGACGCAACCAAGGTAGTGTGCCGTTTTTACGAACTTCTGCTTGCTTTTGAACAAGACGGTGAGAGTAAGTAATTGGCGCTGGCATTAGTACTTCAGTTTCGTTACAAGCGTAACCAAACATGATGCCTTGGTCGCCTGCACCTTGTTCTTTAGGGTCAGCTTTATCAACACCTTGGTTGATATCTGGCGACTGTTTACCGATTGTGTTTAGTACCGCACAAGAATCTGCGTCAAAGCCCATATCTGAATGTACGTAGCCGATTTCACGAACGGTTTCACGAGTTAACTCTTCGATGTCTACCCATGCTGAAGTCGTGATTTCACCACCCACCATTACCATACCGGTTTTAACGTAAGTCTCACATGCAACACGAGCCTTTGGATCTTGCTCTAGAATCGCGTCAAGAACCGCATCAGAAATCTGGTCTGCAATTTTATCTGGATGACCTTCTGATACTGACTCAGAAGTAAACAGGTGCTTAGCCATGTTAGCTCCACTATATCTGGTTTAAAACTGGGGAATGATAAACTCTCCAGCGCAAATTAATACTAATTTTTGTAGGTGTATCTACATCTAGACGTCTATTCTAAATTTGATTGCTCGAATTACAAGCTCTTTTTTGGTTTTTGTTATAACCAAACGTTTGCCTGATTTATTGATAATTTTAAGAACTTCGAACGATTTGGCGCGAAAGGTGCAATATTTGTGAGGTTTTGGACTGGAAAACGTTTGCACACCCAACAGGGCTTTGAGAGAATTATGACCTACTTTTCGTTTCGCTTAATGTACTCAGGAGCAGACATGTCGTCTCGTAAACATCTTGCCAATGCAATTCGTGCTCTAAGCATGGATGGTGTTCAACAAGCTAACTCAGGCCACCCAGGCGCACCAATGGGTATGGCTGATATCGCTGAAGTTCTTTGGCGCTCTCACCTAAACCATAACCCTTCAAACCCAGAGTGGGCCGACCGCGATCGCTTTGTGCTGTCAAACGGTCATGGGTCAATGCTTATTTACTCTCTACTGCACTTAAGCGGTTACGAGCTATCTATTGACGATCTGAAAAACTTCCGTCAATTGCACTCAAAAACCCCAGGTCACCCAGAGTACGGCTACGCGCCTGGTATCGAGACAACAACGGGTCCTCTAGGTCAAGGCATCACTAACGCTGTTGGTATGGCGATCGCAGAGAAAGCACTAGCGGCACAGTTCAACAAAGAAGGTCACGATATCGTTGACCACTTTACGTATGTGTTCATGGGTGACGGCTGTCTAATGGAAGGCATCTCGCATGAAGCATGCTCTCTTGCTGGGACGTTAGGTCTAGGCAAACTGATCGCGTTCTGGGATGACAACGGCATTTCTATCGACGGTCACGTTGAAGGCTGGTTCTCTGACGATACACCTAAGCGTTTTGAAGCGTACGGCTGGCATGTAATCCCAGCAGTCGATGGTCACGACTCAGACGCGATCAACGCAGCAATTGAAGCAGCAAAAGCGGACCCACGTCCTACGCTTATCTGTACCAAAACAATTATCGGTTTCGGTTCTCCTAACAAGTCTGGTTCGCACGACTGTCACGGTGCACCACTAGGTCACGATGAGATCCAAGCGGCTCGTGAATACCTAGGTTGGGAGTACGGCCCATTTGAGATCCCGGCAGATGTTTACGTTGAGTGGGATGCAAAAGAAGCGGGCGCCGCGAAAGAAGCAGCTTGGAATGAAAAATTCGAGGCATACGCTGCAGCTTACCCTGCTGAAGCGGCAGAGCTTAAACGACGTCTAAACGGCGAACTTCCTGCACAGTGGGAAGAAAAAGCGAACCAAATCATTGCCGATCTTCAAGCAAACCCAGCGAACATTGCATCACGTAAAGCATCGCAAAATGCACTAGAAGCGTTTGGTCAAATGCTTCCTGAGTTTATGGGTGGTTCTGCTGACCTAGCGCCTTCTAACCTGACCATGTGGTCTGGTTCTAAGTCTCTAGAAACGGAGGACTTCTCTGGCAACTACATCCACTACGGTGTACGCGAATTCGGTATGACTGCTATCATCAACGGTATCGCATTGCACGGTGGTTTCGTTCCTTACGGCGCAACATTCCTAATGTTCATGGAATACGCTCGTAACGCAATGCGTATGGCTGCGCTGATGAAAATTCAGAACATCCAAGTTTACACGCATGATTCGATCGGTCTTGGCGAAGATGGCCCAACTCACCAACCTGTTGAGCAAATGGCGTCTCTACGTGTAACTCCAAACATGAGCACATGGCGCCCATGTGACCAAGTTGAGTCTGCAGTTGCATGGAAACTAGCGATTGAACGTAAAGATGCACCAACTGCACTTATCTTCTCTCGTCAAAACCTAGCGCAACAAGAGCGTACTGCTGAACAAGTCGCAGACATCGCGAAAGGTGCTTACATCCTGAAAGATAGCGAAGGTAAGCCTGAGCTAATCCTTATCGCAACAGGTTCTGAGGTTGAGCTTGCAGTGAAAGCCGCTGAGCAACTAACTTCAGAAGGCAAGAAAGTACGCGTTGTTTCAATGCCATCAACAGACGCATTCGACAAACAAGACGCCGCTTACCGTGAATCTGTACTGCCATCAGACGTAACGGCACGTATCGCTATCGAAGCGGGCATTGCTGATTTCTGGTACAAGTACGTTGGCTTTGACGGTCGCATCATCGGTATGACAACATTCGGTGAATCTGCACCTGCTGGTCAGCTATTCGAGATGTTTGGCTTCACGACTGAAAACGTAGTGAACACAGCAAAAGAATTGCTAGCGTAATTGTAGGACCGTCTAAACAGTCAAACGTAAACGACGATTGTTAAACGCTAAAGTTAGAAAGGCCATCATTATGATGGCCTTTTATTTTTGTCAGGTTTTCCAACCTTGTGGAATGCTTTGGTGAATGCAGTCTAGAAGTACGGATAAGCGCAGTGGTGGTCGTCCTGCTGGTGTATAGCAGTTAATGGAAATAGGCTCAGAAAGCCAACCTTCTAAGCAAGGTGTGATTCGCCCTGGGTGATGTTTCTCATAGCCGCATGCTGTCCAAGTCGGCAGCAGTCCAATACCATGACCATTCGCGATACTGTCTATTTGCATTGCTATGTTGTCGCTGTATAAGCGACTAACAAAGGGCTCTAAAAAGAACTCACCGTGTTGAGGGTGTGCTAGCATCAATCCATTTTCTTGCACTGAACCAAAATCGATCCATGGATGTGCTTCAAGTTCTTTGGGGTGCGGTATAGGCCCATGTTGTTTTAGATAATTTGGAGAGGCAAAAGGCGTATAGCGAAATACCCCCAGCACTTCTTTTCGCCAGTCTAGCTCTTTACGTTCACCGAGCCAGATGAACAAATCTGGGTCATGATGCGCCTCAGAAAAGTCACTGGTAAGTTGAACTCTAACATCGGGATTATCAGCAAGAAAACGATTGAGTACGCCGCCGAGCCAGCTTCTAACTAAGGCAGTGTGACAAACAATATGAAGTGGCCCTGAAACTTGGTTCGTTAAACCTTGAAGTGCATCATAACTCTCTTCACTTAACTCAAGAATCTGGCGGCTGTAGTGGGCAAAGATTTCTCCAGCTCTTGTCAGAACTAATCGATTACCTTGTCTGGCGGTTAGAGCCTGACCGAAGTCTTCTTCTAATTGTGCCAAGCGACGACTTAGCGTTGATTTTGGCTGATTAAGGGCTTTAGCAGCGGCTGTCAAACTTTTATGCTGATTGAGCGCATCAAAGGCTCTAATTGATGCTAAGTCGTGCATATTTATTTTACTCCTTACTGCGTTATGTACGAGTTCCATAAATGGAAAGAACCGTTCCATAACTCTCACTATGCATCTCATTCTATTTGTGAATAATTCACTTTCGAAAATAATAATCATTATCAATTATGGAGATGTAGATGTCTACTCTTAGACTGCCAGTTATTACCGCAACTGGTATTTTAGCCTTCGTCAGTGTCCCTCATGTTTTTGCCAATGATGCAGTTTCTAAAATGGAAACAGTGGTTGTAACTGCATCAAGCTACGAGCAATCTCAAGCGGACGCGCCTGCAAGTATTAGTGTGATTTCACGTGAGGAGTTGGACTCTCGTTATTACCGCGATGTGACTGATGCACTAAAAAGTGTACCAGGTGTTGTCGTGACAGGTGGTGGTGATACCACCGACATTAGTATCCGTGGTATGGGTTCTAAATACACTTTGATACTGGTCGATGGTAAGCGTCAAAGCACGCGTGAAACTCGTCCAAATAGTGACGGTCCTGGTATCGAACAAGGTTGGTTACCTCCTCTTCAAGCGATTGAGCGAATCGAAGTTATTCGCGGTCCAATGTCGACGCTTTACGGTTCTGATGCGATTGGTGGTGTGATTAACGTCATCACACGAAAAGATGCGCTAGAGTGGACGGGTAATGTTCAACTGGGCACGGTACTACAAGAGAATAGCCGCTCAGGTGGAGAGCAGAGCGCGAATTTTTTCGTTAATGGTCCGTTGGCTGAAAATTTATCTCTCCAAGTATATGGTCAGTACACAACCAGAGAAGAAGATGACATCGAATACGGTTATGAAGATAAAAATATGCAGAGTATCTCTTCAAAACTGACTTACCAGATTAATGATCGCCACTCGGTGCAATTAGAAGGTGGCACGTCGGCACAAAGTCGTCGTGGTAATGTGGGCCTTTCAGTGCCGACCACAGGGTGTCGTGGTGGGTGTGAAGATTCACTGAATGAATATCGTCGTAATTACGTAACGGTAAGCCACAACGGTGATTGGGATTCGGTGGGAATTTCAGATACTTACTTACAGCGAGAAGAGAGCGAGAACAAATCTCGTGAGATGACGATCACCAACACCACGTTCAAATCGAGCTTGGTGACTGGTATTGGAAACCATACGTTGACGACGGGTGTGGACGCTACTCATGCAGAGCTTGAGGATTTCACCTCCAACAAAGCGTCATCGAAGACTGAAACATCGAATACGCAGTGGGCTGTTTTCATTGAAGATGAATGGAGAATTGCTGATCCGTTTAGCGTTACGCTTGGCGGCCGTCTAGATCATGACGAAAACTATGGCGCGCATTTTAGTCCGCGTGTTTACGGTGTATGGCGAGTTGATCCGTCTTGGACGGTGAAAGGCGGTGTGGCAACAGGTTTCCGTTCTCCACAATTACGTGAAATTACTCCTGGCTGGGCGCAAGTCAGTGGTGGCGGTAATATCTACGGTAACCCAGATCTTGACCCTGAAACGTCGCTAAACAAAGAAATCAGCGTCTTGTATCAAGGTGATTCTGGCTTAGATGTCTCTTTGACAGCGTTCCATAACGAATTCAAAGACAAGATCACACGTGTTGTTTGTCCAGACACTATCTGTACTGATGGTCCAAACCAATGGGGCGCAGATCCAACGTACCGTATTAACGTGGATGAAGCCGTCACACAAGGTATTGAAGCGACCTTAGCATCGCCGTTAACGGAAACCATTTACCTTAGCTCGAGCTACACATTTACCGACTCAGAGCAAAAAACAGGTGAATACAAAGGCATGCCGCTGCAGCAGTTACCAAAGCATCTGTTTAATGTGGATGTGACTTGGCAAACGACAACAGATCTAGAGAGCTGGGCGAAAGTCACGTACCGAGGTAAAGAAATGGATCCGGTTACTGGCCCATCAAGAAACAGTATTGTAGAACCAGCTTATACCTTTGTGGACGCTGGTGTGACATACCAGTTAACCGACAATACTCGTATTAAAGGCGCTATCTATAACTTGCTGGACGAGGAAATCAGTTACGAAGAATATGGATATATTGAAGATGGTCGTCGCTACTGGTTAGGTTTAGACGTCGCATTTTAATTATCTATCGTTGTAATAAGGTCGAGCATAGTCTCGACCTTTTTTAATCCTGCTTTACTTTGATTCAACAGGTGCGTTTGTCAGCCTGATCAGGTAGTATCTGTGACACGAAATTTTTGGTAGGGCGAAGGATAAATGCTAAAGGTTGCGATCAATGGATTTGGACGTATAGGTCGTAATGTTCTGCGAGCGGTGTATGAAAGCGGAAAACACCAGCAGATCAAGGTTGTGGCGGTAAACGAACTAGCACAGCCAGAGGCGATGGCACACCTACTGCAATATGACACCAGTCATGGTCGCTTTGGTAAAAAAATTTCCCATGACCAAGAACATTTGCATGTTCATCATGACAGCGGTGAATATGATTCCATTCGCATTCTCCATCTCTCCGAAATCGAATTACTTCCTTGGCGTGATTTAGAAGTTGATATCGTCTTGGATTGCACTGGCGTATTTGGTTCGCAAGCGGATGGGCAAGCGCATATAGAAGCTGGCGCGAAGAAAGTACTGTTTTCGCACCCGGGCGCAAACGACCTAGATAATACGATTATCTATGGCGTGAACCACGAAACTCTGAAAGACGAGCACCGTGTTGTCTCCAATGGCTCTTGCACCACCAACTGTATCGTTCCCATCATTAAAGTATTAGACGAAGCCTTCGGCATAGAGTCTGGCACCATTACCACAATTCATTCGTCCATGAACGATCAACAAGTAATCGATGCGTATCATAACGACTTACGCCGTACCCGTGCTGCAAGCCAATCTATTATTCCGGTGGACACTAAGTTGCATAAGGGGATTGAAAGAATCTTCCCGAAATTTTCCAACAAATTCGAAGCAATTTCTGTTCGTGTTCCAACGGTTAACGTCACTGCAATGGATTTAAGTGTCACAATTAGTACAAATGTGAAAGTTAATGACGTAAATCAAACCATTGTTAACGCATCTCAGTGTACATTACGTAACATTGTTGACTATACTGAATCGCCACTCGTTTCCATCGACTTTAACCACGACCCCCATAGTGCGATTGTGGATGGAAGCCAGACTAGAGTGAGTAACGGGCAACTCGTAAAAATGCTCGTTTGGTGCGACAACGAATGGGGCTTTGCTAACCGGATGCTGGATACTGCCTTAGCAATGCAAGCTTCTTCGCAAGTGGAACAGTAATGACGAAGAAGTGATGGAGAATTTTTATTTCTAGCCTTGAAATAAATCCATAATATCTCCATATCTATAACCAGTTTGAAGAATTAACAGGCTTGGCAGGGTTGCCGAGTTTTCAAAAACTTTAATTATTAAATATTTGAGAGGACACATCATGTCTGTAATCAAGATGACTGACCTGGATCTTGCAGGTAAACGTGTATTTATCCGTGCTGACCTAAACGTGCCAGTAAAAGACGGTAAAGTAACTTCGGATGCACGTATCATCGCATCTCTTCCAACTATTAAGCACTGCCTAGAAGCAGGCGCTAAAGTAATGGTTACGTCTCACCTAGGTCGCCCAACTGAAGGTGAATACGCTGAAGAGTTCTCTCTACAACCAGTTGTTAACTACCTAAACGACGCACTAGATTGCGAAGTGAAGCTGGCAAAAGACTACCTAGATGGCCTAGAGCTAAATGCGGGTGAACTTGTTGTTCTTGAAAACGTTCGCTTCAACAAAGGCGAAAAGAAAAACGACGAAGAGCTATCTAAGAAATACGCAGCACTATGTGACGTATTCGTAATGGACGCATTCGGTACGGCTCACCGTGCTCAAGCATCTACTCACGGCGTTGGTATGCACGCAGACGTAGCATGTGCTGGTCCTCTACTAGCGAACGAACTAGAAGCGCTAGGCAAAGCAATGGACAAGCCAGCTCGTCCAATGGTTGCTATCGTAGGTGGTTCAAAAGTTTCTACTAAGCTAACTGTTCTTGAGTCTCTATCTAAAATCGCTGACCAACTCGTTGTTGGTGGTGGTATTGCTAACACATTCATCGCAGCTGCTGGCCACAACGTTGGTAAGTCTCTATACGAAGCAGACCTAGTTGAAACAGCTAAGAAGCTAATGGACGAGTGTGCAATTCCAGTAGCAACTGACGTTGCATGTGCGAAAGCATTTGACGAGAACGCAGAAGCTGAAATCAAGCACGTTTCTGAAGTACAAGACGACGACATGATCTTCGACCTTGGTCCAGATTCAACTGCTGAACTAGCTGAAATCCTTAAAAACGCTAAGACTATCCTATGGAATGGTCCAGTAGGCGTATTCGAATTCAAGAACTTCGAAGCAGGTACTAAAGGTATCTCTGAAGCTATCGCAGCTTCTGAAGGCTTCTCTGTTGCTGGTGGTGGTGACACGCTAGCGGCTATCGACAAGTTCGGTATCAAAGCGGATGTATCTTACATCTCTACTGGCGGCGGCGCTTTCCTTGAGTTCGTAGAAGGTAAAGTTCTTCCAGCAGTAGAAATGCTAGAAGCACGAGCTAAGTAATTAAAGCAAAGCGGGGGAGTGATTCTCCCGCTTTCTTGTTTGCTGCAACGTGTGAGGAACTCTGCTAGAATAGCCTCAGTTGTGAGCAAACGTTTGCAAGATTTTCAACTTAACAAGTTTTGTTTAAAAACGACAGATAAATAGGATTACATCCATGTCTAAGATCTTCGACTTCGTAAAACCAGGTGTTATCTCTGGCGATGACGTTCAGAAAGTATTTGAAGTTGCAAAAGAAAACAGCTTTGCACTTCCAGCAGTAAACTGTGTGGGTACTGACTCTGTAAACGCAGTACTTGAAGCAGCTGCAAAAGTTAAAGCTCCAGTTATCGTTCAGTTCTCTAACGGTGGCGCTGCTTTCTTTGCTGGGAAAGGTCTAAAACTTGAAGGTCAAGAAGCTCAAATCCTAGGTGCTGTTGCTGGTGCGAAATACGTTCACGCTGTAGCTGAAGCTTACGGTGTTCCAGTAATCCTACACACTGACCACGCAGCTAAGAAACTACTTCCTTGGATCGACGGTCTACTAGACGCTGGTGAAGAGTACTTCGCGCAAACTGGTAAGCCACTATTCTCTTCTCACATGATCGACCTTTCTGAAGAGTCTCTAGAAGAGAACATCGAAATTTCTGCTAAGTACCTAGAGCGCATGGCTAAAATGAACATGACTCTAGAAATCGAACTAGGTTGTACTGGTGGTGAAGAAGACGGCGTTGACAACTCTGATATGGATGCGTCTGAGCTATACACTTCTCCAGAAGACGTTGCATACGCATACGAGAAACTAAGCGCAATCAGCCACCGTTTCACTATCGCAGCATCTTTCGGTAACGTACACGGCGTATACAAGCCAGGTAACGTTGTACTAACTCCAACTATCCTACGTGATTCTCAAGCGCACGTTTCTGAGAAATTCGGTCTTCCAGCGAACTCTCTAAACTTCGTATTCCACGGCGGTTCAGGTTCTTCTCTAGAAGAAATCCGTGAATCTATCGGCTACGGTGTGATCAAAATGAACATCGATACTGATACACAGTGGGCTACTTGGGATGGTATCCGTAAGTTCGAAGCTGAAAACCACGATTACCTACAAGGTCAGATCGGTAACCCAACTGGTGAAGATGCACCAAACAAGAAGTACTACGATCCACGCGTATGGCTACGTGCAGGCCAAGCTTCAATGGTTACTCGTCTAGAGCAAGCATTTGCTGACCTTAACGCAGTTGACGTACTATAATCGTTACTGATTAAGTTACTTAAAAACCCGCTCTTTGAGCGGGTTTTTTTATATCTATCATTTTCTTCCCCTCTGCTTTCTCCCGATATTTTTATGCGTTAGGTTGTATTTGCTAGTGAGATATCTCACCTTTAACGTTTTTTTTAAAGAAAACATGGGAATATCAGTCTTAAGAGTGGCGAAATCAGAGTGCATTGCGTAACCTGTAACAAGTCAGTGTCAGAAAGCTCTGATAAAGTCTTGTTTTGCATATCTTTGCGAAACTCTGACTTTGAAAAAAGTCAGAGTTGGGATATTGTGCCAAAAATCTGACACTGTTCAGTGGAGCAATAGGGATGTTGTTTTAGAAAAGAGCCTTTAAAAAACAAGGTTCATAAATTAACGGCAATTGGATTTATATCTCTTTATTTTTGAGGATAAGAATTATGGCAGGTGAATCGGTGGGTATCGATACCACTTTAACGGATGGTCTAACTCAGGCTGAAACTTGGCTGACAAACAATTCAGATCTACTGGTTCAGTACGGTGTGAACATTATCTCTGCGGTGCTTATTCTGTTTATCGGTAATCTTATCGTTAAGGCAGTCGCTGGTAGTGTTTCTAAAGTACTAGAAAAGAAAAACATGGATAAGGCCGTCGTTGAATTTATTCACGGTCTTGTTCGTTACTTGCTATTTGTAATCGTGCTAATCGCGGCTCTTGGTCGATTAGGAGTTCAAACCGCTTCTGTTGTTGCTGTGATTGGTGCGGCAGGTCTTGCTGTTGGTCTTGCACTACAAGGTTCACTATCAAACTTTGCAGCAGGCGTACTTATTGTTGCGTTCCGTCCATTCAAATCAGGCGACTACGTAGAAATCGGTGGTGTAGCGGGTAGTGTTGAAGCAATTCAAATCTTCCAAACAGTTCTAAAAACACCAGACAACAAAATGGTTGTTGTGCCTAACTCTTCAGTTATCGGCGGTGCCATTACTAACTACTCTCGCCATGCGACACGACGTGTCGACCTAGTGATTGGTGTTTCATACAAAGCAGATCTTAAACTAACGAAGAAAGTGATTCGTGAGACGCTAGAGAAAGATCCACGTATCTTGAAAGACCCAGATATCACAATTGGTGTACTTACGTTAGCAGACTCTTCAGTTAACTTTGTGGTTCGTCCATGGGTGAAAACTGCAGATTACTGGGGCGTATACTTTGATGCAATGCAAGGTATTAAAGAAGCATTGGATGAAAATGGTATCGAGATTCCATTCCCACAAATGGATGTTCACCTGAACAAAGTCGACGCTTAATCAAAAGCAGTCGATATTCAAAAGCGAGGCCAATAGGCCTCGCTTTTTTATATTTCGTAAAGGGTGTGATGACCAGTAAGTAAGAGGCGTTTTAGATGTTTACCTGCAAATCCAAATGTGAACTCAGGTAAGCCAGGCGTATAGAGCAACTCTTGATGTTGATAGAGATTGGTATCAACAATGATAGTGATGTATTCCGGTAAGCCTATTGGGCAAACCGCGCCGGGTACGCAACCTAACACTTCGACCATTTCATCGTCATTACAAATAGAGGGACGTTTACCTGTAATCGCTTTAATCTGCTTGGCATCGAGGCGCGAGTCCTTATCTGTCAGATAAACCGCGTAACCTTGTCCTTTGAGTGTTAAAAAGAGGCTTTTGGTATGCGTACCCGTCCAACCAAGCTCTCTCGCAATGCGTATATCTGTCTCAAAGTCTAAGATGGCTTCGTGCTGCCATTCCCGAAAAGGAATAGAGAGCGCGTTGAATCGCTCTCTATTGTTGTTATAAATACGTTTTAGTGACTCCATGTCTTTGCTGCCTTACTACCTTATGATTACCAATACTTATCAATAAGCTCACTCGCTAAGATATACGCTATTGTGAACATCATCATTGCGATTGCAATGTCGATGGTTTTTTTCACTTTTGGTTTAGAGAGTGTTGGACCTAGTTTGGCGGCTCCTATCGATAAAGTGTAGAACCAAACAAAGGAAGCCATAATCGTACCTAGTGCAAAAGCAATGCGATCATGGCCTTCAAATTGTCCACCGATCGAACCTAGAATAACGACTGTATCTAAATATAAGTGCGGATTAAGCACAGTGACGGCTAACGCACCTAGAATAACCGTTCGACAACCTCGAGCTACGATCTCCCCTTTTGATTCCGATTCACTCTCTGGCTTAAAAGCACTTTTTAGTGAGAGCAGTCCATAGAAGCTCAAGAAAGCAATACCACCAAGTGTCACCGACGTCAGTAAGATTTCATTTTGAGACAGAATTGCACCACCACCAAAAATACCTAGAGAGATGAAAATCATATCTAGCACGCTACAAATAGTGGCGGTTGTTAGGTGGTGGTTACGCTTTATGCCTTGATTTAAAACATACGCATTTTGCGCCCCGATCGGAATGATCATTGATGCTCCTAAACCAAAACCTTGCAATAGAACCCACAAGCTCACACTTCACCTCACTTCAAAATAACAAATACATTTACAGAAAGGGGAAAGATAAAGCGTTTATCTAAATAAGTATAATTAATGATTTTAATCTTACATTAGATAGACTAATTTAACGGGAGGCGTTTGATCAAGAGTGAGAGGAAAGGTATGCGAGGGTTAGATTACAAATGGATTGAGGCATTAGACGCTATAGTTTATCAGGGTAGCTTTGAGCGTGCTGCCGAGCATTTATTTGTTTCTCAATCCGCCATTTCTCAACGTATCAAGCAGTTAGAGAAGTTTCTCGCGCAGCCTGTTTTAATTCGAAGCCAGCCACCTAAGCCAACGCTAATTGGTAAAAAATTGTTGGGTCTTTATCGGCGAGTACGCTTGCTAGAGCATGAAATTCTCCCCGAATTAAAAAATGATACCAGTACGCGACCTGTGCAACTCTCTTTAGCGACTAATGCAGATAGCCTTGCAACATGGCTACTGCCAGCGCTGCAAAATGTTATGAAGCAGCGTCAAGTTGAACTAAAACTGACTATCTATGGTGAATACCGCTCTATTGAAAAACTCAAAAGTGGCGAAGTGACAGGAGCGATCAGCTTGGAGTCCCAGCCAATCCCCGGATGCAGAGCAGACTATTTAGGTCGCATCGATTATGTTTGTGTCGCGAGCCCAGAGTTCTATCAGCGTTATTTTTCTAAAGGCGTAAATAATCAGACATTGGCAAAAGCACTGGCCGTTTCATATGACCAATATGATGATCTACATAAAACATTTCTTACCGAGCATTTTAACGTCAATCCTGACAGCGTTATTCATCACAACATCAGTAGTTCTGAAGCGTTTCTAAAAGTGGCGTTAGCTGGTGTTGCTTATTGCTTGATCCCCCGCTTGCAAATTACCGACGAATTAGACAGAGGTGTGTTGGTTGATGTGACTCCAGGTTTTTTAATGTCCCATCGGATTTATTGGCACCACTGGCAGTTAGAAACTGGGGTATTACAAGAAATCTCACACGCGATAGTGGGGTATGCGCAGCAGCATCTACCTCAATAAGTTTGTCAGAGCTGCATATCGTTAACTTAAGTGTGTTTTGTTTAAAAATTACGCCAATGTTACATAGTCAAAGTTGTGTTAGAAGTCACTATGGGTGCTTGGATAATCGGCGGAAGTTTCTATTATGAAACCACACGCTTTCTCAGCCATGATAGTGATGTTGGAATCTGAGATTAAGTACTTAATTTTGTATGGATGGATTTATTGAATGAAATTGTATTCATTTTTGCTGGCTTCAGCACTCAGCCTTACCAGTGCTTCAGTTTTGGCGAATACGCCAGAGTTTGCTCATGTTACGACAACGGGGTATGGCGAAGTGACGGCCACACCTGATATGGCTACGTTTTCTGTAAAAGTAGTCGATACGACAATGACGGCCGAACAAGCGAAATTGTCCGTAGATAAAACCGTTGAAGAGTTTCTAAAAAGCTTATCGGATGCCGGCTTATCAAAAGACAATATTACTAGCTCGAATTTATACCTTGCTCCTCAGTACCATTACCCTAAATCAGGAAAAGCAGAACTTGTTGGGTATCGAGCATCTCGCAGTATTGATGTCACGGTGACGGATCTGAAAAACCTTAACCAATACCTAGATATGGCGTTAGAAGCGGGAATTAATCAGGTTGATAATATTCAACTTAAGGTAAGCAACCAAGCCGAGTATCAGCAAAAGGCACGAATGGCTGCGATTAAGGACGCAAGAGAAAAAGCAGGGTCATTAGCGACTGGTTTTGAGAAAAAGTTGGGCGATGTATGGCAGATCAATTACAGACAGATGCACGTTCAGCCTGTGTTAATGCGTTCAATGGCGATGGATAGTAAAGAAGGAGCGAATAGCTACCAAGATTCAACCATGATCATTCGCGATCAAGTCGATGTCATTTATAAGCTAAAGTAAGGCTTAGCAAACAGTAAAAAGCAAAAGGCAGGGAGTTACAACCCCTGCCTTTGTCATTTCTATTTCACAGTTTAATGCAGGATACGAGCACGGATTGTGCCTTCAATGTTTTTGAGCTTTGTTAGAGCTTCTTCTGAGCGTTCAGTTTCAACGTCGATCACTACGTAGCCTATTTCAGCGGCTGTTTGTAGGTACTGCGCGGCAATGTTAATGCCTTCTTCAGCAAAGATGGTGTTGATCTGAGTTAGGATACCAGGACGGTTCTTGTGGATATGAAGCAGACGAGAGCACTCACCACTGTGTTCTGGTAATGACACTTCAGGGAAGTTTACGCTTGAAAGTGTCGATCCGTTATCAGAGTACTTAGCCAGTTTACCCGCCACTTCTAAGCCGATATTTTCTTGTGCTTCTTGTGTTGAACCACCAACGTGTGGAGTGAGGATGACGTTATCGAATTTTTGTAAAGGAGACTCGAACGGGTCAGCATTCGTTTTTGGTTCAGTTGGGAATACATCAATTGCAGCGCCGGCAAGGTGACCAGCTTCTAAGCTATGGCAAAGTGCAGGAATATCCACAACGGTGCCACGTGCCGCGTTGATAAAGATGGAACCTGGTTTCATTCGAGCAAATTCAGCTTCACCCATCATGTTTTTCGTTTCCGGTGTTTCGGGAACGTGCAAAGAAATCACATCACATTTGTTCAATAGTTCACTCATGGTATGTACTTGCGTCGCATTACCAAGGGACAGTTTGTTCTCAATATCGTAGTAGTAAACGCGCATACCTAAGTTTTCGGCAATAATACCAAGCTGAGTACCAATGTGACCGTATCCGATAATGCCAAGGCACTTACCACGAGCTTCGTAAGAGTTGTCTGCACTTTTCTTCCAAATACCGCGATGTGCAAGTGCATTCTTTTCAGGAATACCACGCACTAGTAAAAGGATTTGCCCAAGTACAAGCTCTGCCACGCTTCGAGTGTTAGAGAATGGTGCATTAAAGACAGGAATACCGCGTTTTGCTGCTGCGTCTAGGTTTACTTGGTTAGTACCAATACAAAAACAGCCAATTGCAACCAGCTTGTTCGCCGCATTTATTACCTCTTCGGATAGGTTCGTACGGGAGCGGATACCAATGAAGTGTACGTCTTTTACCGCTTCAATTAGTTCTTCTTCCGGAAGGGAACCTTTATGGTATTCAATGTTGGTATAACCAGCTGCTTGAAGAACTTCAACTGAAGAAGGGTGGAGTCCCTCTAACAAGAGGATCTTAATCTTTTCTTTTTCCAGTGAAACTTTGGCCATTTTTTCTCGTCCTTAAAATGGAAAGGTGGGCTAATGTGGCGCACATTGGGCAAAACTATTAAAAAGGGGATAATTAACAGTTTTGTAGGAAGACAAACGTTTCCCTGTGCGTCTTCTGTTCAATAAAGTAACAAAAAAAAATTGCTTTGGGTAAGAAAATTACGGAATAAGAGATAATTTTCTTATAGAAAGGAATAAAAAACGGTGCCTTTCAGCACCGTATGTAATGAAATAACAGAAAAGTGAACCAGATAGGTTCATTTTGGGCTGTTATTTACTCTTCAATTTTTGCACCTTCTGGTGTGCCAGTGATCACTACGTCTGCACCACGATGAGCGAAAAGACCCACAGTCACCACACCAGCGATGCCGTTTATTTTGTCTTCCATTTCTTTCGGGTTGGTAATTTGCATATTGTGCACATCCAGAATCACGTTGCCGTTGTCAGTCACAACGCCTTCACGGTAAGCTGGATCACCACCTAGTTTTACCAATTCACGAGCCACGTAAGAGCGTGCCATTGGGATTACTTCAACAGGCAATGGGAACTGGCCAAGTACGTCAACTGCTTTAGTGCCGTCAACGATACATACGAACTTATCAGAGATTGCTGCGACAATTTTCTCACGAGTCAGAGCCGCGCCGCCGCCTTTGATCATTTCACGTGCTGGGTTGATCTCATCTGCGCCATCAACATACACATCCAGCTTCATTACATCGTTACACTCGTATACTTCAATACCAAGCTCTTTAAGGCGCTCAGTTGAAGCGACAGAGCTAGACACTGCACCTTTAATATCATCTTTGATAGTGCCTAGTGCATCGATGAAGTGATTCACGGTAGAGCCAGTACCAACACCGACAATGCTGCCTTTCTCAACATATTTTAGTGCTGCCCAACCAGCCGCTTTTTTCATTTCATCTTGAGTCATGCCAATCTCCTGAATAGATGTTCGTTAACGTTTGCGGGCGTGATTATAGCGGCTTACTTGTCACTTTCCCATTGCCATATTTGGCTTGGGGTCACGATCTTAGGTAATGGAATATCCCAGCTTTCAATTGGTAAGCGTTCTACATGTTGGCAGTCATGAGCGATACCGACAGGTTTAGCACCCTCTCCAGTTATAAACCAACGTGACAGAGTACGATCGTAGTACCCTCCGCCCATGCCTAAGCGGTGTCCGATACTGTCGAACCCAACTAAAGGCGTGCAGATTAAATCAAGCTGGCGAACGGGTTTGAGGTGTCTGATATCGAGCTTGGGCTCTAAGATGCCGTACTTGTTGTAGATGAGCTGTTCATCACTTATATACTGAAGAAACAGTAACTGACCTTTAGAAAAGGGATGGATGACGGGCAGATAAACCGATTTTCCCTGTTGCCATAACCATTCAATGAGCGGTTTAGTATCAAGCTCACCGTCTGCAGAAAGGTAGATGGCAATATGTTGCGCCTGATCGATTTCAGGAAGTTGGGAAAATTGAGTAATAAGGTCGATTCCCGCTTGGTATTGCGTATCACTGCACAGAGCGTTGCGCTTTTCACGAATCAGTTTGCGGAAGTCTTGTCGAGAGAGGTCTGACATAGAGAGAATACCCCAGGGTGCCGTTGAGGATTGTGGCCCTTGAACCAGCTGGTTCAAGGCGGATCAGCAATGACAACCGTAGGCTTCTCGGTGCATGCCGAGCTTGCTCAATAGTTACCAAATACTAACCCTTAGGTATTGCTTATCGGCTCAGGGACTTAAATCCTGCTGACGCACACCCCAGGGTAAATTTTGTATTTACTGCTGTCCTTGCGTAACTTTGCTTAGTGCGTTCTCTAAAGACGCGGTGAGCTTTTCCATTCGCTCAGTAATTTCTTGCTGTTGACCATTGGATTCGTATGACTTGGTGTGCAACTCATAGCAAATATTCAATGCAGCAAAGGTCAGCAGTTGGATTTCATTGGTTACCTTAGTACGTTCGCTCATTTCTTTCAATCGGCGATCAAGATCTTTTGCCGCTGCAACAAGAGACTCTTCTTGTCCTGTCGGACAATTCACTCGTGTAAGTTTGCCTAATATTTCAACGTCGATCGCTTGATTGCTCATGATGAATAAACTCTATATTCGCGCTATCTAAGGTGTTGCTTCATACAACTACCGAGGAGCAAACTATAGGAAAACCGCTATTAAGATTCAAGCATTTCCCATCACAGAAAGAGAAATGATGACGAGATCACACAGGAATTGGGCAAATTGAACAAATGCTGTCCAAAATTGAATTTGATAGCCGTTTCAGACCACTAACCTTGATGGTAGGATATACCAATACATTATTACGCAAGAATGAGCCAAGTTATGAGTGAAATCACCCTTCCTGAATACCAATCTATTGCTGCTGAACTGCAATCGGCAAGCCTGGCTGTGACACCGGCGGAGTTACATGGCTTATTTGTTGGCATGTTAAGTGGTGGATTGGCGATCAATGATCAAACTTGGCAGCCGATTCTTTTTGACTACACCAATGATGGGATGGGGTGGCCCTCGACAGCACTCACTTTTGCTCAGAGCATATTCAACGTTACTGTTAATGAGCTTACTGGCACATCAATGGAGCTGTCTTTACTATTGCCAGATGAGCCGGGCGAAGAAGGCTTATTCGCATTAGCCGACAGTGTGTCCGACTTTGTAAACCACTTTATTTCTGGGCTAGGTCTAGCAGGCGTTGCGCTTAACAAAGCATCTGATGACGCTAAAGAAGCACTGGCTGATCTAGAAGAGATTGCCAAATTAGGCATTGATGAAGATGACGATCTTGGTGAACAAGCGCAATTGCTAGAGCAAGTGATTGAGCACATCAAAGCTTGCGTACTAACGATTCATGCTGAATTTGGTGTTCGTCCTGAAAGCAGCGACAAAAAACCTACTATTCACTAATCGTAGACCGTCCAGAGGTTAGTATGAAGCAATATGATGTAGTCATTGCTGGTGGTGCCATGGCTGGTGCAACGTTAGCATTGGCGATTGACCATTTGTCTCAGGGAAAGCTCCGCATTGCCGTCGTTGAGCCTTTTAAAGCACAATCAGATATGCACCCTGGTTTTGACTCTCGCTCAATCGCATTGTCTTACGGTACTGTCAATCTGTTGCGTCAACTACAGCTCTGGACGTCAGTAGAACCGTTTGTCACACCCATTGAACATATCCACGTTTCTGACCGTTCTCATGCTGGGATGACGGAGATTACCAAGCAAGAGGTTGGGGTTGAAGCTCTAGGGTATGTTGTAGAATTAGCCGATGTTGGGCGTGTATATCAAGAATTATTAGACAGCAGCGAATCAATTACGCTGTTTTGTCCTGACTCCGTTACCGATATCGAGCGCGAGCAAAACTGTACCCATGTGACGTTGAAAAGTGGTGAGCAACTTGAAGCAAAACTGCTGGTGGCTGCAGATGGTGCTGTTTCGACCTGTTGTCAGAAAATTGGTCTAGAACTTTCTGAGCAAGATTTTGAACAAGTGGCTGTCATTGCCAATATTGTGACTCAAGAACCTCATCAAGGTAGAGCCTTTGAACGTTTTACTGAAAATGGCCCTGTTGCTTTATTGCCAATGAGTGACAATCGAATGTCCTTAGTTTGGTGTTTGCACCCTGAAGAAGCCCAAGCCGTTCTTGAGTTATCTGATCAAGCATTTCTCCAGCGTTTACAGAACGATTTTGGTTGGCGTTTAGGCGCGATGAAAAAAGTGGGGCGCCGTGCAAGTTACCCATTGCTTCTTCGCCATCGAAAGCAAAATATTTCACATCGCTTTGCGATTGTTGGAAATGCGGCGCAAACGCTGCACCCGATAGCTGGACAAGGCTTTAATCTCGGTATTCGCGATGTAGTCTCACTAGCAGAAGAAATTGTGCAGCAAAGTGAGGATGTGGGTCTTTATCAAGGCCTGATGCGCTTTAGTCAACGTAGAGAAGCAGATCGAAGCGAAACTATTTGGCTAACCAGTGCCTTGGTGCATGTTTTTTCAAATGATTTACCCGCGATGCGAATTGGCCGAAATACTGCCTTAGCAGCGATGGATAACCTTTCTATTTTTAAGCAGCCGCTACTACGCCATACTCTTGGCTTGGTAAAACGATGAACGGCCGCACTGAATTAGGTAATAAAAAGCAATGATGCAAAGTGTAGATATCGCCATCATCGGCGGAGGGATGGTTGGGTTGGCACTTGCTGCCGCGTTTAAAGACAGTGATCTGCGTGTCGCCATTATTGAAGGTAAAGTGCCAGATGATTCGTTGAAAGAATTACCCGATGTTCGTGTGTCTGCGTTGAGCCGCTCTAGTGAGACGATTTTGCGTAAACTTGGTGCTTGGCAGGGCATAGAACAGCGCCGAGCTTCGCCTTACCATGGCATGGAAGTATGGGAACAAGATAGCTTTGCCAGCATTGAATTTAATGCACAAAGTATGGCACAACCTGATTTAGGGCATATTGTTGAGAATCGTGTGATTCAACTTGCACTGCTTGAACAAGTCCAAAAGCTCGATAACGTCACTATGTTTATGCCTGCACGTTGCGCGACTCTCGCGGTCGGTGAGCAAGAAAGCTGGCTGACGCTCGATAATGGCCAAGCCATGACCGCTAAATTAGTGGTCGGAGCCGATGGGGCGAATTCGTGGCTTCGCCATCAAATGGATATTCCATTAACGCATTGGGACTATGGTCATCATGCTTTGGTCGCGAATGTCAAAACTGCCATGCCACACAACAGCATTGCGCGCCAGATATTTACTCCTCACGGACCGTTGGCATTTTTGCCAATGTCGCAACCAGATATGTGCTCTATTGTTTGGTCCACGGAGCCAAATCGAGCAGAGCAGTTAGTGGCAATGAGTGAACATGATTTCAATAAAGCGTTGACGAGTGAGTTTGATGCTCGACTTGGTCTATGTGAAGTAGTGGGAGAGCGTGCTGCGTTTCCTTTGAAAATGCGCTATGCGCGAGATTTTGTTGTCGAGCGAGTCGCGCTGGTTGGTGATGCAGCTCATACCATTCATCCATTAGCGGGGCAGGGTGTGAATTTAGGTTTATTAGATGCGGCCAGTCTTGCTCAAGAGGTGTTAGCACTTTGGAAGCAGGGACAAGATATCGGTAGTAAACGCAACCTAAGAAGCTACGAGCGTTGGCGAAAAGCGGAAGCGGCAAAGATGATCGCTACTATGCAAGGGTTTCGAGATTTGTTCTCTGGCGAGAACCCAGCTAAGAAGCTCGTTCGTGGCATTGGCTTAAGTTTAGCGGGGCAACTGCCGGGAGCGAAAGATGAGATCATGAAGCGCGCGCTTGGTTTAAAGGGACACTTGCCGGATCTGGCGCGTCAGTAAGTGCAAAGCGAACTTCAAATACACAAAAGGCTGGTTAATCCAGCCTTTGTTTTATCAACATTTTGCTAAGCATATGCGCATCGGAGTTTCATTATTTCTTGATTGATCTCTTTGACCGCTCGGAAATGGCGTTGCTCTGCTTTCTCCGGCAGTATTAACTTACCGTTATCAAACTCGAATCTACCGACCCCGTAAATATAAATTCTTCCTTTAAAAAGACGACTTATATGTTTAGCAATCATACTTGGTGTATAGCGCTTAAACAGTCTCATATTTACTTTCCTTTTATCTAACCTAGCCTAGGTATTCTACGTTCTGGACGCGAAAATTATTGTGACAGCAATAGTATTAAATACAGATGTAGGGTGTTGCGTCAGAGAATTGTGTTGTCTTAGACAATTTGACAGAGTCATCTCTTAAATAGCGTGAGGATTACCCCAAAAGTAACCTCTCTAGAGGAACCCTTACGCCAATACACTCCTTTTTACGTGACGCATTAAGCAATAGTTTTGTTACAGAATTAAGAATAGAACGAAAACGGTTGTTTGCTAGTTGTTTCTATTAAGGTCGTGCTCCGCGTAACACACTTTACGTTCTAACGATTAGAGGAAATGAAAGAGAAAAAGTTCCACGTAAAAAAAAGCCCGCTTCAGCGGGCGAATAGTCACAGATGCATTACACAAAAGTGGATAACTAACTGCATGAATGCTGTCACTCAGCTAGCTGACTCACTTTATATTGGTTAAGTGCTTGTTTGAAACTTAACCAACAAATTCAGCATATACGAGTTTTATCTTTGTGACTATTTATGTTTTATATGTGATTAAAAATTCTCATGTCTATTTTTGTAGATATGAGCGAGATCACGCAGTGATAGAAACACTACGTGTCATTACATTGTTTTTAGACGATTAACGACAGATCTCAGCTACGGTCGGCTGGCACAATTGGATAAGATCTTGAATAGAAAGCGCCAGCCCAGCCATTCGATCGCCACTGCTGATCGTGACTTCCTGTTCTTCTAGTAAGCTGGGGTCGAACACGATTGGCATATGACGTTTGAGTAACAGAGGAGTGACAGTACCAACTTTGTAACCAGTGATGGACTCAACATCGGCTTGATCAACACAAGTCATCCGGCGACATTTCAGTAACGAGCGCACTTTTTTGGGATCAACGCTACGATCACCTGGTGCACAGGCGAGTGCATATTGATTACCCATGTCTCGTAGCAAGATTGCTTTCACCATTTGAGAAGGGCGAATGCCGCGTTGGTGCGCGGCATCCTCAATGGTGGTTGCTGGTCTTTGATGCGGTAACAGACGAAACGGAATGTGTTGGTCTGTGAGAAATTGCATCAAAGGAGTATTGATTGTATTACTCATCATCAAGACTGTAAGGCAGTGATTCGATTGTCCATTCACATTCTGGTTGCGCAACTAAACGAAGACGAGTGTCTTCATCGAGATTATTAGGCAGTACGATCAGGCCAATCGCGTGATTGTCACTGAACTGGTAGTGATTTAATAAAGCACCTACTGAACGCCAGTTTTCACCTACGCTGCGTTCGAGCTCAATTGGTTCGTCACTGAATGGAGCAGAAGTTGCACCTTTTACGATATACATCGCACGTTTATTGGTACCGCGATACTTCGCTCGTGCTACCGTTTCTTGTCCCGTGTAGCAGCCCTTTGTGAAGCTTATGCCTCCTAAAGCTTGCACGTTAAGTGCTTGTGGAATGTGAGCATTCTGCGCGGATGCAGAGACAAATGGTAGACCTGCCTCAATATCGAAACGATTCCAAAGCTCATTTGTCGTAAAGACAGCGTCGGTAGTTTCAACGATTTGCTGTGCTTCTGGCGCACTTAATATCAGTAACCAGCGATCTCGTGCAACTTGCACTGCTGTGCCACCGTCAACTGGGCGAACGCTGCCAGTTGTCTTGCTCATTGTTGAAATGAATTCGTCGGCTTTGACGCCAGCAACACCTAAGATAACGTCATCAGAAGCTTCAATCGTTACTTTAGAGAAAATGGCGTATTTCTTTATTTCATTAAGTTCTACGTCAATCGCCGATTTTGGTTGGATCATGCCGTAGCCATCATGATGATGGAAAAGGCGGAACACGCTCCACACTTTGCCTTTTGCATCACAATGTGCGCCCAGTGTTGATTGGTCTTGTTCTAAAGAAACAACATCGCAGGTAACCTGACCTTGTAAGTATGATTTTTTATCGTCACCGATCATGGTGATCATGCCGAAGTTATCCAGCAGTGAGATAGATAACTCTGGAAGTGCGTCTTGAGTTGAGAGAGGTAATGCTGAAAAACGAGTTTGCCATTCCATAATTACAATGCCTTTTGAAGATATTTTTCCGCTATGTTATACCCAAATAACCTTGAGATACTAGGGGAGCGATTTACGAATCAACATTTGTCTGCTTTCACTATCGTATTGTGACCCGCACACTAGTGACGTAGCACATCCCTTGTTACACTCCGCACTAACAACAAGACATCTATGAAGGAATAGTGAATGTACACTCCGGAAGAAAAAGCGCGTATTAAATGGGCTTGTCGTCGAGGCATGCTTGAGCTTGACGTAGTAATTATGCCGTTTTTTGAAGAGTGCTTTGATACTCTGAGTGAACAAGAGCAGCGTGACTTTGTTTCTTTACTTGAATGCGATGATCCTGATCTGTTTACTTGGGTAATGGGGCATGGCCGTAGCGAAAATTTAGGTCATGCAGCAATGGTTGATAAAATTGTCGCCCATAACCTCAGCAAAGTTCGTTAATTTTACTGCTTCTCCCTCTCTGACTGCCCGAGTCCTCAATGTTGTACTTTTCTTATTGATGACTTGGGCTGTTATCCTCTCTAGCATTCCGCTCGTATTATCGACTTATTTGTTATTACTGATTGTTAAGGCTCTCTCAAGCCAAGGCCTTGTTCAACCTACAAGTCATGGGCATTGGTATGTGCACTGCGATGGCTCGGTTAGGTTTGATGCCCTTGAGTATGGCGAATACTCGGAAGATATTGAGTCCGAAAAGGGTCATTTACAGCGAGTCGATACATCGGCATCACCATTCAAGATAACATTCCAATTGCAATCTGGCCGTAGTGTTACGATTTGGCGTGATAGCTGTGACGATGAGCAGTATCGTCAACTATCTTTGGTATTACGCCAATGGGAAATGAAACAGGGAGCTAATGCTCCCTGCTGATGTAATAGTTTAATTGGTAAAGTTAAAGCTGTTTAGCTGGAACCAAAATCGTTGGTCCGCTGTTTTCCAGTTGGTTCGGATAGTCAAGCGTGTAGTGCAAACCTCGACTCTCTTTACGCTGCATCGCACAACGAACCATCAACTCTGCTACTTGTAAAAGGTTACGCAGTTCTAATAAGTTGTTCGACACTCGGAAATTGCTGTAGTACTCGTGTGTTTCTTGTTGCAACAGTTGGATACGGCGTAAGGCGCGCTCTAAACGCTTGTCAGTTCGCACAATGCCCATGTAGTCCCACATAAACAGACGAAGCTCGTGCCAGTTGTGCTGAATGATCACTTCTTCATCACTATTGGTTACTTTACTTTCATCCCAACATGGCACCTGTGAGGGTAGCTCAACGTTAGTGTGATGTTTTAGAATATCTTTTGCCGCAGACCAAGCATAAACCACGCATTCGAGAAGTGAGTTTGATGCCATGCGGTTAGCACCGTGCAGCCCGGTGTAGCTAACTTCACCAATCGCATACAAATTTTTCAGATCGGTGCAGCCATTTCTATCCACCATGACACCGCCACAAGTGTAGTGTGCAGCAGGTACGATTGGGATTGGCTCTTTAGTCATGTCGATGCCCAAATCCATCAAACGTGAATAAATGGTTGGGAAGTGTTTCGTAATAAAGTCAGCAGGCTTATGACTGATGTCGAGATACATACAGTCGGCGCCTAAACGCTTCATTTCGAAGTCGATAGCACGAGCCACGACGTCACGCGGAGCAAGCTCTTTACGTTCATCGAAATCTGGCATAAAGCGAGAACCATCTGGACGACGCAGGTAAGCACCTTCGCCACGTAACGCTTCAGTTAGCAAGAAGTTACGTGCTTCTGGGTGATATAAACACGTCGGATGGAACTGGTTAAATTCCATATTAGCCACACGACACCCTGCACGCCAAGCAATCGCAATACCATCACCAGACGACACATCTGGGTTAGAGGTGTATTGATAAACCTTTGAAGCACCACCTGTAGCGAGAACCACAAATTTGGCTCGCACGGTTTCGACATGCTCTTCGTTGCGGTTCCAAATATAAGCACCGATAACTTTGTTTTTATCACCGCCAATTTTGTCTTCGGTGATTAAGTCCAGAGCATTGTGACGTTCGAGAACATGAATGTTTGGATGGTTATGAGCGTTATCTTGCAGGGAGGTTTGCATCGCCATACCTGTCGCATCTGCCGCGTGAAGAATACGACGACGGCTATGACCACCTTCACGAGTTAAGTGGTAGCGAGGTTCATCGTCAGAGTCATCTTCTTCACGATCAAATGGGACACCACCGTCAATCAACCACTGTACACACTCTTTTGAATGCTCAGCAATGAACCTTACGGTCTCCTCATCGCAAATACCATCCCCGGCGATTTGCGTGTCTTCAACGTGTGAATCAATGGTGTCTGACTCATCAAATACGGCAGCGATACCGCCTTGAGCATAGTATGTCGCCCCTTCGCTGCGTGGTCCTTTACTCAGCACCATCACCTTACAGTGGTTAGCAACGCGCAAAGCCAACGACAAACCTGCCGCGCCACTCCCTACCACTAATACATCACACTCATGTTCACGATTTGTGTTCATATAACTTTTATAATCCCAAGCTAAGGTAACAAAGTTACCTTGTGTATTATTTGCACACCATGTGCATTCCATTATCGCGACATCTGTCGCTAAGGGCTAAGTTGGGAGACCTATCGACGTCCGTGTTACGGCGGTGACTGAGCCACTCTTCTTTTTCATGCAGAGCATGAGCATGCTTCCTAAGTTATAATTTGTAACGCGGTGTTCAGATAGCCATTAGCCATGCAAATGAAAAGTAATAGTTTGTCAATGCCATTGCTTTTCCATGCTCGACCCAGCACAATCTGGGACAGAGATCATTCATTATACCCATTTCCCTCCAAGATGCTCGCTTGTCAAACTTAGACTAAAGTCAGGCAGCGGTGGTCATTTGGGTACAGACATCACACTGTGAAAAAACAATGACAAAAAACTTGAGAAACCATGGAACTTTCTCATTCACGTTAGGGTCACAATAGTGCTCAAGTAAGCAGTGGTGTCAATACTACGTTTTGCATAATTAGTACCCATATCTGAGAAGAGTAGGGGCATAACAAATAGGAGTATCCGCTCGAATGAACGAGCAGCTGACCGATCAAGTATTGATTGAGCGAGTTCAGAATGGCGATAAGCAAGCATTCAACCTGTTGGTAACAAAGTACCAGAATAAGGTATGTAATCTTATTTCCAGATACGTTAGTAATCCTGGCGATGTACCAGATGTAGCACAAGAAGCGTTTATTAAAGCTTACCGAGCTATCCCTAGCTTTCGTGGGGAAAGTGCGTTTTATACGTGGCTGTATCGCATTGCAGTGAATACTGCGAAAAATCACATTGTTGCTCAAGGGCGTAGACCTCCAGCGACAGATGTCGATGCTGAAGATGCTGAATTTTACGAAACAGGTAGTGCACTTAAAGAAATATCGAACCCTGAGAACTTAACGTTGTCCAAAGAATTGCAACGGGTGGTGTTCAGTGCAATCGAAGCTTTACCTGAAGATTTAAAAACCGCAATGACATTACGAGAGCTCGATGGCTTGAGTTATGAAGAAATTGCAGAAGTGATGGATTGCCCGGTAGGAACGGTACGATCGCGTATCTTCCGTGCTCGTGAGGCGGTGGAAAAGAAAATCAGACCTCTTTTGCAACGCTAGTACAAGTAATAACTATGGTGAAAATAATGGCTGACAAAGAAAAACTTTCAGCTCTCATGGATGGAGAATTGGTCGATAAGGCTTTAATTCAAGAGTTAGAGCAAGACCAAGAGAGCCGTGATGCTTGGCAGAACTATCACCTGATTGGTGATGTGATGCGAGGCGAAGCGCCAGCAAAACCTGAGTGGAATATTGCTGAAAGCGTGGCGTTAGCGTTAGAAGATGAACCTGCACACCGTGCGTTTGATTCGCACAGTGCAAATGTTATCTCAATTGCGGATACGCCAAAAGAGTCGCAACCAGAACCGCAAAAAGCAAAACGTCAGTTGCCAGGTTGGTTGACGCAGTTTGGTCAAGTTGCTGTTGCTGCATGTGTATCGCTTGTTGTTATTTTAGGTGTACAGCAGTACGGTGGTAGCGATTCAATGTCGCCGCAAACAGATCAATTACCTGTATTGCAGACGGTTCCGTTTGCTGGCAGCGCAGAACCAGTGAGTTTGACTCGTGAGTCTGTAGAACGTTCTGTAGGCGAGGCAAATATGCAAGAGCAGCGCAAGCGTGTTCATGCTATGCTGCGAGACTACGAATTGCAGTTACGAATTAACAGTGATGCATCTCAACAAGATGCAAATCTGAATCCGGATATTGAATGAAAAAATTTCTGATCAGCGCTTGCGCTCTGTTCAGTATGATGTCTTCTCAAGCCTTTGCTGGTGACAAGCCAGCGGAGGCTTTATTGCATCAAATGAGCGAGGCGAGTAAGAATTTAAGTTACGAACTCTCTTATATCCTTATCAAAAAGAACAGCATTGAGCCGTTGCTGTATCGTCATGCCACGCATGGTGACGATCAATATGCTCATCTTGTCTACTTAAGTGGCCCTGTGCGTGAAGTGATTCGTCGCGGAACTGAAGTAAGTTATATCGAAACGGGTTTAGAACCGTTCACCATCGAGTCAGGTAAAATGGTCGCTCCGACTATGCCTATGCTCAACACCAATATCGATGAGCTAAACTTGTATTACGACTATGTAAAAGTGGGTAGAGCTCGTGAAGCTGGTGTGGCAACACAAGTGCTGCGTATTGTTCCTAAAGACGGTCTGCGCTATTCATACGTACTATGGATCGATGAAAAGAGTAAATTGCCGTTGCGTGCCGACCTTGTGGACCGCGATGGTGAAATGCTTGAACAATATCGCACTATTTCTTACACGGTAAACCCAAAAATCGCAGAGTTAATGAGTGGCCTGCAAGATGTTCAATTACCTGCTGTTCTCACCATGCCAAAAGGCGATATTGGGACAAGTAATTGGCAGGTTGGTTGGATCCCTGAGGGTTTCGAGCCGAACGAGCTCAACCGCTATCGTATGGCCGTTACTAACCAAATGGTGGAGAGCCAGCTGTATTCTGATGGTCTGTTTAGCTTCTCTGTTTACGTAGCAAACAAAGATGAGCATTCGTTAAAAGGGCAGTTGGTTCGCCAAGGCAGAAGAACGCTACACAGTTTTGTGAGCGGTCAACATGAAATCTCTGTTGTAGGAGACATTCCACCGACCACAGCACAGCGTATCGCCCAATCTGTCACATTTAATGTAACAAAGAGTAAATAACAATGATGACCGCGTTGGCTACCGTGACAGACGTGCATCGTCGCGGCAAGCAATTCGAAATTGATTTAAGTTGCGAACAGCAGACCAGTTGCAGTAGTTGCTCTTCACAGAAAAGCTGTGGAACGGGCGTTGTTACTAAAGCCATTGGTAACAAGAGTTTATCTTGGCACCTGCGCACGGATAAATCGGTGAAAATAGGTCAAGTCGTCGAGATTGGTTTTCCTGAGTCGAGCCTAATAAAATCAGCAATGGCGGTTTATTTACTGCCATTGTTTGGTTTGATTATCGGTGCGATGTTTGGTCACTTCCTATTAGCGCCGCTGACAGCCGGCGGGGAAGGCATCATCATATTGGCATCGGTATTGTTTGCCGCTGGTGGAATGTGGATCGCAAAACGTGTTTCTCGTCCGTTAGAAGATGAATCTAAGCGCCAAGTTACCCTCGTTCGGGTACTTGGAGAGCCAATCCAGTAAGTGCTGTCCCCCTCCACTAAAGGTTATTTGGGTATGTACTTTAAATTACGTGCGCCCGTTAACGAAATTCGGTAGAATCTGCCAACTTGATTGAAATGCCGTCAGTAGATGGCGTTTCTTACTGTCCCTATTTGTAAAGAGTTAGTCACCCTAAATCTATGAAGCACATTCGTAACTTTTCGATTATCGCCCACATCGACCATGGTAAGTCGACCCTATCAGACCGTCTAATCCAAGTTTGTGGCGGGTTAACCGATCGTGAAATGGCCGCACAGGTTCTGGATTCTATGGATCTTGAACGTGAGCGTGGCATCACCATCAAATCTCAGAGTGTGACGCTAAACTACACCGCTAAAGACGGTGAGACGTATCAGCTGAACTTCATCGATACTCCGGGGCACGTTGACTTTGCATATGAAGTATCACGTTCTCTAGCGGCTTGTGAAGGTGCGCTATTGGTTGTGGATGCGGGTCAAGGTGTTGAAGCTCAAACACTGGCTAACTGTTACACCGCGATCGAAATGGATCTAGAGGTTGTGCCAATCTTGAACAAGATTGACCTACCAGCAGCCGATCCTGAACGTGTAGCGGAAGAAATTGAAGAAATCGTTGGTATCGATGCAATGGAAGCAACCCGCTGTTCTGCGAAGACAGGCATCGGTGTTGATGACGTTCTAGAGAACATTGTGTCAGCGATTCCAGCACCGGAAGGTGATCCAGATGCGCCACTACAAGCGCTGATCATAGACTCATGGTTTGATAACTACCTTGGCGTTGTTTCTCTAGTGCGTATTAAAAACGGCGAACTGAAGAAGAACGATAAGATCAAAGTGATGAGTACGGGCCAAGTTTGGGGTGTAGACCGCCTTGGTATCTTTACGCCAAAACAAGTGGATACCGATACCCTTCGTACTGGTGAAGTAGGTTGGGTTGTTTGTGGTATCAAAGACATTCTTGGTGCCCCTGTTGGTGATACGCTGACTCTAGCGAAGAATGGTTGTGATAAACCGCTACCAGGCTTTAAGAAAGTTAAACCTCAGGTTTACGCAGGTCTGTTCCCTGTATCTTCCGACGATTACGAAAACTTCCGTGACGCACTAGGCAAACTAAGCCTTAACGACGCATCGCTATTCTACGAGCCAGAAAACTCTGCGGCACTTGGCTTTGGTTTCCGTTGTGGTTTCCTTGGCATGTTGCACATGGAAATCATCCAAGAGCGTCTAGAGCGTGAATACGACTTGGATCTTATCACCACAGCACCAACGGTAGTTTACGAAGTTGAGAAGACGGATGGCGATCTGCTGTATGTTGATAGCCCAGCAAAACTACCAGCGATCAATGACATTGAAGAAATTCGTGAACCGATTGCGCGTTGTAACATCCTTGTGCCTTCAGAGTACCTAGGTAACGTAATCACACTGTGTGTTGAAAAGCGAGGCAGTCAAGTTGATATGGTTTACCACGGTAACCAAGTCGCTGTGACTTACGATATTCCAATGGCTGAAGTGGTACTGGATTTCTTCGATCGTCTGAAATCAACATCACGCGGTTACGCATCTTTGGATTACAACTTCCAGCGTTTTGAAGCTTCGAACATGGTACGTGTAGACGTTCTTCTTAACGGTGACACTGTTGATGCATTGGCGATGATCACACACAAAGATCAGTCTCAGACTCGCGGTCGTCAGTTGGTAGAGAAGATGAAAGAATTCATCCCTCGCCAAATGTTTGATATCGCAATCCAAGCGGCAATTGGTAACCACATTATCGCTCGTTCAACGGTAAAACAGTTGCGTAAGAACGTTATTGCGAAATGTTACGGCGGTGACGTAAGTCGTAAGAAGAAACTTCTGAAGAAACAGAAAGAAGGTAAGAAACGCATGAAGCAGATCGGTAACGTTGAGCTGCCTCAAGAAGCGTTCCTAGCCATCCTTCACGTAGGTAAAGACTAAAGTTGAACTTTGTCTCACACTTGTCGGTCTTAAGACGTTAGATATTAAAATAAGTGAAAGGGTTTCGGCTCTTTCACTTTCGTATTTTTAGATAAGGGAATTTAATGGCGAATACATTCTCACTGATGTTGGTTATTGCGACTTTGGTAACTGGCGTGGTTTGGCTATTGGAAAAGCTGGTTTTCGCGAAAAAGCGTCAGGAAAAACTGGCTGAGATTCAAGCTCAGACGTCTAATGGTTTGGATGCAGTGACCTTGCAAAAAGTTGAGCGTCAGCCTTGGTGGGTTGAAAATAGCGTCTCTATTTTTCCTGTGATCGCGTTCGTTTTAGTATTACGTTCTTTTATCTACGAACCATTTCAAATCCCATCAGGCTCAATGATGCCTACCTTGCTGGTTGGCGATTTCATTTTAGTTGAGAAGTACGCGTACGGTCTAAAAGACCCAGTATGGCGTACTCAGCTAGTGGAAACTGGTAAGCCTGAGCGTGGTGATATCGTGGTCTTCAAATACCCACCACAACCAAGTGTGGACTACATTAAGCGTGTAGTTGGTTTACCTGGTGATATCGTGCGTTATTCAAGTGATAAGCAGCTTTGCGTGCAAAGCCAAGGCGAATCGGCATGTAAGCCAGTCAAACTGAGCAATGTTGAAGAAAGTCAGTTTAGCTCGAACGGTATTCCAATGATCCAACTGGATGAAAAATTGGGTAACGTTGAGCACAATATTTTGGTTAACCCTCTTGTGCGTAACCGCGTGGAGCAATATTTCCCACGCAGCGGCACGACAGAGTGGGTTGTACCACAAGGTCAGTATTTTGTGATGGGTGATAACCGTGACAACAGTGCTGACAGCCGTTACTGGGGCTTTGTTCCAGAAGCAAACTTAGTCGGTAAAGCTGTCGCGATCTGGATCAGCTTCGAGTTTGATCGTGGCGCAGATAGTGTTCTACCTTCATGGATTCCAACTGGTGTGCGTTTTAACCGCATCGGTGGCATTCACTAACCATTCAAATATCGAGAGAGTATGAATTCTCCAATTGATAAACTAGAGAGAAAGCTCGGCTACCAGTTTCAAGATGCCGGGCTTATCAATTTGGCGCTGACGCACCGCAGCGCCAACAGTAAGCACAATGAACGTCTTGAGTTTCTGGGCGATTCAATTTTAAGTTTTGTCATCGCTGATGATCTGTACCATCGTTTCCCAAAAGTGAACGAAGGTGACATGAGCCGCATGCGTGCTACTTTGGTTCGCGGACATACATTGGCGGAACTGGGTCGTGAATTCGATCTAGGAGATTATTTAAAATTAGGTCCAGGTGAATTGAAGAGTGGCGGTTTTCGCCGAGACTCTATTTTAGCCGATGCGGTTGAAGCCATTATTGGCGCAATTTACCTAGACAGTGATCTTGAAGTTGTGCGAGGCATTGTACTGAGTTGGTATCAGTCACGCCTTGAAGCCATTAAACCAGGCGTTTCACAGAAAGATCCGAAAACTCGCCTACAAGAGTTCCTACAAGGCAGAAGAAAACCGCTGCCTGTCTACACAGTGACTAATATTAAAGGTGAAGCGCACAACCAAGAGTTCACGGTTGAGTGCGAAGTAGCAGGTGTGGATAAGCCTGTAATCGGTAAAGGCACCAGCCGCCGCAAGGCAGAACAAGCGGCTGCTGAAACAGCACTTGAGCAATTAACAAATGGCTGATAACGAATTCGATATCGATGCGTTTTTCGCATCACAGGGTGAGCCAAGCTCGCCAGAAAACCAACACTGTGGCTTTATTGCTATTGTTGGTCGTCCAAACGTAGGTAAGTCGACACTTTTGAACAAGATTTTGGGTCAGAAGATTTCGATCACCTCTCGTAAGCCGCAAACGACACGCCACCGTATTATGGGTGTGGATACGGACGGCGATTACCAAGCGATTTACGTCGACACGCCTGGACTTCACATTGAAGAAAAGCGTGCGATCAACCGTTTGATGAACCGTGCAGCTAACTCGTCATTGAGTGATGTAAACCTTGTGTTCTTCTTAGTCGATGGTACGCATTGGACTAAAGACGATGAGATGGTGCTGACCAAACTTCAAAAATCGAACTTCCCAGTTGTGCTTTGTGTAAACAAGGTCGACAACGTACAAGATCGTAACGACGTGATGCTACACATGGCGGAGATGTCGAAGAAGATGGACTTCGTGGATGTTGTGCCAATCTCTGCCAAGCAAGGTAAGAACATTGACGTACTACGTAAGCACGTGCGTAATCACTTACCTAAAGCAACGCATCACTTCCCAGAAGAATACGTGACTGACCGTTCTCAGCGTTTTATGGCGTCTGAGATTGTGCGTGAAAAGCTGATGCGCTTTACTGGTGAAGAGCTGCCATACTCAGTAACGGTTGAGATTGAACGTTTTGATTACAACCCAGAAACCGACGGTTTCCACATCAATGCCTTGATTCTTGTTGAGCGTAATGGCCAGAAGAAAATGGTGATTGGCAAAGGCGGCGAGAAGATTAAAACCATTGGTCGCGAAGCGCGTTTGGATATGGAAGAATTGTTCGGTCGTAAAGTTTACCTAGAAACCTGGGTAAAAGTGAAATCTGGCTGGGCAGACGACGAACGAGCGTTGCGATCGTTGGGTTATATAGACGATTTATAATCTTGGCTGCGAAGGTGCTTCGCTCCAACATCGATGAAAAATCAGTATCGATTAAAATAAGGAGCCGCTCGGCTCCTTATTTTTTATTTCACACTTTTTAGGCACAATGACTTAGATGAGTAATCTGTCTTCCGAAGGTTTACAGCGCTGTTTTGTATTGCACCGACGCCCTTACAGTGAATCGAGCTTAATCCTTGATGTATTTAGTGAGGAATATGGCCGAATGACTTTAATGGCCAAAGGCGCGCGCAGTAAGCGTTCGAACTTAAAAGGCGCATTGCAACCTTTTACCCCGCTATTACTTAAATGGTCGGGGAAAGGCTCAATGAAAACTTTGCGTCAAGCCGAGCCGATAAGTCTAGGTTTGCCGTTAACGGGCATTAATCTCTACTCAGCCATGTACGTCAATGAACTGATTGGCCGTATTTTGATGGCTGAAGTGCCGATGCCAGCACTATTTCATGATTATTTGCATGCGTTAACCGAGTTGGCGCACAACGAGAACCCTGAGCCTGCACTGCGTCGTTTTGAGTTAGCCTTGCTGTCTGCGATGGGGTATGGCGTGGATTTTTTGCATTGTGCAGGTACCGGCGAGCCCGTCGATCCAGAAATGACCTATCGTTACCGGGAACAGAAAGGGTTTATTGCTTCGGTTAGGCGCGATAACCTCACGTTTTTAGGGAATGAACTGATTGCTATCAGTGAGCGGCGGTTCGTCACTAAAGAGCAGCTAAAAGCGGCAAAACGCTTTACACGTATAGCCTTAAAGCCGTATCTTGGCGGCAAACCTTTAAAAAGTCGTGAATTTTTCATTCAGACCCCCAGAGCACGGAGTAACGGAAAATGAGCTCAATTTATTTAGGCGTCAATATCGACCATATTGCCACTCTACGTAATGCACGTGGTACAAAATACCCAGATCCTGTTCACGCTGCTGAAATTGCTGAGCGTGCAGGCGCGGACGGTATCACTATCCACTTACGTGAAGACCGTCGCCATATTTTGGATCGTGATGTACGTATTCTGCGTGAAACCATTCAAACGCGTATGAATCTAGAGATGGCAGTGACGGACGAAATGGTTGAGATTGCGCTGCAAACTAAACCAGAGTTTGTGTGTTTAGTGCCTGAAAAGCGTGAAGAACTGACGACGGAAGGTGGCTTAGATGTAGTAGGGCAGCTTGAAAAAATTAAAGCTGCGACGAAAAAGCTGACAGATGCAGGCATCAAAGTTTCGCTCTTTATTGATGCTGACCGTCAACAGATTGAAGCTGCGAAAAAGTGTGGCGCTCCGTTTATTGAGCTACATACTGGCCATTATGCAGATGCGACGACAGAAGACGAGCAACAAGCTGAACTGAAGAAGATTGCCGCTGGTGCTAGTTATGCACATGATCTAGGTATTATTGTTAATGCCGGGCATGGCCTGACTTATCACAATGTCGCACCAATTGCTGCATTACCAGAAATTTACGAACTCAACATTGGTCACTCAATCATTGGTCGCGCGGTATTTGATGGTTTAAATAAAGCGGTTGCTGACATGAAAGCATTGATGATTGAGGCTCGCCAGTCATAGGGCTATCTAGATGGCGATTATAGGGTTAGGGACCGACATTGCAGAAATTGAGCGTATTGAAAAAGCGTTAGCTCGTAGTGGTGAACCTTTTGCTCAGCGGATTCTTTCAGAAGAAGAAATGGCCAAATTCTCACAGCTTAAGCTGCAAGGTCGTTATCTTGCTAAGCGCTTTGCTGTTAAAGAAGCGGCCTCAAAAGCATTGGGGACAGGGATCGCAAAAGGGGTCACGTTTCACGACTTTTCCATCTCGAACGATGAGCTTGGAAAACCAGTACTCGCATTGACGGGCACAGCCAAGCAAATAGCGGATGCGATGGGTGTTAACCACATTCACCTGTCCATTTCCGATGAGCGTCATTACGCTGTGGCGACGGTCATTTTTGAATCCTAGCTTGTAAGTCTTAAACAAAATACTAAAAAGCCAGAGCATTTGCTCTGGCTTTTGTTTCTCTTCAATAGATCACTGTTCAAGGTATAACTTTGCGGTTGTTGTTACTTTAATCATTTCATCTTGCAGCTCGAACATTTCAGGCTCAACCTCCTCAAGACTGATCCCTGAGCGCAGTGCTTGCTCAAGCGTCGCACAGAGTGACTTCAGTCTTGGAACGCCACAATATGAACTACTGCCGTGCAGCTTATGGATGACATGAATTAGGTCATCACGAGAGATATCTTCTTGCTCCAGAGCTTGGTCAACGACTGCTTCTACTTCAGGGATGAACTCAATCAACATGCGTAGCATGTCTTTAGCGAGATCCTCTTTATTCGCGCTCTGTTTCAAGGCTGCTTGCCAATCAATAATCACATCCTGCTGAGGCGAAGAAACGGATTGTGGTGCGCTTCCTTCAGGTTCATCAACGTATGAAGGGGCGACTTTGCCAATGCTCTCTGTACAAGCATTTGGGTTCCAGTGAACCAAAACCTGTTGTAGCACATGCTCTTCAATAGGTTTGGTCAAGTAGTCATCCATTCCTGCCGAGAGCAAGCGGTCTCGTTCCCCTGCCATGGCATGTGCCGTTACCGCAATCACTGGCGTGTCTTTATTTAGCTCCAACTCTTTAATGTGCTTACAAGCGGTCACCCCATCCATTTGTGGCATTTGAATATCCATGAAGATTAAATCGTACTTTTTCTCTGTCGCCAGGTTCACCGCTTGCTGGCCATTGCTACAGGCGGTGACGGTTTCTACTCGTTCGCGGAGCAGTGCAGAGATCAGCTTCAAGTTTGCAGGGTTGTCATCCACTGCTAGTACAGTGAGAGGTAAACGGTCCCCTTCGCTTGGCGTAATTGGAGCGCTTAATACCGGTGGCGATTCTACATGTTCGCTAATCAGGCTTTGTAGCAACTTACGGCGAGACAATGGTTTCGTCAGGCACTGGACGTGATGCTCTGTCATTATTTGGTCCGCAAGCGCCAATTCGGTACTCGGTGTCCCTAGGAGAATACTCGGAGCCATGCGTTTCGCTTGTTCTATCCAAGGTGTAATAACTTCCGCATCGTGAGTCTGGTTGGCCGCTAAATTCAACAGTACATAATCATATTGTTCTTCGTTGTTTGGTAGCGAAGAGCGGTAGGTTACTAAAATACCCTCCTGACTTAGAATCTGTTGGGTTACGGATGCGGCTTGCATGTTTGGTTCAATCAGCAGTAACTGCTTCCCAGTCAGAAGTTCCACTTCAATCAGTTCGCTCATTGGCATCTCGGTTGAGTGCAAGCGCACCGTAAACCAGAAGGTTGAACCTTGGTGTAGACGGCTGGTTAAACTGATTTCGCCGCCCATCTGGCTCACCAGTTTCTGAGTGATAACCAGACCAAGACCAGTACCGCCGTAACGACGTGAAATACTTGCATCTGCTTGGCTAAAGGCTTGGAACAACTGCGCTTGCTGACGCTCAGAGATACCAATACCGGTATCTCGCACCATGAATTGCAGTTCGACGGAGTCTCCTGATTGAGAGCGCATTTCTACGCTAACATCAATGTTGCCTCGCTCGGTAAACTTGATTGAGTTACCGACTAAGTTCGTCAAAATTTGCTGGATACGTAGTGGATCCCCAACTAAACCTGGTGGAATTTTAGGGTCCACTTTTAGGGTGATTTCTAACCCTTTCTCATGTGCACTTGTGGCTTGTAGGTTAATTACCTCTTCTAAACTTTCTCGGAAATCAAAAGGAATGTTTTCGAGTGCCAGCTTACCCGCTTCAAGTTTCGAGAAGTCGAGAATGTCATTGATGATATTCAGCAGGTTGTTCGCCGATTTCTCAATCGTCTGTAGGTAATCCGTTTGGCTGTTAGAAAGCTGCGTTTTAAGCATTTGACGAGTAAAGCCAATCACCCCATTGAGCGGAGTACGCAGCTCGTGCGACATGTTCGCCAAGAACTCTGACTTAACCCTGGCCGCTTCTTGCGCGCGTTTCTTCGCGATATCCAACTCAACGTTCTGAATTTCTAGCTGCTCAAGCGTTTCACGTAAGTCGGACGTGGCTTGGTCTATACTGTGCTGCATCTCCACGTGATATTCTGATAACGATACCGCCATGGCGTTGATGCCATTTTTTAGCTGGTCTAACTCACCGTGCATTTTGCCTTCGATACGCACATCCAGATGACCACGGCGAATGCGGTCAACGACATTCTTCATGTGGGTGATAGGTTGGGTCACATCGTGCATTAGACGTGAAGCAAACACACTTGCTAAGCCAAGGCCGAGAACCAGAACTAAAAAAGCAGAGAAGACTTCTTGATACTGTTGCAGCCTCAAGGAGGAGAGATCTAACTCGACGGCGATGTAACCAATCGCTTTTGTGCCTTGGCTTTCGTTCGACAACTCCGCTAAGTAGTGACCTTCTGACAAAATGGGGACACGCAATATCAGTGAGTTTTCGTAGATTTCCGAATTACCCAGTTGCGGGATCGGTTTATCTTTGGGAAACATCAAGGCTTCAAAATTAGGATGAAAGTTAGAGGTCACAAAGAGCTCATGATGTTCATCAAATACCGCGATACTACGAACCAGTTTGGAGTTTTTGCGGTGCGCGTAGCTTATCAAGCGACGTACCGCCTCTCGGCTTTCTGATAGTAGATGAGTTTCACTGGCAATCGCCAGCGGCTCAATAATGCTGTTACCAGTGGTGATAACTTGTTTCTCAAGGTCTTGGTAGCGGTTAAATGAGAAAAAGCCGCTCAGTAATAAACCAATAATGAGAGTGGGAGCGAGAGTTAGTGTAATTACACGTGCTCGTAAGCCATATCTGGTCATGTTATCTAATTACATCGGAGTCTGGATATGGGAAAATAACGCATTATTTCTCAAGCGCACGATAAAGCCTTGAGCAAAGAAGTGACGTCACCGAATAAACGGTAAGCATAATCAAGTCACTCGAATCACACAACGGCTGCAATCAAGAATAGTGAAGCCGAAGAGCAATTACACATAAATCAGGCATAGAGCATGGCACGCATCTTTCAACCGAAAAAGAAAACCCAACTCAATACTCGGCACCAAGCAGTGCAAGTAGAGCGTTTAGATCACCACGGCGCAGGCATTGCTTACCTCAAAAAGAAGCCATTGTTTATTGATGGAGCACTGCCGGGTGAGGAGGTGGTCACTCAATTGGTGGAAGAAAAGAGCAAATACGCTCGCGGTAAGTTGATTAAAATCCTTAAGCCGAGTGAAGCTCGTGTGGAGCCATTTTGCCCACATTATCATGAGTGCGGTGGCTGTGATTTGCAGCATCTAGATTATGACCAACAATTGACGTACAAACAGCAAACGTTGCGTCAGCTAATGCGAAAATTTTCAGGCAGTGACATTGAACTAGATGCCCCGTTATTGGGATATTCGCAGGCCTACCGTCGCCGTGCGAGAGTGAGCTTGTTTGTTGATAAAAAAACACGTCAGCTACATTTTGGTTTCCGTAAAAAGCAGAGTAAGCAAATTGCGCAAGTGACCGATTGCCCAGTGCTGGCACCGGAACTGAATGTTTTGCTGCCAGAGATTTACTCAGCCCTAAAAGCGTTCAAAAAGCCTGAACAATTGGGTCATGTAGAGCTGGTACTTGGTGATAATGGGCCGTGTATTACGCTGCGCCACTTGAGCGCTCTGACAACGAGTGAAACTCAATCTCTAACGGAGTTGGCAAAACGTCATGGCGCATCGTTGTACTTAATGCCATCGACAGAACAATTAGACCTTATCGAAGGCGATATGCCTTTTTATCAAGAAGTTGGAGTGAAAATCCCTTTTGCACCAAATAACTTTATTCAAGTAAACCAAGGTGTAAACCAACAAATGGTCAAGCAAGCGGTTGAGTGGTTAGACCCACAAAAGAGTGACCGAGTGTTAGATTTGTTCTGTGGTTTAGGCAACTTTAGTTTACCAGTTGCGAAATTAGCTAAGCACGTGGTTGGAGTAGAGGGTGTTGCAGAGATGGTAGAAAAAGCCACAAACAATGCATCTTTGAACCAAATCAATAACGCGCAATTTTATCACGCTAACCTTGAGCAAGATTTTGAAGGCCAAGCCTGGGCCGCAGAGCGGTTTGATAAAGTATTATTAGACCCGGCACGCGCGGGAGCGAGTGGGATCATCGATCAAGTTTCTGAGCTTGGCGCACAGCGTGTAGTTTATGTTTCTTGTAATCCTGCTACCCTTGCTAGGGATAGTCAAAGCTTGATAGAGCAAGGCTATAAATTAACGAAATTAGGTATGCTGGATATGTTCCCTCATACCAGTCATCTAGAATCGATGGCATTGTTTGAAAAGTCCTAACTTTAGGACTTTGACCCCTTATTTGTGGTGGGTGGTCATAAAGCCAGCGTGTACGCGCGGTAAAAAGAACTAACCTGGACGGTGTTAGTCAAACCACACGAATATAATAATTAGGATGATGAGATGGTTGCGGTAAGAAGCGCGCATTTAAACCAAGATGAACAGTTTGAACTCGAAAACTGGGTGGCTAGCCTAGGACAAGAGAAAAACACAGCCTCACGCTTAATCGAAGTATATCGAGATTGCCAGACGGTATTAGCTGATAACGAGCAAGCGGAGCTGTTGTTGTGGCGTGGACGAGAAATGATCGAAATTTTGATCACCTTGTCTATGGATCAAGCCACTTTAGTGGCTGCTCAACTGTTTCCTTTGGTTTCAAGTGGTGCTTTTAACAGAGAAATTCTGGAAGAGAAATACAGCAAAGAAATCATAAAATTAATCGACGGCGTTGAAGAAATGGCTGCTATTGGCCAACTCAACGTCAACATGGAAGGCAGTGCAGCGTCATCTCAGGTAGATAACGTACGCCGCATGCTGCTTGCCATGGTGGATGACTTCCGCTGCGTGGTTATCAAGCTTGCGGAGCGAATTTGTAACCTTATTGAAGTTAAAAAAGCGCCTGATGAAGTTCGACGTGCGGCGGCAAAAGAGTGTGCCAACATCTATGCGCCGCTAGCAAACCGATTAGGCATCGGTCAGCTGAAATGGGAAATTGAAGATTACGCTTTCCGCTACCAACAGCCGGAAACTTACAAACAAATTGCCAAGCAGCTTTCTGAGCGACGCATCGTTCGTGAACAGTACATCAAAGACTTTGTTGAAGACCTCACGCACGAAATGGAAGTGTCGGGCATCAATGCCGAAGTGAGTGGTCGACCTAAGCACATCTACAGCATTTGGCGAAAAATGCAGAAGAAGAGTTTGGCCTTTGATGAGCTGTTTGATGTTCGAGCAGTACGTATCATCGCAGACAAACTGCAAGACTGTTACGCGGCTTTGGGTGTAGTTCACACCAAATACAAGCACCTACCGAGCGAGTTTGATGACTACGTTGCTAACCCTAAACCAAACGGTTATCAATCGATCCACACCGTAATTCTAGGGCCAGAAGGCAAAACCATCGAGATCCAGATTCGTACCAAGCAAATGCATGAAGAGTCGGAGCTGGGTGTTGCCGCGCACTGGAAATATAAAGAAGGGGCAAGCAGCCGAAGCGGTTATGATGAGAAGATCACGTGGCTGCGTAAGCTACTGGATTGGCAAGAAGAAATGTCTGACTCTGGCGAAATGCTCGATGAGCTGCGTAGCCAAGTCTTTGATGACCGTGTTTATGCCTTTACACCACGTGGTGATGTTGTCGATTTGCCAATGGGGGCAACGCCGCTAGATTTTGCCTATCACATTCACTCCGAAGTGGGACACCGTTGTATCGGTGCCAAAGTCGGAGGTCGTATTGTGCCGTTCACGCATAAATTACATATGGGTGACCAAGTCGAGATTATCACTCAGAAAGAACCTAACCCATCACGTGACTGGTTAAACCCATCATTAGGCTTCGTTCATTCTGGTCGTGCGCGTGCCAAAATTAACGCCTGGTTCCGAAAACAAAGCCGTGAGAAGAACCTCGAAGCAGGTCGTGAAATCCTTGAGCATGAGTTAGCCAAAATTGGCGCAACGTTAAAAGATGCAGAGCATTACGCCCTCAAGCGGTTTAACGTCAAAACACCAGATGAATTGTATGTTGGGGTAGGTAGCGGTGATTTGCGCATCAATCAAATCATTAACCATATCAACGCGTTAGTTAACAAGCCAACGGCAGAGGAAGAAGACCAGCAAGCACTGGAAAAACTGCAAGAAGCTGAGCATAAATCACCCGCGCAAAGCCGACCGAAAAAAGACGCAGTTGTAGTAGAAGGCGTCGATAACCTAATGACACATCTAGCACGTTGCTGTCAGCCAATTCCAGGTGACGATATCTCTGGTTACATAACGCAAGGTCGTGGGATTTCAGTACACCGTAGTGACTGTGAACAGTTAGAAGAACTGCGCCATCATGCGCCAGAGCGCATCATCGATACAGTCTGGGGCAGCGGCTTTGTGGGGTCATACATCCTCACCGTGCGTGTTGAAGCGATGGAGCGAGGTGGTCTACTCAAAGACATTACGACACTGTTCGCCAACGAAAAGATCAAAGTGACCAGTATGAAGAACCGAGTCGACTACAGACGTCAACTTGCCATCATGGACTTTGACCTAGAAGTCACCAATATTGAGGTGCTTTCGCGGGTTTCGAAGCGCGTGGAACAGATCAAGGATGTCATGACGGTGAAACGCCTCGGCTAAAACTCTCGTCATAGTTATCGTTATAGCGTTGTTGACTGTACGCACTTGCTCCATCACATGGTGAACCATGCTCAGGAGTCGCGAAAATTTGTTGCCTTGTCAAAGTAACAATTACTTAGTGAAAGCTGCTGAGAAAATACAATGTGGAAGGTGAGTGGTTTTGGCTGCTCACCTTTTTCTTTAATAGAAAGGTTTAAAGGAACAAAAAATGAGTCATCCAATTGAACAGTTAGAACAAATCATGGCGAAGTTGCGTGACCCAGAAAACGGTTGCCCTTGGGACTTAAAACAAACCTTTGACACCATCGTTCCGCATACTATAGAAGAAACCTACGAAGTGGTGGACGCGATTCAAAATCGAGATTGGCCCAATCTAAAAGAAGAGCTAGGGGATTTGTTGTTTCAGGTGATTTTTTACAGTCAGCTAGCGAAAGAGCAAGAGCTGTTCGACTTTTCGGATGTCGTCGAAACCGTGAACGAAAAACTGACTCGTCGCCACCCGCATGTTTTTTCAGATGTTGAGTTTGAATCTGACGAGGAAATTAACGCGAACTGGGAAGCGGAAAAAGCAAAAGAAAAAGCCCTAGTAGGCAAAGCGGAAGAAAGTATCCTAGACTCAATACCAAACTCTTTGCCGGCACTTTCTCGTGCTACAAAAATTCAGAAAAAATGTGCAAAATTTGGGTTTGATTGGGATTCACTTGGCCCGGTTGTCGATAAAGTACGAGAAGAAATTGACGAAGTCATGGAAGAGGCACTGCAAGTTCAGCCCGATGAAGAGAAAGTTGAGTTGGAGCTCGGTGATTTGCTATTTGCGACTGTCAATTTGGCTCGCCACCTTGATAAAAACCCAGAAGTCGCACTAGGAAAAGCAAACGTAAAGTTTGCGCGACGTTTTAAACAAGTTGAAGGCAAGGTCCAGCAGTCAGGCAAAGTACTTACAGATTGTTCTTTATCAGAACTTGACCATTTTTGGGATGAAGTAAAACAAGAAGAATCGAGGCAGAGGTAAACTGGCAGAATACATAATATAAGGTCAGCTTGTTTGGTTACACGAAAACGGACTTTGGTTTGTCTTTGCTCACTTTGATTTGAAGCAAAAAATAAAAAATTACGGTGTGATAGATTTCACGTTGTGGCGGTAAGGAGCTTCTGGTATATTTATCTCCCGTCCAGAAGCACTCCATTTCCCTCATTCAACCAATTTCAGGTTAAACATGACGACAAATTACATTTTTGTTACTGGCGGGGTTGTATCCTCTCTAGGTAAAGGTATTGCAGCAGCATCTCTTGCGGCTATTCTAGAAGCTCGTGGTCTTAAAGTGACTATGATGAAGCTTGACCCTTACATCAACGTTGACCCGGGCACAATGAGCCCTACTCAGCACGGTGAAGTGTTCGTTACAGAAGATGGCGCAGAGACTGACCTTGACCTTGGTCACTACGAGCGTTTCATCCGTACCAAGATGACCAAGCGTAACAACTTCACTGCAGGTCGTGTTTATGCCGACGTACTTCGTAAAGAACGTCGTGGTGACTACCTAGGCGCAACTATTCAAGTTATCCCTCATATCACTAACGCAATCAAAGATCGCGTTATTGCAGGTTCTGAAGGCCATGATGTGGCTATCGTTGAAGTTGGCGGTACTGTTGGTGATATCGAATCACTACCATTTATGGAAGCGATTCGTCAGCTAGCTGTTGAGCTAGGCCGTGAGCGCGCAATGTTCATGCACCTAACACTTGTTCCTTACCTAGCGGCAGCGGGCGAAGTGAAAACTAAGCCGACGCAACACTCTGTAAAAGAACTTCTATCTATCGGTATTCAGCCAGACATCCTAGTTTGCCGTAGCGATCGCGTTATTCCTGCGAATGAGCGTAAAAAAATCGCACTGTTCTGTAATGTTCCAGAAAAAGCAGTAATTTCAATGAAGGATGTAGACTCTATCTACAAGATCCCTCAGTTGGTTAAATCTCAAGGGCTAGATGACCTTGTGTGTGCTCGCTTTGGTATTACTGCTCCTGAAGCAGACCTTTCTGAATGGGAACAGGTTATCTACGAAGAAGCAAATCCTACTGGTGAAGTAACCATCGGTATGGTTGGTAAATACATTGAATTACCAGATGCATACAAATCTGTGAACGAAGCGCTTAAACACGCTGGCTTGAAAAACCGCCTAAGCGTCACAATTAAGTATGTAGACTCACAAGATATCGAAACAAAAGGCGTTGAACTTCTAGAAGGTTTGGACGCAATCCTAGTACCAGGTGGCTTCGGCGATCGTGGTATTGAAGGCAAGATCCGTGCGGCTCAATATGCACGTGAAAATAACGTGCCTTACCTAGGTATTTGTTTGGGTATGCAAGTTGCACTAATCGAATACGCGCGTAACGTTGCGGGTATGGAAGGTGCACATTCAACAGAATTTAACAAAGAGACTAAGTACCCTGTGGTAGGTTTGATCACAGAGTGGGTAGACGAATCAGGTAGCGTAGAAGAGCGTACTGAAAAGTCTGACCTAGGCGGTACGATGCGTCTTGGTTCACAGCTGTGTCACCTAGAGAAAGGGACTAAAGCTCGTGAACTGTACGGTAGCGCGACGATCCATGAACGTCACCGTCACCGTTACGAAGTGAATAACGTGCTTCGTCCGCAAATCGAAAAAGCAGGCCTAAAAGTATCAGGTCTATCTGCGGACAAGAAGTTAGTGGAAATGATTGAGAACCCAGCTCACCCATGGTTTGTAGCGGCTCAGTTCCACCCAGAATTCACCTCGACTCCTCGCGATGGACATCCATTGTTTGCAGGTTTTGTTAAGGCTGCGGGCCAAAACGCACGCGGCGAATTCGAGAAGTAAAAGGATACGGGCGGCGGCGAAGGTTGTGCTGCTGCCCTTTAAGATTGACATTTATATTTGAAACGAGAGGAAACATTAATGTCTAAGATCGTTAAAGTTCTAGGTCGTGAAATCATCGACTCACGTGGTAACCCAACTGTAGAAGCTGAAGTACACCTAGAAGGCGGTTTCGTAGGTATGGCGGCAGCTCCATCTGGCGCATCTACTGGTTCTCGCGAAGCTCTTGAGCTACGTGACGGTGACAAAGCACGTTTCCTAGGTAAAGGTGTTCTTAAAGCAGTTGAAGCTGTAAACGGCCCAATCGCTGAAGCTCTAGTTGGCAAAGACGCTAAAGACCAAGCTGCAATCGACGCAGTAATGATCGAACTAGACGGCACTGAAAACAAATCTAAATTCGGTGCTAACGCTATCCTAGCTGTTTCTCTAGCAAACGCTAAAGCTGCTGCTGCTGCGAAAGGCATGCCTCTATACGAGCACATCGCTGAGCTAAACGGCACTGCAGGTCAGTTCTCTATGCCTCTACCAATGATGAACATCATCAACGGTGGTGAGCACGCAGACAACAACGTTGACATCCAAGAGTTCATGATCCAACCAGTTGGCGCTAAGACTCTTAAAGAAGGTCTACGTATCGGTGCAGAAGTATTCCACAACCTAGCTAAAGTTCTTAAGTCTAAAGGCTACAGCACTGCAGTTGGTGATGAAGGTGGTTTCGCTCCTAACCTTAAATCTAACGCTGAAGCTCTAGAAGTTATCGCAGAAGCTGTTGCAGCTGCTGGTTACGAACTAGGTAAAGACGTAACTCTAGCTATGGACTGTGCTGCATCTGAGTTCTTCGACAAAGAAGCTGGCATCTACAACATGAAAGGCGAAGGTAAAACTTTCACTTCTGAAGAGTTCAACCACTACCTAGCTGAGCTAGCTAACCAATTCCCAATCGTTTCTATCGAAGACGGTCTAGACGAGTCTGACTGGGATGGCTTTAAGCACCAAACTGAACTACTAGGTGACAAGCTTCAACTAGTAGGTGACGATCTATTCGTTACTAACACTAAGATCCTTGCTGAAGGTATCGAGAAAGGCGTAGCTAACTCTATTCTTATCAAGTTCAACCAAATCGGTTCTCTAACTGAGACTCTAGCTGCAATCAAGATGGCTAAAGACGCAGGTTACACAGCAGTAATCTCTCACCGTTCTGGCGAAACTGAAGATGCAACTATCGCTGACCTAGCGGTAGGTACAGCTGCAGGTCAAATCAAAACTGGTTCTATGAGCCGTTCTGACCGTGTTGCTAAGTACAACCAGCTAATCCGTATCGAGGAAGCTCTAGGTGAGCGCGCTCCTTTCAACGGTCTTAAAGAAGTTAAAGGTCAAGCTTAATTCTTCACTGAATTAGCAGCTTAACTTAAAGCTTTTAAAACACCCTGCTTTGGCGGGGTGTTTTTTTATATAACGGAAGCGCTAAGTCCATGTTTCAAGTAAGCGGTCTTAAAGAAGTTAAAGGTCAAGCTTAATTCTTATTGAGTAAAGTTTCGCTAAATAGCTTTTTGAAACCATCGCTACGGCGGTTTTTTTGTATTTATAAGTTTGTATTTTTGGCTCTTACTTTGGTCATGGGTAAGGAGCGCTTCCTATGAGCTTGTTTCATTTTGCTGCTTATTTCTTGTAAGGAGCGTGTGAGTCTCCCTTTCTCCCCTAGAGGCAACCTCGCATTTATGCTATATATGTCACCTTATCTAATTCCTTCCGGTACAGAATGTTAGCAGCGATATGCGAATCTTTGTTATAGCCCTTACGCTACTGTTTGGCTTGCTTCAATACACTCTATGGTTTGGTAAAAACGGAGTGTCTGACTACTACACAGTAAAAGATGAAATTGAAGTTCAGCAACAAGTGAACAGCAAGCTACAAGCTCGCAACAATGAAATGTTCGCTGAGATTGATGACTTAAGGCAAGGTCTTGATGCGATTGAAGAACGTGCGCGTCATGAGCTCGGTTTAGTTAAAGATGGCGAGACTTTTTACCGCATTATAGGTGAGGAAAACCATTAAAATGTTGGATATGAACTCATCGCATATCGCAATTGTGCCTGCTGCGGGTGTGGGTAGCAGAATGAAGGCAGATCGCCCTAAGCAATATTTATTGATCGAAGGTAAAGCGGTACTGGAACATACCGTAGAGAAACTGCTTTCTCACCCAAATATTTCTAAGGTTGTCGTTGCCATTACTTACGGCGACCCATATTACCCAGAATTGTCCATTGCTAAGCACCCAGATGTGATTCGTGTAGCTGGTGGTAAAGAAAGAGCAGACTCTGTGTTATCAGGGCTAAACTATGTCAATGAGCATCTGGAAAGCGAGTGGGTATTAGTTCACGACGCTGCAAGGCCATGTGTATTAACATCCGACATTGACCGTTTGATTGATGTTTGCTGCGCTCACTCAACGGGTGGCATTCTCGCATCTCCTGTGAGAGATACAATGAAGCGAGCAAACGCAGTACAAGATATCGATCATACGGTAGATAGAGAAGCATTGTGGCATGCACTGACTCCACAAATGTTTAAAACTCAGCAGCTTACTCAAGCACTGGCTGACGCATTAGAACAGGGTGTAACCATTACCGATGAAGCCTCGGCTTTGGAATGGCTAGGCGAGAAGCCAGCCTTAGTTCAAGGGAATGCGAACAATATAAAAATCACTCAGCCAGAAGATCTTGCGTTAGCCGAGTTTTATCTAAGCCGTGAGCGCGGCGAATAAGAAAGGATAGAAAATGATTCGAATTGGTCATGGTTTCGACGTACATAAATTCGGCGGTGAAGGTCCGGTAATTATCGGTGGTGTAGCGATTCCTTACGAACAAGGTTTGATTGCTCACTCAGATGGCGATGTAGCGTTGCATGCGTTAACGGATGCTCTACTGGGCGCGATTGCTGCCGGCGATATTGGTCGTCATTTCCCAGATACGGATGATAAATGGAAAGGCGCAAACAGTCGTGAATTACTGAAAGACGTTTACCGTCGAGTTAAAGAGCAAGGCTACCGTCTTGGCAATGCTGATGTAACCATCATGGCACAAGCGCCTAAAATGGCACCACACATTGACGCAATGTGTGCGGCGATAGCCGAAGATCTAGAAACCGACATTAGTAACATTAACGTAAAAGCGACGACGACAGAACGTCTCGGTTTTACTGGACGCAAAGAAGGCATTGCAACGGAAGCCGTTGTACTTCTGTTTAAGCAATAACTAGCAATTTGCTCCCCTAAGCTGTGATATCAGCGGAAACACATCATGTCAGACATTTTATCTTCATTGGCTTACCTAACGGGTAAGCCAGTTGCATCGGCAAAAATTAAAGCGCAGCCAGAGCATTTTCAGGTTCGCGAAGATTTAGGTTTTGCCTTTACGGGCGAAGGCGAGCACCTAATGGTTCGTATCCGTAAAACGGGCGAGAACACCAGCTTCGTTGCTAACGAGTTAGCGAAAGCCTGTGGTGTTAAGTCGAAAGACGTTAGCTGGGCGGGTCTTAAAGACCGTCATGCGGTGACGGAACAGTGGTTAAGTGTCCATTTACCGAAAGGTGAAACGCCAGGTTTTTCAGCGTTTTTGGCTCAATACCCAAGTATCGAAATCCTTGCAACAGATCGTCACAATAAAAAACTGCGTCCTGGTGACCTAGTAGGGAACGAGTTCGTGGTTACTTTGTCTGAAGTGACAGATATAGCGGATGTAGAGCAACGTCTTGAAAAAGTGAAACAAGTTGGCGTGCCAAACTACTTTGGTAGTCAGCGTTTTGGTAACGATGGCAACAACCTTGAAGAAGCACGTCGATGGGGACGCGAAAACGTTCGTACCCGCAATCAAAACAAGCGAAGCATGTATTTATCAGCAGCTCGTTCGTGGATTTTCAACCGCATCGTTTCAGCTCGTCTAGAGAATTGTGTGTTTGATAAGTTCATTGATGGTGACATTGCACAGACGAATTCTGGCACTCAGTTGATTGATGCAAACAACATCACTGATTTGCAAGTGCAATTTGCACAAGGTGAAGCGGCAATTACCGCTGCGCTTGCTGGCGATAATGCACTGCCTACTCAAGCCGAGGCTCTGGCATTAGAGCAACCGTTTTTAGACGAAGAGCCTGACCTCATGGCGTTGATTAGTGGTAATCGCATGCGCCACGATCGTCGCGATATTGCGCTGAAGCCAAAAGATTTAGCTTGGACGGTTGAAGGTAACAACATTACGCTGACTTTCTCACTGGATGCGGGATCTTTTGCGACCTCTATTGTTCGTGAGTTAGTTAATGAGGTTGAAGTAGAAAGAGAATACTAATGGAACAGGATTCACGAAACCCGAAGCCCTTAAGAGTCTTAATCAGCAATGATGATGGTGTTCATGCACAAGGGATTCATGCCCTCGCTGATGAGTTGAGAGATATCGCCGAAGTGACCATTGTCGCACCTGATCGAAATCGTTCAGGTGCTTCGAATTCACTCACATTAGAACAACCATTACGCGTGACTGAAATTGCCCCAAATATCTACTCAGTGCAAGGCACGCCCACGGATTGTGTGCATTTCGCGCTGAATGAGCTAATGAAAGATGATTTGCCTGATCTTGTTCTGTCAGGAATCAACCATGGCGCTAATTTGGGTGATGATGTTCTTTATTCTGGAACAGTAGCAGCCGCCATGGAAGGTCATTTCCTTGGCGTTCAGTCGGTGGCTTTTTCTCTAGTGGGTAAGCGACATTTCGAATCCGCCGCTAAAATTGCACGTCACATTGTACAACAGCATTTAGCGTCGCCGATTCCAACGAATCGTCTACTGAACGTAAACGTGCCTGACTTACCATCAGAGAATTTAGGTGAAATTGAAGTTACGCGTTTAGGTGCACGTCATCACGCAGAGAATATGATCAAGCAGAAAGATCCGAGAGGCCATGACATTTATTGGTTAGGGCCACCAGGAAAGGAGCAAGATGCAGGAGAGGGCACGGACTTTTATGCAATTGAGCATGGCCGAGTTTCAATGACGCCTCTGCAAGTTGATCTCACCGCTCACGAGTCGCTGCGTGCTATGGATAGTTGGTTAAAGGAAGAGAAGTAATGAGTAACCCACATGCTGACAGGTTGATAGCGTTTCTTATCTCCAGTGGCATCAAAGACCAAAGAGTTCTGGATGCTATCCAACGCTTGCCACGAGAAAGCTTTGTTTCTCAAGCGATGATGCACCAAGCCTATGATAACAATGCGTTACCAATTGGTCAGGGACAAACTATTTCTCAGCCTTATATCGTTGCGCGTATGACCGAGTTGCTTGAGCTAGAGCCGGCGAGTCGTGTTCTGGAAATCGGAACGGGATCGGGTTATCAAACCGCGGTACTGGCGCAAATTGTTGATCATGTATACTCCGTTGAGCGAATTAAATCGTTGCAATGGGAAGCAAAGCGTCGCCTGAAGCAATTGGATATTTACAATGTTTCAACTAAGCATGCTGATGGGTGGCAGGGCTGGGAAGCGAGAGGTCCTTTCGATGCTATTATTGTTACCGCTGCCGCTGAAGTGATTCCCCAAGCTCTTCTCTCACAATTAAGAGATGGCGGCAAAATGGTCATTCCTGTTGGAGATACGGAGCAACAGTTATTAAAAATAGAGCGTAAGGGAGACGAATATCTCTCTACCGTTGTAGAAATGGTTCGGTTCGTACCTCTGGTTGCGGGTGATTTAGCTTAAGGGTTAGGGATAGGTGAATAAGTTACTACGTCATATTGGTATTAGCTTTGTGTTTGCTGCAGGACTAGTTGGTTGTGCAGCGCATTCCCCTGCACCTGTCTCTAGCCTAAAAAAAGACTATTCAAGCCTTGAAAGAGGGAGTTACAGAGGGAGTTATTATGAGGTAAAAAAAGGCGATACGCTTTACTTCATAGCTTATGTCACAGATAAAGATGTAAATGATCTTGTTCGTTACAATGAGTTAACTCAGCCTTACACTATCTACCCAGGACAGAGGCTAAAACTTTGGGCTCCGAAATATGTCGCCCCTAAATATGGTCAAAAAGTTGAACCCGTTGTGGCTCCTGTTGTTACGACCCCCCCAGCTCCAGTGACGAAAACATCAACAGCCTCTAAACCTAAACCTTCGAGTAAAAACTCTAGTCAAAAACCTACAGAGACTAAGCCTAAAGTCGTACAAAAACAGCCTCCAAAGAAGGTTGAACAATCGAAAACAAAGGAGTATGTTGGTTCAAAAGATAACCAAAAAGTGAAGCAAAAAGCGCCAACTACCACAGCAAAGAGTGATAAAGTCTCAAAGTGGTTGTGGCCAACAAAAGGGAGAGTAATCAAGAACTTTTCGGCGGGAGAACAGGGAAATAAAGGTATCGACATCGCAGGACAGCGTGGTCAACCTATCGTTTCAACCGCAGCCGGCACAGTCGTTTATTCAGGCAATGCGCTACGAGGTTATGGCAACTTAATTATAGTAAAGCATAACGACAATTATTTAAGCGCATACGCACATAATGACAAACTGCTGGTCACAGAAGGACAAAGCGTAAAAAGCGGACAAAAAATCGCCACCATGGGTAGTTCAGGTGCAAAGTCGGTCAAACTACACTTTGAAATTCGCTATCAAGGTAAATCAGTGAATCCAAAACGCTATTTGCCTTAAAACTTTGAAAAACAACTTGCGACATCATTTAGCGACATATTGAGTTGTCATGTCTTGCTAACTCGCCAGGGGGAGGCGTTATGAGTATCAGCAACACAGTAACCAAAGTTGAAGAGTTTGCATTTGACAATGCGTCAGTGAAGACCATTGATAACGAACTCGAAAGATCATCATCCACAGAAAGCAAAGCGACTGCGCGTGAAGAATTTGACGCGAGCAGTAAAAGCTTAGATGCAACTCAGTTGTATTTGGGCGAAATTGGCTTCTCACCTTTACTTACTGCCGAAGAAGAAGTGCTTTACGCAAGACGCGCCCTACGTGGCGACGAAGCAGCACGCAAACGTATGATCGAAAGTAACCTACGTTTGGTTGTTAAGATTTCTCGTCGATACAGTAACCGTGGTCTAGCACTACTCGATCTGATTGAAGAAGGTAACCTCGGCTTGATCCGAGCGGTCGAAAAATTCGACCCAGAACGTGGTTTCCGTTTCTCTACTTACGCAACGTGGTGGATCCGACAAACGATAGAGCGAGCGTTGATGAACCAAACTCGCACGATCCGTCTACCTATCCATGTAGTGAAAGAGCTGAACATTTATCTGCGTACTGCGCGTGAACTTTCTCAAAAGCTCGATCACGAACCGACCGCAGAAGAAATTGCTGCTCAATTAGATATTCCAGTCGAAGACGTAAGCAAAATGTTACGCCTTAATGAGCGTATTAGCTCTGTCGACACGCCAATCGGTGGTGACGGTGAGAAAGCGCTGCTGGATATTATTCCTGATGCAAACAACTCTGATCCAGAAGTTTCGACTCAAGATGACGACATCAAATCATCGTTGATTCATTGGTTAGAAGAGTTGAATCCGAAACAGAAAGAAGTGCTTGCACGTCGCTTCGGCCTACTAGGCTACGAGCCTTCGACGCTGGAAGAAGTTGGTCGAGAGATTGGTCTGACACGTGAGCGAGTACGTCAAATACAAGTGGAAGGTTTACGTCGTCTTCGTGAAGTCCTAATCAAACAAGGTTTGAATATGGAAAACTTGTTTAACGTAGAAGACGATTAAATAATCCGTATTTCACTAGATACGCAAAAGGCTATGGTTCCCCATAGCCTTTTTTCTTTTTTGCTCGTTGGTGTGAGTCTGTTTACAGCATCTTCTTCAAGCGATACAGCTCTTCAAGAGCTTGGCGTGGCGTTAAGTCGTCAGGATCAATACCTGACAGAGCTTGTTCGACCTCGCTAGGCTCTGGAATCAGGCTCAACTGGTTAGCCACATCTACTGCACTTGGACGCGGTGTGTCACTGTTTTGCCCCAGTTGCTCTAGCTGAGATAGCTTGTTACGCGCATTTTTGATGACCGTTTTTGGTACGCCAGCTAAGCCCGCAACAGCCAAGCCGTAAGACTTACTTGCCGCACCTTCTTGAACTGCGTGCATAAAGGCAATGCTATCTCCATGTTCTACGGCATCCAAGTGAACGTTCGCTAAGCTTGGCAGTTGGTTCGGTAACTCTGTTAATTCGAAGTAGTGAGTTGCAAATAGGGTCATCGCACCAATTTGTGTTGCGAGCCATTCCGCACTTGCCCAAGCTAAAGACAGACCGTCGTAAGTACTAGTACCGCGTCCGATTTCATCCATTAGCACCAAACTGTTCTTAGTTGCGTTGTGAAGAATATTGGCTGTTTCGGTCATTTCTACCATGAAGGTCGAGCGGCCAGATGCAAGATCATCTGATGCACCAATACGAGTAAATATACGATCTAAAGAACCAATCTGTGCGGATTCTGCCGGTACATAAGAGCCGATATGTGCCATCAATGCAATCAGCGCAGTTTGACGCATGTAGGTTGATTTACCACCCATGTTTGGACCGGTGATGATCAACATCTTCCGGGCTGGGTTAAGCTCAATTGGGTTCGCGATGAACGGCTCTGTTGTTACTTGTTCTACGACTGGATGACGGCCAGCTTGAATGTGAATTCCTGCGTCTTTCACAAGCGTTGGGCGGCAGTAATCTAACGAATCTGCACGCTCTGCTAGGTTTTGTAATACATCTAGCTGAGACAGAGCAGAAGCTAGGTTTTGCAGCTTCTCAAGGTTTGGCATCAATAGATCAAACAGTTCTTCCCACAACTGTTTCTCAAGTGCTAACGCTTTAGACTTCGAGTTAAGTACTTTGTCTTCGTGTTCCTTAAGCTCTGGGATGATGTAGCGTTCAGCGTTTTTGAGTGTTTGGCGACGTACATAATGCGGTGGAACCAAATGGCTCTGGCCACGGCTCACTTGGATAAAGAAGCCATGAACGTTGTTATAGCCTACTTTAAGCGTATCGATACCGTGTCGTTCACGCTCATCTCGCTCAAGCTGCTCAAGATATTCTGTTGCACCGTCTGCCAATTTTCGCCATTCATCGAGTTCCGCATTGTAGCCTTCAGCGATGACGCCACCATCACGAATAACAACCGGCGGATTTTCTTTAATCGCGCGTTCTAACAGGTCACATACTTCGTCAATCGGAGCTGCATACTTCGCCAATTTCGTTAGGTACGGATGGGTCAAAGAAGCGGTGACAGATTCTAGCTCTGGTAGCTGTTGCATGGCATTGCGAAGTCTAGCCATATCGCGAGGGCGAGCAGAGCGTAATGCAAGGCGCGCTAAGATACGTTCAATATCGCCAATTTGCTTTAACGTTGGTTGAAGATCGGCAAACAGAGCTTGTTCTTTAATCTCACCAATCGCATCAAGGCGATTGTTTAACGTTTCAATGCAACGCATAGGCTGATGCAACCAACGCTTCAGCATTCGGCTGCCCATCGGAGTTGCACAATGGTCGAGTACTGCAGCGAGCGTGTTATCGGTTCCGCCTGCTAGATTTTGAGTAATTTCCAGATTACGTCGGGTAGCAGCATCAAGGATTACGGATTGATCCTGATGATCAAACGTTAAAGAGCGAATATGAGGTAAAGCCGTACGTTGAGTATCTTTTACGTACTGGATCAAACAACCAGCAGCACACAGCCCTAAGGACGCATGTTCTACACCAAAACCAACCAGATCTTTTGTGCCAAATTGTTGATTGAGTTGTTGCTTAGCCGTATCAAGCTCAAACTCCCAGACTGGGCGACGACGGTTACCATTGCGGCTCGCCATTAAATGTACAGGTTCAAAATCTTCTGGGAACAGTAGCTCACGTGGTGCAGTGCGTTGAAGCTCGGCTGTCATCGCTTCTTCAGTTTCTGGTTCTGTCAGTTGGAAGCGACCAGAGGTGACATCCAGCGTCGCATAACCGAACTTACCGTTGTGATGGTAAATTGCTGCGATTAAGTTATCGACACGCTCAGAAAGCAGCGCTTCATCCGTCACAGTACCTGGTGTCACGATACGCACAACTTTACGTTCTACCGGGCCCTTGCTGGTGGCCGGATCGCCAATCTGTTCACAGATCGCCACAGACTCACCAAGCTGAACAAGTTTTGCCAGGTAGCCCTCTACGGCGTGAAATGGCACACCCGCCATTGGGATAGGTTCACCTGCAGACGCACCACGTTTGGTCAATGAAATATCAAGAAGCTGAGAAGCTCGCTTGGCATCATCGTAAAAGAGTTCGTAGAAATCGCCCATGCGGTAGAACAGCAAAATCTCTGGGTTCTCAGCTTTTAGCTTGAGGTATTGCTGCATCATCGGAGTGTGTTTTTGTTCAGCTTTCACAGGTAAGTTCTTTTGTTTATTTCCGTAGCGGCTTAGGATACGTGAATCCCTATCAAGTAAAAAGAGACAAAGGGCATTTTGGCTATGGAAAAAACAACAAAATTGAGTGCCGATTTAGGCGCATTATTGGCTAAACACGGGCATCTTTTAACGACCGCAGAATCATGCACAGGTGGTGGTGTTGCAACCGCCATTACTGACATTGCTGGTAGTTCAGCGTGGCTTGACCGTGCGTTTGTCACCTACAGTAATGAAGCGAAAATGGAGATGCTTGGTGTGCAAGCTTCAACGTTAGAAGCGCATGGTGCAGTGAGTGAGCCAGTTGTGATTGAAATGGTACAGGGTGCAATTAAAAACTCCAATGCGACCATCGGTGTGTCCATCAGTGGTATTGCAGGGCCGGGTGGTGGCAGTGAAGAGAAACCAGTCGGCATGGTCTGCTTTGCTTTTGCTGATAACCAAAGTTGGCAGCAAGTCGAAACCATGCATTTTACTGGTGACCGTGCAGAAGTTCGCAAAAAAGCGGTCGAGCATGCGCTGACTCAATTGTATCAACATCTACTCTAGAATTTCTTAAATTGTTTTAGCCCAGCATTGATAAGGGCTAGAGCAAATCATGACTTTAGGTCAGCCAAATTTTTTTCATACAGGTATGGACACTGTATGAATCAACAGTATAATAACTTTCATTGCTGAGCAGTTCTTCTGCTTAAGAAAAATGAATTACTATTCGTCGCCCAAAGAAGATGAATAAATCGGAGAAAGTAATGGACGAGAACAAACAGAAAGCGCTCGCCGCTGCGCTAGGTCAAATTGAAAAGCAATTCGGTAAAGGCTCTATCATGCGCCTTGGTGATAACCGCGCAATGGACGTAGAAACCATCTCAACGGGTTCTCTTTCTCTTGATATCGCTTTGGGTGCTGGTGGTCTACCAATGGGTCGTATCGTAGAAATCTACGGTCCAGAATCTTCAGGTAAAACAACGCTAACCCTTGAGCTTATTGCTGCTGCACAACGTGAAGGCAAAACGTGTGCGTTTATCGATGCAGAGCACGCTCTAGATCCTGTATACGCGAAGAAACTTGGCGTTGATATCGATGCATTGCTAGTTTCTCAGCCAGACACAGGTGAGCAAGCGCTAGAGATCTGTGACGCACTTGCACGTTCTGGTGCTATCGATGTTATGGTTGTCGACTCTGTCGCAGCACTAACACCGAAAGCAGAAATCGAAGGCGAAATGGGCGATAGCCACATGGGCCTGCAAGCACGTATGCTTTCTCAAGCAATGCGTAAGCTAACGGGTAACCTAAAGCAGTCTAACTGTATGTGTATCTTCATCAACCAAATCCGTATGAAGATTGGTGTGATGTTTGGTAACCCAGAAACAACAACAGGTGGTAACGCACTTAAGTTCTACGCTTCTGTTCGTCTAGATATCCGTCGTACTGGCGCAATCAAAGAAGGTGACGAAGTCGTAGGTAACGAAACGCGCATCAAAGTTGTTAAGAATAAGATTGCAGCACCATTTAAAGAAGCAAACACACAAATCATGTACGGCCAAGGCTTTAACCGCGAAGGTGAACTTGTCGATCTAGGTGTGAAGCACAAGTTAGTTGAAAAAGCCGGTGCTTGGTATAGCTACAATGGCGATAAGATTGGTCAAGGTAAAGCGAATGCGTGTAACTACCTGCGTGAGCACCCTGAAGTGGCTAAAACTATCGATACAAAACTGCGTGAAATGTTGCTAGCGCCAGCACTTGCGGAAGCGCCTGAAGCTGGTGAAGCGCCAGAGCAAGCTGAAGAGTTTTAATCTCTCATAGATTAATAAATGACAAAGCCCTGCAATGCGGGGCTTTGTTGTATCTATTGAAATCAAAAATCGAATTATCACAAAGGCCATTGAGAGCCTGTACAGCAAAAATACTTTTAGGATCATCATGTACCAAAAACGCCAGGCGCCAACATTATCGAGCAAAGAGGCAGCTATCCAATTGCTTAGCCGTCGCGATCATGGTCAGTATGAGCTTTACCAAAAATTATCGATGAAGGGCTATGAAGAATCAGACATCGACATCGCAATTAATTTTTGCCTAGACCATAATTATCTAGATGATTTACGTTACGCGAAGAGTCAAATTAGACAGCATGTATACAAAGGACATGGAGAGCGTCGAATTCGTCAAGAGTTAAACCAGAAGCGTGTTGCGGAATCGGTGATTGAGCAAGCTATGGCTGAAGAGCCGCAAGATTGGTTTGAACTGGCTAAACAGGCGGCAGAAAAGAAATTCAAAGGTATTAAAGCCAAAGACCAGAAAGAGTACGCTAAACAGGTGCGATTTCTGCAATATCGTGGCTACAGTTTTGACCAAATCAGCTACGCGCTGAACTTTGAGGACGAAGATTAACGGTCAGTCGTCCGCACTGATTTTTGTTTTGCTTCAAATTTTTTCTCCTACTCCCTCTTTTCCTCAAGAAAACTAGTCTCAGCTGTTTGCATGATCTACAATACGGCAAAATTCTAACTCGACTATTTTCAGGAAGAGCTGCATGTACATGAGCACTGATGAGGTTCGTAACGCGTTCCTCAAGTTCTTTGAGAGCAAAGGACACCAAATCGTAGAAAGTTCATCGTTAGTTCCACATAACGACCCAACCCTGTTGTTCACAAACGCAGGTATGAACCAATTTAAAGATTGTTTCTTAGGCTTAGAAAAACGAGCCTACACTCGAGCGACTACGGCTCAGCGTTGCGTACGTGCTGGTGGTAAACATAACGACCTAGAAAATGTTGGCTTTACTGCTCGTCACCACACATTCTTTGAAATGTTAGGCAACTTCAGCTTTGGCGATTACTTCAAAGAAGATGCGATCTCCTTTGCTTGGGAATTCTTAACCGAAGTTCTTAAACTGCCAGCGGATCGTTTATTGGTAACTGTTTACGAAACCGATGACGAAGCGTTTGACATCTGGAACAAGAAAGTTGGCGTGCCCGCAGATCGTATTGTTCGCATTGGTGACAAAGAAGGCGGCAAGCCGTACGAGTCTGATAACTTCTGGCAAATGGGCGACACTGGCCCTTGTGGTCCATGTACTGAAATCTTCTACGATCACGGTGAGCACATCTGGGGTGGTCGTCCTGGCACGCCTGAAGAAGATGGCGACCGTTTCATCGAGATCTGGAACAACGTATTCATGCAGTTCAACCGTCACGCAGACGGCACTATGGAACCGCTACCCAAACCATCGGTAGATACTGGTATGGGTATCGAGCGTATCTCTGCAATCATGCAGGGAGTTCACTCAAACTACGAAATCGATGTATTCCAAGCTCTTATCAAAGCAGCAGCAGAAGTGATCGGTTACGAAGACCTATCAAACCAATCACTACGCGTTATCGCTGACCACATCCGTTCATGTTCATTCCTGATCGTGGATGGCGTTATGCCTTCAAACGAAGGTCGTGGTTACGTATTACGCCGTATCATCCGTCGCGCAGTTCGTCACGGTAACAAGCTGGGCGCACAAGGTGCATTCTTCCACAAGTTGGTTGGCGTACTGGCAGACATCATGGGTACGGCTGGTGAAGAGCTGAAGCGTCAACAAGCTGTGGTTGAAAAAGTACTGCGTATCGAAGAAGAAAACTTTGGTCGTACACTTGAGCGCGGTATGGCGATTCTAAACGAAGCATTAGATAACCTAGACGGTAAAGTACTGGACGGCGAAACCGTATTTAAACTTTACGACACTTACGGCTTCCCAGCTGACTTAACTAACGACGTTGCACGTGAGCGTGAGTTCGCAATCGACGAAGAAGGTTTTGAGAAAGCGATGGAAGAGCAGCGTCAACGTGCGCGTGAAGCGGGTAACTTTGGTACTGACTACAACGCAGCAATCAAAGTTGATACGCAAACAGAATTCTGTGGTTACACAGGTACTAAAGGCTCTAGTTCTGTCGCAGCGATGTTCGTTGAAGGCAACGAAGTAGATTCGCTATCTGCGGGCGACAAAGCAATCATCGTACTTGGTGAAACACCATTCTACGCAGAGTCAGGCGGTCAGTGTGGTGACGCTGGTGAAATCCGTACTGAGTCTGGTGTATTCCGCGTTGAGGACACTCAAAAACTAGGTAACGCAATCGCGCACCACGGTGTAATGGCAGAAGGCGTTCTAGCGAAAGGTGATGAAGTAGCAACTATCGTTGACGCAGAGCGTCGCGCAGCTATCTCTCTAAACCACTCAGCAACGCACTTGCTACACGCAGCACTACGCCAAGTTTTAGGTGAGCACGTAACGCAGAAAGGCTCATTGGTGAAGGCAGACAACCTACGTTTCGACTTCTCACACCTAGAAGCCGTAACTGCAGCAGAACTGAAAGAAGTTGAGCGTCTAGTTAACGCGCAAATTCGTCGCAACCACACGATTGAAACCAACGTGATGGACATTGAGTCTGCTAAGAAGAAAGGCGCAATGGCACTGTTTGGTGAGAAGTACGATGACGAAGTACGCGTACTGTCTATGGGTGACTTCTCGACAGAGCTTTGCGGTGGTATTCACGCATCAAGCACAGGTGATATTGGCCTATTCAAAATCACTTCAGAAAGCGGCATTGCTGCAGGTATTCGACGTATTGAGGCGGTAACAGGCGAGGCTGCATTAGACGCGATTGAAGCTCAAAACGCGAAGTACGAAGAGAAACTGGCAGAATCTGCACAGAAAGCAAAAGCGCTAGAGAAAGAAGTGCAGAAGCTAAAAGATAAGATGGCGGCAGCAGAAAGCGCTAACATCATGGGCAAAGCGGTTGAAGTCAATGGTACAAAAGTTCTAGTCGCAGCTCTTGAAGGCGCTGACAGCAAGAACCTACGTACTATGGTTGATGACATCAAGAACCAAATGGGGTCTGGTGTCGTACTGCTTGCCAACGTGACAGGTGACAAGGTTGGCCTGATTGCTGGTGTGACTAAAGATCTAACTGGTAAAGTAAAAGCTGGTGATCTAGTTAAGATGATTGCTGAGCAAGTCGGTGGTAAGGGCGGTGGTCGTCCTGACATGGCTCAAGCTGGTGGTACTGATGTAGCCGCACTACCAGAGGCAATTAAAACAGTTCAGCCTTGGTTAGAAGAGCGCTTATAAGCTTTTAACTACTAAAATTACGCTCAATCAAGTTTCTTTGATTGAGCGTAATTTTTTTTAGCAGCCAAGTGGTTTAATTGACCAAAAGTTAACCGAGTCATTTAGGCTATTTGGTTTTTGTTGTAACTACTGCTTATATAATTTTTCTAAAAGGAAATACTGACGATGTAAGCAGTTCTAAAGAGACTTCGGTCTTGGGAAGGTGAAGACTGGTGAAAAAGCCCCTTATCGTGCAAAAGTTTGGCGGAACCTCCGTGGGTTCAATTGAAAGAATCCACCAAGTTGCTGAACACATCATTAAGGCGAAAAATGATGGCAATCAAGTTGTTGTTGTCGTGTCTGCAATGTCAGGCGAAACAAACAGACTGATGGACCTCGCTAAACAGATAGATAGCGTGCCTACAGCTCGAGAACTTGATGTTTTGCTCTCTGCTGGTGAGCAAGTGTCAATGGCACTGTTAGCAATGACACTCAATAAATTGGGTCATGCTGCACGCTCGCTTACCGGAGCACAGGCGAATATTGTGACGGATAATCAACACAATGACGCAACGATTAAACACATTGATACTAAGACAATTCTGGGATTGCTTGAGCAAGACCAAATCGTGATTGTTGCAGGCTTTCAAGGTGTGAATGAGAACGGGGATATCACCACATTAGGTCGAGGTGGCTCAGATACGAGCGCTGTGGCACTGGCAGGCGCATTGCGCGCTGATGAGTGTCAAATCTTTACCGACGTTGATGGTATTTATACTTGTGACCCACGTGTAGTGAAAAACGCGCGAAAATTGGCGGTTATCGATTTTCCTTCCATGGAAGCGATGGCAAGCCGAGGCGCGAAAGTATTACATTTACCTTCAGTGCAATTTGCATGGAAGAATAATGTGCCACTGCGCGTGCTTTCGACATTTGATGTTAATGAAGGCAGTCTGGTAAAGGGGGAGTTAGGCAATCAAGCCGTCTCTGGTATAGCCATTCAACGTGACCTTGCCATAATCGAAGTCGATAAAGAACATTTATCTAGTGCTACAAAACAATGTCAGATGTTGGGTATCGACATTTGGAATGTGATCGAGGAAACAGAACGGGCAGGCATCATGATAAAACAAGATGCATGTGCCAAGTTCGATCTGGTGTTCAGCGACAAAATCCGTAATAGTGAAGTGGTAAGCCTGTTGACCGCAGTGGGGCTTGAGGCCAATGGAATGGTAGAGCACGCATGCGATTTGTTGGCAAAGCGAGATATTGAGATCAATTTCAGCGCAACGAATGCACTCACTATGATGCTAGTTTTAGCACCCGAATGTGTGGATACAGCAGCAAACATTCTGCATGATGCTTACATTACGTCTAGTGAAGCATTAAACATTCAACAAAAACATGCCTTTTTAGGCTGATTTTCGCTAACAAGGTAGTTTACGAAAATATAACTTTTGTTGGATAATAGCTTTGTAGCAAGAAAATTTAGAGATTACTCAAGGAGCAAAGAATGCTAATTTTGACTCGCCGCGTAGGCGAAACACTGATGATTGGTGATGAAGTGACTGTAACTGTACTAGGTGTTAAAGGTAACCAAGTGCGTATCGGCGTTAACGCTCCGAAAGAGGTTTCAGTTCACCGTGAAGAAATCTACATGCGCATTCAAGCTGAAAAAGGCAATGGCAACGTTGCTTCAGGTAACTACTAAGTCGCTCCTGTTTACAGAGCTTAGTTTGAATGAAAAAGGCTAACCGAAGGGTTGGCCTTTTTAGTTTTTACTGTTTTTGAAAATTTGCAGAAACTATTGTGTTGAGTATGGCTGTGAATTCATCAATAATGTTGATTCGAACTTCAGAAAGTTATTTGAAAATAAATGTCTTTTTTTCAGAGAAGACTCTCTTTTTTTCATCATAATAGAGTGATAAAGTTCGTTTAATAGTCACTTTGATTAAATCAGCAACGGTTAAGCCAGTTTCGTAGATTTTTTCAAAGAAAGTGTTTGACATATTTTCGGTAAAACGTAATATGTGCCTCCGCAAGACGGTGAGGTGGCCGAGAGGCTGAAGGCGCTCCCCTGCTAAGGGAGTATACGGTTTATCCCGTATCGAGGGTTCGAATCCCTCCTTCACCGCCATTCTTGCAACGTTGATTTATCAACAAAAAGTGCGTCCTTAGCTCAGCTGGATAGAGTACCTGGCTACGAACCAGGCGGTCGGAGGTTCGAATCCTCCAGGACGCGCCATATCTCTTTTGAGATATAACAATGAAAACGGTGAGGTGGCCGAGAGGCTGAAGGCGCTCCCCTGCTAAGGGAGTATACGGTTTATCCCGTATCGAGGGTTCGAATCCCTCCTTCACCGCCATTCATTGACTGGCCCGATGGCCTTTTTTTTGTTTCGTAAGAAATGAATGTGATTTACTTCACAACTTCTTAGCAAGAAGATCTGCGCGTCCTTAGCTCAGCTGGATAGAGTACCTGGCTACGAACCAGGCGGTCGGAGGTTCGAATCCTCCAGGACGCGCCACTTATTAAAGGGTAATGCCCTGATGTTGACGAAAGTCGATGTCGAAAATTGCGCGTCCTTAGCTCAGCTGGATAGAGTACCTGGCTACGAACCAGGCGGTCGGAGGTTCGAATCCTCCAGGACGCGCCA